>NZ_JBXWQH010000012.1:0-143155 GCF_059612275.1 Ruegeria sp. CDSA034
TTTGACAGAGTTCATAAGGTCGTGAATGGGCCTATGGCGACAGAAGGCACGGTTTTGCGAATGACCGTTTTGTCCGCTCTCCGGTCCTTCAGGTATCGCGCAGCTAAGGTCCGGTATGAGCCCATTTTACCAATTTTCTGTGATGCAGCTAAAGTCCGCTTTCGGGATACGGTCAAAATTGCCGGGGAAATCACGGCCCCTAGCCGACATTACCGCCCCTCGGCAATGCGGCGGTGCGGCTCGCGGAAGGAGACGTTCGTGCACGGCGCAGCATTTCATTGGTGTAATCGTCGGTCAGTGGACTTTTCGAACTTTCGGCTCAAGTTTGCGGCGTCTTGAGTGGACAATAGAAGTTGGCCAGTCGCGCAATAGGACGGGGTTATTGGTCTGAGGCAGAGAGGCTTAGCGGTAGGGAATGCTGAAAAGTGTGAAGCTGTTTGTCTGTGTGACCATCTGTGCGCCCGTTTCGGCCATGAGGCTTTCCATAGAGGCGCTGCCGGTGGGGCACGCCACGAGATCGGCCGCATCATCCAGGAAGTCCGCTGTGAATGCACTTTCGCCGACAAGCTTGCAGTCATCTGCTGGCCCACGGTGGCCGCGGACGAAAACAAGGTCCGGATCAGGTTCGCTGATCGCGATTTCCGGTGCCGTTTCTATACACCCTGCCAAGCTGAGTGCCGCGGGAAGTATCCATAACCCGCAAATGATTTGCTTGCATCCGTTGAACATTTCTACTCCCACTCTGCTTCAGCGCTGCGCCAGGTTTTTTCCTCGGGGTCCCATACGCTTGCGACAAAACACTGCGTGGGGCCGATCCCATTGCATTGTGACCCGTGTACCTCTGCAACAAGCACCCGACTTGGGCCGATGGTCACCATTTCCCATCCCTGATTTAGAAGCGTGGCAACATTATCTTCGATGAGAAAATGGGACATGCACCCTCCCGTCCCACAATAGAGCGATGCAGCGCTTGAACATGCAAACCCAAAATCATTTAAGACCCAGTCGCTACGCAAGTCTCCGTTTAGATCGATCCTCTGTACACTTCCCCATTCCAGTGCAAATTCGCCGTTGTTTACTTCGGCGCACGCCATCTTAGCTTCATCGACTATTCGTTGAAGGGCTGGAGGCAATCTAGAGACATCTTGTGACCAAGCCGGCGTGGAAAAAGTCAGCGCGCTTATGAATAGAGCTTTTACCCAAGAAAATGGCCAGTTGCGCTGTTTGTAGCCAGAGACAAAAAACCATGAGATCATTGCACTTCCCTTACCTTTGCCCTCAGTCGCACCGTGGTATTTGCCCAAAGGTCTTTGCTGTTTCAATGTGTTTGTTGAAACAAACTCTGCAGCCCACAAGGTGTTTCGGGTCACGCCCACCGACGTGACCCTTTTCCTTAAGCGCTGCCCTCGTTTGTCAAAGACGTGATACCGGTGGTCGTTCCGTCGCTATAGGCAATGCACTCCCAGGGTGCTGCATCTGGGCCAACACCAACTGTAACCAAAGTTCCCGCTTCAGAAAACTCAGATGACAAAAGTCGCACTTGGCTATTGCCGGTCGACTGTGCAACCGCATTTAGACAAGCCTGGTCTGCCGGAGTAGGCGATGACGTCATAGAGCCAGTATCTTCCACGCATGCTGACAAAAAAGTGCCGAATATCACGCAGGAAGCCAGTTTAAATGTTGTGTTCATGTCTGTTACCTTTCTGGGTTTAATGAAGTCATTTTAGTAGAATGAATTAAAGGCGCGGCAAAAGAAATGAGACTGGCCAAACTTGAGCCCGGAAGACACCGAGCCCCTAAGTCAATTGCACTGGTTGTATTGGTAGTCTCCGTATTCGAGCCAGTTCTTGTTGCCATCTTTGAAGATGAGGAACTCAGACCGGTCCTCTCCCAACAACGCGACCACAAAACCTTGTGGCGGCTGTGCATTGCCAAAGTAGCTATAGGCCGTCATTGCACGCGTGGTGTCGCCGTTGACTGTCACGATAGCGTCCCATTCGCCCTGTGCTTTATCAAGGATCAGGTACTCGATCTGGCGTTTTACTTGGCCACCGCCGCAGTACACCACCCCCTCTGGGGCCTCCATGGTGTTGTTGCCTGCTTGGGGTGCAGAACCGCAAGAGGACCGCAGTGATCGAATAGCCTTGCCCGACCCTTTAAGGTCAAAAAGCCCATAGCTCACATCTTGATCCGCCATGGATAGATTGAGGACGGCGTTGGCTGCAATCTGATCCAGAATGAACTGGTAGTCAGCGGAGTCTTGGAACACAACTTCGACAGGATAGTTATCGACAATCCGCAGGGTGGCGTTCCCTTGACCCGCTTGGAAAGATCCGACTTCTGTCGAGCCATTTTTCATAAACCGAATTGAAAGGCTTTGCTTCCCGACGATATCTTCGCTGTCGGGATACCCGGCAGGTGCAAAGCGCAATCGGTCACATTGCAATTCCAGCGTCATGTCGCCGGTCTGAATAAACGCATTTGGGGTCTGGCCACCGCTAAATCCCCATTCAGCAAATGCAGGTGCAGCGGATATGCAAAACAGTAGACACCCAGAAAGGAAAGTGTTCTTCATTCTTAACTCCTAAAAATCCCCGATTTCTGGGGTGATAACCGTCATGCGGTGTAGAGGTAAAGGCGATTGATCACCCGCTTACGACTGTGCTCCATAAGCATTCGTGCCCTCTTGCGAAGGTCGAGAAAGCCACCAAATCATCAAGACCGAAAGGCCAAGTTGAATCGCGTACATGACCATCAAACCGGTTGCACCAAGAAAGGCTGCTGGTCCTCTCAAAGTCTCAGGGTCTTCAACGCCAGTTTCGAGCGCTGAAAAAACTGCAACCCCGGTCAGCAGCATGAACATCGTTGCGATACTGAAGGCCATTGGAAGGAGAAGATACCATCCAGGACGGCCTGTATCATGTAAACGACGCCATCCCGCAGCAAGCAAGGGTAGCAAGATCGCCAACTGGAAAACCGAATTCAGCAAGTTCGATCCCTGTCCTGTTTCCGGATCAGTGCCAAAAAGGACCGAACTGAGTACCGCCAACCCGACGCTGACCAGGACAACGAACAGAACAAACCACCAATACTCTGATCTCTGCGCGCGGCCCGAAAACACGACATACTTGGACAGGCAGGTCTTGACCGATTGCGTGAAACCCATTCTTAAACTCCTCGTTTTACTTTGGCAGCCCTATTTCTCACGTTATTAGAGTTACAATTAGGCTGTGGCGCGGCAAGCTTTTTGTTCAAATTAAAAATATTCAGACTGGGAAACCGCGCGGAAAGTGATTTACTTCAAGCAGCGTGTCCTCACGCCGGGACGTGTAGCCTGACAATCCAATCGTGTTTTAAAGTCAAAGGTAAACAATGATACAGCCCGCATACATACATCTGGTTTTGGGAGGAAGTGCGGGAGGGTGTCTGCGCGCGGCAGTTGCAACTTACGGCCTGACAGGGCACGTTCATGTGTTCGATGATGACCTGAGCCACGGGCCTTTGAACGACAAACAAGCGCGGGCGGCATATTTCGGAGCGCTTTTCCAAAACTATGGCCAGGTGCCTGAGGACCCGGTTCCTTCATTGGCCGATTTCGACAGCCTCTCAGTCCACTTGGCGCAGGATCTTGCGCCAGAAGTTTGCATTTGGGCCGGCGAGAATGCGTCGGAAAAGACCTTTCTCGGGATGGCTTGTTATAGTCTGCGCGATTTCAGAGGGCCGGTGATGCGCGTTGGCAAGACGGGTCTAAAGTCACTGCCCTATATTGGTCCGCAAACCCCGGCTTTACTGGCGAGCCTTTTTGATCAACGAGAAGCGGTAGACTCTATGACAAAAGCAGCGCTGTCTTCTGATTTTCTGCATCAGCGAGACAGCGGAGCGACACTGCGTAAATGGGAAGCAGGCAAGATCGCCGATGTTCCCGCGGATTACTATGACAGCCTGTTGTTGGCCTGTTGTTCAAAAGACTGGGTTTCTGCTGCACGTGTTGTCGGAACGGCGATGGGGCGTTGCGATGAAAACAACTTGTTGAATGATGTGTTTCTGTCCGGCAGGCTTCAGTACCTGATTGCTAAGGGGGCGGTTGAAGCATCCGGCCCTCAGGCAAGCTTGCGTGACTATGATGTGCGCCTTAGATAATGTTGCTGAACCTTGCCGCAATTCGCACCTCCAATGTGGCGAAGACTTATTGACTCTGGGGCAACTGAGAACCTTTTTGAGGGCCTGCGAATGACAAAGAATAATTTGATGATCGTCGCGGCGGCCATAGTGATTGGAGCTATGTCGTTCTGGGCTGGGCTCAATTTTCAGAAGGCACAATATAATGATGTGTGCCTTGATCTTGGCGGGGGGCAAAATCCCGGACAGCACCCTATTTGCGTCGTTGAACAGCAAAACGCAGCGCTTTGGCTGGGGCCGATCAGGGTCACTCAAAATGATGTTGTCGAACTAGAGATTCAACGCGGGGAGGATGGGCAGTCGCAGGTTCGACTTGAGTTGACACCTGAGATCGCAAGCCCTCTGGCTGCCTTCACAGAGCAATCTATTGGTAAGAATATGGACATTCGTATTGGTGGCCAATTGGTCAACTCTGTGCAAATCGCCGGTGCGATCCAGGGCACGAGCTTCATCTTGGCGTTGTCTAATGGACAGGCCGAAAAACTAAAATCACTACTCGATCGAAACACCAACTGATCGAAAGGTACCCCAATAGCGTAGCTGTCTCGTATCCAAAATTAATACAGATTGGAAAGTTCATCATGGATTCTAAACTTCGTATTTCAGGATTTATAGCTCTGGTTCTCGCCGGCTTGTCATGGTTGTCTGAGACAGCTTTTTATGGCGATGTAGATGCAAACGGTGTCCTGCAGGAGAGCTTTTTCCTTCCCCTGACTTTCATACTGGCTGCACTGGGATTGATTTTGATATTTGTTTCGCTTTTGGTTAAGCGGCGCAAATAGAATCTTCGTTGGTGTTCGACCGCCGACTTCGGGCCATCGTGACTTGGATGCCGACAAGCCAATCGTTCGCGCACGTGATTGTTGGATCTAAGGAGGCAAAAGCCGAGTTTTGTAACTCTCCTGCGAAAGCCGACTATGCGAGCATCGGCTTTGGTTGATATGCTTCCGGATAGGTCTGGGGCTTGATCTTGTTGCGAACGGAGGCCGCAAAGAATGTACATTCCACAGAATTCAGATGTAATTAAGAGTCTTTTTAGACGAGTTTGCCGATTTTTGGTTAGGCCATTTGGGGCGATCGCGCTGGCAACGACTTCATTGGTTGGATTGCCGGCTGTCGCTGCGGAATTCGGCACATGCGCGATAGAAACGAATGCGCCCGAAGCCGTCACAGAGGCCCTCGACGCACTGCTGTCTTCAGCGGTCGATTTGACTTCTCCCAATGGGTTGGCCTTTGGCACTGCACCCGGTGCCGTTCTCTCTGTGAGATCTACCGGTTGGCGTTATGCCAAGTCAGTGGGCCTAGCCGACCCGGATGCTTCGATTACCATTGACTGTCAAATGCCATTTCAAATTGGCAGCAACACGAAAATGATGACGGCAGCCGTGCTCCTCCAGTTGCAAGAAGAAGGGAAGCTATCGCTTGATGATCTGCTCTCAAGTCATCTGCCTGAAATTGCGCGGCAATTGCCGGAGGGCAATAGGATCACCTTGCGCCAACTCGCCCAGCACACCTCCGGTATCTTCAGCTATACAGACAACGCGCCCGACGGCACACCGGGCATCATGGAGGCCGGGTTGACTGATCCTGTCGCGCTTACAGCCGGTTTCAGTCCGCTAGAGCTTGTGCAGTTTGCGGTCGATCATGGCTCGCCGACCTTTGCACCCGGAACAGAAGATGCCTGGGCTTATAGCCATACGGGATACATCCTTATTGGACTCATTATTGAAAAAATCGAAGACAAACCACTCGCCGACATATTCGAAACTCGTATCTTTGCTCCGTTGGGCATGGGGGATACTTTCTTCTGGAACGACGTCCCGCTCCCCGAGTTTGGTTTGCCGCGAGCGTATCTCGAAGCTCCCTTTGACTATGAAACCTCGAAATGGAACATGTCCCAAGGTTGGGCTGCTGGCGCTGTAATTTCTACTATCGAGGACATGCACATCTTTATTGACGCGCTCGTAGGTGGTGAACTTTTCAACTCACCTCAAACACTGGCCGTGATGCAAGATACCTTGTGGGTTGGGAGTTTGACTGTGCCGCTTTACGGAATTGGACTTGTGGAAAAGACCACCGGTCTCTGGGGCCACGGCGGGCAAACACTGGGTTTCGAATCCGACATTGCGGCATTTCAGGACAGTGATGTATCCATCGTGGGATGGGCGTCGTCTTCTAGCAACATTATGGTTCTCGGCGCTGCGTCCGTAGCAGACGCTCTAAGTAAGTCAGATATTCAACCAAATTGAGAGCATCACACCTTCTAAATTGGACTGGCTTTAGGATTGAAATGGCCAAGCATTCACTTTGGGGACATTCGTGATAGCTGTCTAAATATTTTGCGCCCAAAGCGGCAGCAAGGCCAACCAAAACTCCGACGACAATGCATCATCAGATTCGGAAATGAGTGACTAATTTACCGGCGCTGTTTAGCATAATATCCGAGCTTTGGATGAAGATATGGAAGGTTTCACATGAAGTCTCTTCGACTACGACTGGCCGCCGGCATCGCGTTCTTTTTGGCGGCGGTTTGCGCAAACGCGTCAGGTCACCTCACTCTGGAGGGGGTGCAAGAAGGGCCCGGGGGCGAAATCGAGACGCTGACGGAAGGCCAGTTCTACATAGACGGTACTGCCTCCAGCGCCAGAGTGTTCACGTTCTCCAACGGAACTCGGTCTCTTCATTTTATTCCTATGATTCACCAAGCCGAGCCCGCGTTTTATGAGGCGGTGGCTGGCGAGGTGAAGCGTCTTAAAGCGCAGGGTAGCGACCTTTTCTATGAGTTCATCGACTTCGAAGCAGCGACCCTCGCAGACAAGCGTAGGATCAGGGCTATGTATGGTATCATTCCCACACCAGCATTTTATGCGCAGAATGCATCTGACGGCTTGATAGGGCAGGATAACGCGATGTTCTTGGGTTTTCCGGGTGGCAGAGACGTCAACGTCGATCTGACTCCGGCCGAGCTGGCAGACGCCTACGAGAATTTGGTTGGTCCGCTTGACATCAGTGACGAGAACCTCACCGTACCAATTGAGGAGTTCGTCATGCCAACTGCGGATGTCACGCAACTTACCAATGTCACAATCGATCAGAGAAACTGGCACTTAGCGAGGGCGATCAATGAAGCACAGAGTAGTGTCATAGTGCTTTACGGCGCGGCCCATGGCACGGGAACAATGAAAAATTTGATCGCTCTCGATCCAAGCTGGCGTCGCGAGAACTGAAAAAGTGACAGAACAACGGATTGGATGGTGTCATTTTTCAATTGACGGAGCCTAATAGTTGACGGAGCCTAATAGCTGAAAAAGCTGTGTAAGGTTGCAGCGGTTAATCCAAAAATGAATCGGTTTCGCAATTTTGTTGACCGGAAATAGGCAGCGTTATGACTCTGTGAATGTATACGATGTTATTTTGGAAATGTTTAAATCAAGTTGGGCGCAAAGGAACTTCAAATGGCTAGTAAACTCAGAACAGGTCTTTTGACCTCTTGCGCGCTTGCAACCATTCAACTCGTGGGCGCTTCAACGGCGTCGGCGCAGGGCTACTGCTCTGTCGCTTCCGAGCCAGGCTTGAGTTTGGGCTGCGCACGAACGCTTGTTGATGCAAGTCTTTTATTGGGGTTAAACCCCGCGAACCGCTTGATCAATCCAATAATTGGATCGCATGATGGGCTGGTTTTTGATTCCGACTGGATTGCAAATTCTGCGCGTGGGGGGCATCTGAGGTTTGCCGGCAACGTAAGTTTTACAAGGGGGCTTAATAGCAGTTGGGCGAATACCTATTTCGGCTCTGCGCGAACTGACGGCGGGAAAACAGCCTTAGAAATCACCGCGTATGATATACCAACAGAAAATACCGTCCCAAGCAATACAGTCGTTGAGTTGGAGTTTGACCGGCTTACCCTTGAAAATACTGCTGTAACGCTGAGAGATGGCGCAAGCGATGATGGAGCACACACGGGTCAAATTAGTTACCTGCTGATAGGGGATGGATCCGTTGGGCGCGGCGGCGTTTTGGCGCTGCGCAATGCCTCGCTGACGTTTGAGGACAGCACAGACTTGTTCATGGCAGCACCGCGTGGCGGCACGCCTGTCATTCGCGCTGAAACAGGCGACAACCTCCTCCAACTTGGCAATCAGTCAACGAACTTGAACCGTTTGTCGGTGGTGGTCGACGATGGCGCGAATCTAACATTCGATGGAACGGCAATCACGCCGCGCACCGAAGGGAATCTGACAGTTGGCTCAGGGGCAAACCTGGTAGTCGAAAAAAACTCCGTTTTAGGGCTGCTCAGTAACGTGGGCTCCGGCTTGCCACAGTCCACGGTGAATGGCGGCAATGTTACGGTGGATGGCTTGTCCTCCGAACTTCGCCTAACGGCACCCGTTTTCAACAACAGTACGGTTTCACTTGAAAATGGCGGTACACTGCGCATCGAGCAACGCAATGGCGTACGCAGCACCCTATCGTTTAGCGGCGACAGTACTTTGAACTTTGGAAGTGCGGAAGCGGCTGTATTGGGAGCCTCTGCCAACCCGCAAGCCGTGTTATTGGAAGTTGGCGCTGGCACGACGACAATAACCTCGACCGGTGCGAATAACCTGGGGCGCGGCCTGCAAGTCGACCAGGTATGGATTGACGGCGGCACTTTGGACACAACCGGCTATACGGTAAGAACAGACGTACCCGACGCATGGCTTGACCTCAGAGTTCAGAACGGTGGTACGTTTTACGACCGTTTCCAATTCTACAACAACCTCGACAGACTGATCGTTGACTCCGGTACACTGCGAACGCGTTCCAGTTTTGGCGACTTTGGGGTCGCCGATGGCATTGACGTTGCGCGATTTACGAACAGCACAATCGATCTGGTCTCAGCATCGCCGTTGGGCGCAGGAAGCGGCGGCGTGTCACCTGGATTGCAATCGGTGGTGTTGAATGCACAAAACCTTGAATTTGCAGGCACCAACCAAGTTTTGGTTGGCATCAGCCCTGCCGGAGAATGCATTGGCGGCGTTTGCGTCCCGGGAGTCATCACTTACGCTGGGGAGCTTGTTGCCAATGTTGGTGGATCGCCTACCTCACAACTGACAGGCTTCGATACAGTTTTTTTCATTCCTTTTGCCACTGATCCGACGGCAGTTTCCGCAGACTACATCACAGGGGGAAACAGCGGTATTTACACTGTTGCGAGGGCGGACAATAATCCGGACCTGACGTCCAATGTACAAGGTTTTGACGCGGCCCCGATGGCAGCAACGGCCACACAGCTTAGTGCCGCTGGCTCTGATCTGCCTGCAAATCTTGTCTATACCATTGTGAACAATCCGGTGGCTGATGACCGTGTGGACATTTCTTTTGTGGATATTGGTTTGCTGAATCACCCATTGATTGCCACGGGCACGACCAACACGATGAATTACGGAAATCTGGTTGTGAACAGCAACAAGACCTTGACGCATGCGGATCTACAGCAAGTTGAAACGCTTCACCCTGAAATCTACGCATCTTACATAACCGTGGCGTTGGAGCACAGCGACTTACGTCGTAATATGGTTTTGTCGAATGCCCGAGGAACGGGTGTAGCCGATGGACGAACCGAAGGCTTCACGGATGACGGTCGGCGCTTTTGGATTGATGCGGCAATTTCCGAGGGTACTGTGGATTCAGACGGTAATCTTGCTGGTTTCGGTTACAATCTGGGAGAAATTATTTTGGGCTCTGACCTGTGGAGTTCTGCGGAAGGGCGGATCGGCGCATATGTTGGCTATGGCACGTATTCTTTGGATGAACATACGTCCGCCTTTGCGTCGGATCTTTCATCCACCGCATTTCACCTCGGTGCATACGGTGCCTACGATGTTGACGACTGGTCGCTAACAGGGATGGCCGGTATGTCTTGGGCACAGACGGATGGCACACGCACAGCCATCACTGGGAGTGGCGCAAATACGCACAATGCAGATTATAGCAGCCGCACAATCGAAGCCGCCGTTCGTGCCGAATACAATGGTTGGCAACCATTAGGAGCATTTAGTTTCGCACCTGAATTTGGATTGGGCTATGCCCATTATAGTCAGGATGGTTTCACTGAAACTGGTGATGCATCTACAGCTCTAAAGGTTTACGATACTTCTGCAGAAAGCCTCGTCGCAAGTGTCGGGTTGAATTTTTCCGGGCCGGAGTTTGGCGGCGGACTTATCCCAATCGGATTTGCGCGCTACGAGCACGATTTCCTCGCTTCCTCACAAAGAACGCATGGTATCAACGCCGGCTTTGCCTCCACACCCGGAGTTTCCCAATCGTTCGTTGGCACACATCGCGGGCCGGATTCACTGTCCGTTGGCCTTGGTCTTCGGGCCGCACCCGGTAGTGCGTGGGACGTATCCGCCGGCCTTGTATACACAATCAACACTTATGGTGAAGAGTTCGGTGGAGGAATTAAGGTTAGCTGGAATTTTTAGGCAATATGGGATGCAGCTAACGTCGCCAATTTTACACAGCCACTTGAGCCTTAGCTAACACGTTTCACCGTGCCCAATTAGGCCAATTCACACGTTTCCCTAAGGCGCGAACACTCCAATTCGGACTTTGGTGCGTTCCGCAGCGTAGGTCTCCTTTTCGCCCACGGTGCTTTTTTCTGCAGGCGCAGTATTTCGAAAGCAGCCATTGACCTCGGCGATTTCTAGGTCGGTTTTGTCCGCAACACGGTCGTACAACCCCGAGGGCCTGAATGGCTGGTTTTCCCGCATGTGCATCCATGGAGTACATTGCAGGCATGTCGCTGAATGCTGCAGAACGCGTTTAGGAATGCCGCTACAGATCTCCTAAACGCGCTAACACTTGCAGTAAGATTAAAGCGAGTGACCGCTACGGTGATTAATGCGGGCATCTAGCTCTCGTTCAGCCGCTTCTCGGCGTCTTTCGCTAGTTTCCAGCTGGTCTGTAATCCCACCTGAAGCGTGTCGTAATTCTGCTCCTCGCGCAGCAAGTCGGCCAATGTGGTGACGGACGTGAGATGTGATTTCATCAATAGCGCCACGCAATGCGCCAATCCATTCACCTTGCTTTCGATCCTGCTGGTCGAGCGTTTCTCCAAGGCGTGCAATTCCTTGGCTGAGCTCTCGCAGGCCGTCACCAACCGTTCGACGGATGTGAGCAATTCGCGTTCCAATGCTGTCAGGGTCTTTGTCATCTAAGGTTCCTTGATCTTGATGCAGATGATCGGCGTCCCCGCGATCGTGCAGGTTTTTAAATCGGTCCGGCTCTGGTCCAGCGCCACCCATGTCTGCCCGGCCTGCTCGATCCGTGTCAGGCCAAGTTCCGTCATCTCCGAATGCGAGATCAAACCCGTCCAAAACCAACTCGTGATCAGTACCGTCACGATCCAGACTGAGGCCATCGCCACGATCACCCAGGGGGAGATCGTCAACCAGCGGCGGATCGTCTCGCTCCGCCTCTCCAACTCGCTCTTGCTGTCGCTGAGAAAGAACCTGATATCGGTCTCGATTGTATGCAGCGCGCTGGTCGCAATGCTGCTGAAATCGCTCCTGAAGCTCTCCAGCTGAGACTCCATCAAGGCGGCGTGGTCGCGCCGAATCGTCTCCAGGTCCGCGTTCAATTTCTCGGCGAGGCGATTCGGCTTGCCAGTCGTCATGGAAAATCTCTCCTTTCAAACGCCAGCGCTCACCGGTGTCGGGGTCTTTGGCGGTGATGTAGTTTTTGCTGGTGCGGGGGATCTCGAAGCCCGCATCGGCCAAAGCATCGATCATGCTGGCGCGATCCGTGATAATGCCGACGCTGATCTGATCGAGGATCCAATCGTGCAGCGCTTCGCGACCCTGCGCGCGCGTCGGTGCTTCACTCGTTGCCCTCACTTCGCGGGCGCGTTCTGGGTCCAAAGGGTCTGCCCAACCGAGCCTCTTGTTCAAAAGATCGCGCAGGCTGGAAAATGCGTTCTCATGCCCTGGCGGCGCGATGTTCAGTGCCTTGCCGGTGCTGAGCTCAAGGCGTGGCGTGCAGAAGTGCAGCTCGATGTTGCCTTCATGCGAGTGGCGCACCCAAAGGCAATCATATTGATCCCTGTCCAGTCCAGCAAAGGCCAGAGCCTCAAATAGCTCAATGGCCTCTTGCTGGGCGTCGGGACTGGGATCATCGCTATCGGCAAAGCTGATCACGCCTGCCGTGTAGCTCCACCTGTTGGGGCTCGCGTCGATCAGGTCGCGGGTTTGGTCGGGGTTGCCGTGCAGCACCTCGGGCAGCGGGTCGCGGAGCTTGGTTTGCGGCTGGCCGTTGTCGTCGCGGATCAGATTGCGGTTCTCGTCATAGGCCAGAACTTCACGCGCTGTCAGGTAGTCTACGGGGGCCGCACCGCCGCCTGTGCCGGTAGAGAAGAATGAGATGATCATACGCAGTTACCGCCTGTGTGTGCCGCCACGATCTGCGCCAACTGCCGTTCGATGGCCACCAGCTGCGTCGCGACCTTAAGCGTGTCGATCTGGCTCGCGCGACCAGATTTGACCGCGCCGTTGATCCAGCGTGACAGTTGATTGAGGTTGCCGCCGACACGGGCAATCGCAAAGGTCAACTTCGGATCAACGCGAGGGACGAGCTTGCGACGACGTGCCTCGACCAGCCCCAAGGCCTCTCGCATCAGCGTGGCATTGGGCAGGCCAGCGGCGCGCGCTTTGGCCACAAGCGCTGCCTTTTCCGACGGGGTGCATCGAAAGATCACGCTCTCGGAAAGGCCCTCTTTGACGTTGCTTGCGCGCGTCTGGTTGGGGTTTGAAGGGGAGGCTTGCCGCCCCTCACAAGTCCCGCCGATGTAATCGGTGGGTAACCTTGCTCTCTGCTCTTTGTGGGGATCGGTCGCACTCATGCTCTGAGCCCCGCCGCTTCGATTTCAGCAGGGCTGACAAGCTTTGCAGCCAGCAAGGCTGTCACTTGGCCGGGTGTGATGTGGCGGCACAGTGGATGGCGGTCCGTGACCCAGTCGGCCAAGCCTTTCAGCAATTCCACCTCTTTTGCCTTGCCCGCTTCCCGCGCCTCCTCAACGTCGTGAAGGTATTTCAACCAACGGCCAGTGCTGAACCAATTGTCGGAGAAGCACACCTTGGATCGAGTGAATCCTTCGCTCTCGCTCGCATATGCCCGCACGGCGTCCTCGAGGTCTTTCGCGTCCACACCGTCGGCCAGGGCTTGGCGGATCTGCGAAAGGCAAACCGCTTTGCCGCGAATGCGATCCTCCGGATAGGCCGACAAAATCCTTTCAGAAACCTCATCCTCAACCGCCGCCTTCGCGTGCGAAGGATTTGGTTTTTGATATGGTTTATATCTGTTCTCATAGGATTTGCCCTCTGGGGCAGATGGCTTGCCCTCAGGGGCAAATGCATCAATTTCCCTTTCGGTCGGATCCATTTGCCCATTTGGGAAAATGGAGTTGCCTAGGGCATACCAGCAGGTCCGATCATAACGATCATCGCTGAAATTGCCCTTGATTAGCAGCTCTGCGCTGACCAGCTTTTCGAGCGCTGTTCGGATCTGCTTTTCGCTCAGATAGGGGAACAACTCACCAAAGGCCGAGATCGAATTGTAAGTCCAATACCGCCCGTCTCGAAGGTTGCGGCGATTGGCTTGGTTCTTCTCGATCCAGAAGGTGATGTTTTGGAAAATCACCGCTGCATTGAGACCCACACGCCCGGCGATTTCGGGATCAAAGCTATGGCGGCTCATGATTGGCCACCGAAATACGCACAAACGCGCGAATTTTGTACAGGTTTTGTACGAGATTTCGGTCGTTTTCGGAGAATTCGGCAGAAAACGAAACGGGCGTTTCTGCAAGCTTCTGCAGAACCCCTTGCAAATAAGCCATATTTTTCAGGTGTTTTTGGCGACCCCGGCAGGATTCGAACCTGCAACCTGCCCCTTAGGAGGGGGCTGCTCTATCCAGTTGAGCCACGGGGCCGCGCGACGCTCTCTTTAGCCGGGTTTTTCAACCTTGTCATGACCTTTGCGCGACGGTTGTAAAACTTGCGCTGTTCACGCTACCATCGGGCAAAACAACATCGCAGGTGCCTCAGTGACAACAGAAACCAAACGCCCGCTTACCCTTCGTGATGTATCGGAAGCGTCCGGAGTGTCGGAAATGACGGTCAGTCGGGTTCTGCGCAACAGGGGCGATGTTTCGGACGCCACGCGCACCCGCGTCTTGGCCGCCGCGAAAGAGCTGGGGTATGTACCAAACAAAATCGCGGGCGCATTGGCATCTAGCCGGGTGAATTTGGTGGCGGTGATTATCCCCTCGCTGTCGAACATGGTCTTCCCCGAGGTTCTGACAGGTATCAATCAGGTGCTGGAAGACACCGAGTTGCAACCGGTTGTGGGCGTCACCGACTATATGCCGGAAAAAGAAGAAAAAGTGCTGTACGAGATGCTCTCGTGGCGGCCGTCCGGAGTGATCATTGCTGGCCTCGAACACACCGAGGCCGCGCGCGCCATGTTGGATTCCGCGGGTATTCCAGTGGTCGAGATCATGGACACCGACGGCAAACCGGTCGACGCGATGGTTGGGATTTCCCATCGTCGTGCCGGGCGCGAAATGGCGCAGGCGATCCTGAAGGCCGGATATGAGCATATCGGGTTCATGGGCACCAAAATGCCGCTGGATCACCGGGCTCGCAAACGGTTCGAAGGCTTCACCGAAGTTCTGGGCAAACACGGGGTTGAGATCGAGGATCGCGAATTCTACTCTGGTGGATCGGCTCTGGCCAAAGGGCGTGAGATGACCCAGACCATGCTGGAACGGTCCCCCGATCTGGATTTCCTCTATTACTCCAATGACATGATCGGTGCAGGTGGGCTGCTGTATTTGCTGGATCAGGGTATTGATGTGCCGGGACAGATCGGCCTGGCCGGGTTCAATAACGTCGAGCTTTTGCAGGGTCTGCCGCGCAAGCTGGCCACAATGGACGCCTGCAGGTTGGAGATCGGACGCACAGCCGCAGAGATCATCGCGGCGCAATTGGCTGATCCCAATGCCGAGGTCGACACGCGTGTGACCCTGACCCCCAAGATCAGCTTTGGCGACACCCTAAAGCGGCGCTGAACGCGTGGCGCTGCAACGGCTGGACAACCGAACAGCTCGCGCGCTGTTCATGGATCGTCATGCATTGGCCGAGCCGCCATCGGGCGGCGCAAAAGGCGCGGAATTGCTGGACCTGATCCATCGTCTTGGCTTTGTGCAATTGGACAGCATCAACACGGTTGCGCGCGCCCATGACATGATCCTGTTTTCGCGGCGCCCATCCTATCGCGCAGGCAATCTCAAACGCTTGTACGAAAGCGACAAGGCGCTGTTTGAACACTGGACCCATGACGCCGCTGTCATTCCGATGGCGTTTTATCCGCACTGGCATTTGCGGTTTCAGCGCGATGCAGATCTGCTGAAGTCCCGATGGAAAAACTGGCGCCGCGACGGGTTCGAGCAGCGATTTGAAACCGTTCTGCAACATATCCGGGATCACGGGCCAGTATCCTCGTCCGATGTTGGCAAGGACGAGAAAAAGGGGTCCGGCGGCTGGTGGGACTGGCATCCGTCAAAAACGGCGCTGGAGTTTCTTTGGCGTTCGGGCGCACTGACGGTCATAGGGCGGCAAGGATTTCAAAAGCGCTATGATCTGACTGAGCGGGTGATCGAAACGCATCTTTGCCTGGGCAATATGCCCTGTGATGCCGAGGAGACGGTGGATTGGCTGTGCAACGCGGCGCTTGATCGGTTGGGGTTTGCAACCTCGGGCGAATTGGCTGCGTTTTGGGACACTGTCACGACAAGCGAGGCAAAATTCTGGTGTGAACAGGGTCTAATTCAGGGAAAATTGGAAGAGATTGAGGTGACCTGCGCGGACGGCAAGCTGCGCAAAGTGATCGCCCGACCAAACATTTCCGAGGATGCAGAGGTTGCACCCCGTCCCCCAGGCCGCATTCGGGTCCTTAGCCCATTTGATCCCATGCTGCGCGACCGTAACCGTGCCGAACGGTTGTTCGGCTTTCACTATCGCATCGAGGTTTTTGTACCTGCCCCAAAGCGCACTTACGGTTACTATGTGTTCCCGTTGCTTGAGGGCGACCGATTGATCGGGCGGATTGACATGAAAGCCAACCGGGATTGCGGGGCGCTGCAAATCAGCGCCTTATGGCCGGAACGATCCGTTCGCTGGTCCGATGCCAGAACCAAAAGGTTGCAGTCAGAGCTCGACCGAGTCCGACGATTTGCCGGGCTGGACAACGTGGAATTCGCCCGTGATTGGTTAAATGACCCTAAATAGGGTCTTTTTTTCAGATCAGACTCAGGCTGATAGACTGTAACCCGTCTATCCCGCCTTCCAGGAAATCGCCCGCCAACACCGGGCCAACTCCAGCCGGTGTACCAGTCAGGATCAGATCACCGGGCCGCAGGTGATAGTATCCGGACAAATGGCAGATGACCTCATCTATCTTCCAGATCAGTTCTTCCAGCGTCGCGTCCTGTCGCGTTTCCCCGTTCGCGTTATGATAAATGCGTTTATTGTCGTCCGGGGACCAATCTGCCCTGCGGGTCAAAGCGGCCAACACAGTGCCGTTTTCCAGATCCTTGCCCAAATGCCACGGGCGCTGTTTATTCCGTTCGCGGACTTGCAGGTCACGGCGCGTCATGTCCAACGAACAACCATAGCCATAAACCGCATCCAGCGCATCGGCACGCGTCGCACGGAAAACGGGTTTGCCGATCGCGACCGCCAGTTCCATCTCGTGGTGAAAATTCTCAGTTCCAGGCGGATAAGGCACGGTTGCACCCAACAGAACCGCGTTCGGAGCAGATTTTGCCAAGTAGAAAGACGCCTCACGATCGACCTCATTTCCCATTTCGGCCGCATGGGCCGCATAATTTCGGCCGACACAGAAAATGCGCCCCACGGGTTAGGTCGACAATTCACCCTCAACCGGGATCGAAATCGGGTCGGGTAAGGAAAACAAGCTGTCCGGTATCAAAGCCCCCTAACTGCAACTTGCAGCTTGTTTCTAAGTTGGCGGGACCAGTTGAACAAGCCATGCAGGTTCGCGCCAGGCATCATTATCACGCGAACTAGCCCCGTGGCTGGCTGTTCACAATTCAAAGTTTTGCCTTGGAAAGCCTTGGGTGCGCGCTACCTTTGGTTGTATCATGGATCACGCCACCATCGTTTTGACACTCATTCCCTGGCGATATCCGAAATCCACTCGTCGCTGATCAGGTGATTTGCCTGTAGGCGAGTGCAACTGAATCAGAGAGCGACGGCCAAAGACCTGTACCCCCACACGGTCTTTGCGTCCGGATGTCCGCTTATTTTCAGGTGGCTGTTTCTCTGAGGTGTGAGCCGGATAAATCCATCCGGCCGCGGGCCAGACACGCAGTCCAGTCAAAGTCTGGCCACCCCGCCGGAGGATACCCATACTTCTCTGGCGGGGACAAAAGCCTTTGCATGCGCGACGTGCGATCAGGTCTTCAGATCATGCAGATCGTTCAGCAGGTCCAGCAGCGCTTCGTGCCGATCCGGGCCTAGCTGGGTCTTGATCTCTTCAGCCAAACGTAGTGTCACCTGCATGTTGTCTTGGATGATCTTTTCGCCTTTGGCCGTGATATCGATGATCTGACGACGCTTATCCTCGGGATGGACCCGGCGCCGGATCAAATCCTTGGCTTCCAGTTTTTGCAGAATGCGCGTCAGACTGGGCAGCAAAAGGCACGATCGATCCGCTATATGCGTTGGCTCTTGAGGACCTTCTTCTTTCAGAACACGCAGAACGCGCCATTGCTGTTCCGTAACACCCGCATCAGCCAGCATATTTCGAATGGGCCCCATGACCCTTTCGCGCGCCCGCAGCAGTGCAATCGGCAATGAGCGGGACGTATTAGGCAGGTCTCTGGTCATAGTAGAATTTTTGCCCAAATTGGATCAAACCGCAACTGGCTAATAATTTCACTAATTATATCAAGTACTTGACCATGTATTATATGGCCCTTTTAGGCATATCGCAGCTTCGAGCGTCATCTCAAAATTAGTAAACAAAGCAATTAATATTGACGTTTTCTTCAGAATGACGATCACTGGACGCACAAAGAAACTAAGTCCCGGTCCGATCCCGGGGTTGGCAGAAATCTGAGGGTTGCGATGAAGTGGGATGAGTTTTCGGATTGGGGCAAACGAATTGCCGAGTGGACGCAGGATTACCACCTGACTGTAGGTGACAAACCCGTCCGCGCCCGGACTGAGCCGGGGGATATCCTCAATGCCCTGCCCGCGCTGCCACCCGAGCACGCACAGCCGCTGGAGGACGTTTTTCAGGATTTCGAACAGATCGTGATGCCGGGGATCACCCATTGGCAACATCCAAGGTTCTTTGCCTATTTCAATTCGAACGCCTCTGCCCCATCGGTCCTAGCCGAGTTTCTGGCCAGCGCCATCGCACCGCAATGTATGTTGTGGCAAACGTCACCGGCTGCGACCGAGATGGAAACACGGATGATGGACTGGTTGCGCCATGCGCTAGACCTGCCCGAGGGATTTGCTGGCGTTATTCAAGACTCCGCCTCGTCAGCGACATTGGCTGCCGTGCTAACGATGCGCGAGAAGGCGTTGAAGTGGAAGGGAAATCAACAGGGTCTGTTTGGTCAGAAACCCCTGCGCGTCTATTGCTCGGCCGAAGTGCACACCTCGGTCGATCGTGCCATTTGGGTTGCGGGGATCGGGCAAGACAATCTGGTGCGGATTCCGATCAAGGGAGATTGGCGCGGGATGGATCCCGCAGCATTGGAGGCAGCGATCCAGGCCGATTTAGACTCTGGTTTGCATCCGGCGGGCGTCATCCTTTGCGTTGGCGGTACAGGAACAGGTGCAACCGATCCCGTGGATGAATGTTTGAAAATTGCCCGGAAATACGGGCTTTATTCCCACGTAGATGCGGCCTGGGCCGGATCGGCCATGATCTGCCCGGAATACCGCCACTACTGGCCCGGCGTGGATCAGGCCGACAGCATCGTGTTCAACCCGCATAAATGGCTGGGTGTGCAGTTCGATTGCTGTGCGCATTTCCTGAAAGACCCCGATGATCTGGTGCAGACGCTGGCGATCAGCCCTGAATACCTCAAGACCCATGGCAAGGACGGTATCATCAACTATTCGGAATGGTCTGTGCCACTTGGCCGTCGGTTCCGGGCGCTCAAGCTATGGTTCGTGATCCGGGCATATGGGCTGGAAGGGTTGCGCCAACGCCTGCGCAATCACGTGAACTGGTCCGTAGCGCTGCATGATCGGCTGGCGGCCGAGGGGGATTTCCAAATCGTCACTCAGCCCATGTGGTCATTGTGGACGTTCCGCTATGCGCCGGAAGGTCATGCGGATCTGGACGACCTGAACCTGCGTTTGGTGAACGCCATCAATGACAACGGCCGCATCTATTTGACGCAAACCCGCGTGGATGGCGATCTGGTGATCCGTTTTCAGGCCGGTCAGTTCGAAACCACCGAAGACGATGTTCGAATGGCCTATGACGTCATAACCGAAATCGCCCGCTCGCTGACATAAACAGGAGGTCCGGCCATGCCAGTCCCAAAAAACAGCTTCAAACAGGCTCTAATACAGGGTGATCGGCAGATAGGCTGCTGGATGAGTTTTGCGGAATCCATCACTACCGAAATTATGGGCACCGCCGGATTCGACTGGCTGGTCATTGATGGTGAACACGCTCCGAACGATATCCGATCAATCCGTGATCAGCTTATGGCGTTGGCTGCCAGCTCCTCGCATCCGGTGGTGCGGGTTCCGGTTGGCGACACCGCTTTGATCAAGATGGTGCTGGATGCCGGGGCGCAAACCGTTCTGGTACCGATGGTTGAAACCGCCGATCAGGCGCGACAATTGGTTCGGGACTGCCGCTATCCCCCGACGGGTGTGCGTGGCGTTGGGGCCGGTGCGGCCCGGGCGACAATGTACGGCTCAATCCCCGAGTACATTCAATCTGCAGACGACCAGATCTGCCTTTTGGTTCAGGTGGAAAACCGCGCCGGGATGGCCGCGCTGGATGATATCCTGAAGGTCGAAGGCATCGAGGGAGTGTTTATCGGCCCTGCGGACCTGTCCACCGACATGGGGTTTCAGGGAAACAGCGCAGCACCCGAAGTGCGCGCTGTCATTGCGGACGCCATCACAAAGATCGAGGCCGCGGGCAAAGCGCCCGGCATTCTGGGCACCAATGACGAGGCCAGCCAAGCCTATTATGAAATGGGCGCACAGTTTCTTGCGGTCGGCATTGATGTGATGTTGCTGGCGCGGGCATCCCGGGCGCTGGCGGCGAAATGGAAGGCGAAATAGCGCGTCAGGCGTACATGGTGGCCGCGGCCTGCGCATAACCACCCGATGCCCCATCCACAAAGTGAACATGATCGTCGCGCGTCGCCGAGGGGACGATACAGGTCATCATTGCCTCGTCTTGCGCATGCAGCCCATAGCGGATCTTGCCCTGTCCGCGTGCCTGTTCAAGCATCATCCGGATTTGCGTCAACGTGGCAGCGTCACAATCCAGCGTCATTTTCAGCCCATCATCGAATTTACGGTAGTCGGCGTTGCGGCTGACCATGCGCTTGTAGTGACCGGGTTCGAAATTGCCCAACCGTTTGCCCGATGTGAACAACAGGGCAATCAAAAAGTTCTGGCCCAGCAATTTGATCCGCTGCAGCAACAAATTGTTCCCGGCTCGTGATACGCGGGCATCCAGGCCAACATCCGGCGGTGGCCAGCTGATCGGCGGGCCATCTTCTGGTACTGGATGACCCGAACGCTCCAACCCCTCCGAAGCTGACAGAACCGAGCGGGCCAAATCCGCAAAGTCACTCTCGGTCGCATTTGCTGTGGGCTGAACGACGACCGAGACGATTTGACCATTGCGTGCCTTGCTGTTGGACCACCGGCAGGACAAACCGGTTAGGTCGGGCTGTGCACCAGGTTTGGCAGGCGGCACCATAAAGGTACCAGCCTTCATCTGCGCCTCAGCCCAGGCCAACCCGCCACCCGAGAACATGGCGTAATCCACCCCATCAGACGGCGCATAACGCGCGACCCGCAGGTCCTTACCTGCCTTACGAATTTCGGCAACCGGAACCAACGCCGCGCGCAGCGAGATCGAGAATTCTTCTTCCGCCCAGCGCCTGAGGTCTGCCAATACCGCTTTTGCGGTGTCGATTTCACTTGCGGGCACGGCGAACCCTGCGCCGTCACCGCCAAAAACATATGGAAAATCCTTGCCGTGGAGCGCGTTGATCATGCCCGAGATCACCGCCGCGCCGACCATATTCACCGTCTTGTAGCGCCCTTTTGCAATCTCACCGGTGGAGTCGACGATATCTGCCACGCCCAACGCCCAATCGCCCGGAACAGCAGAGAAACGCGCCGGATCCACCAAACGGGTAAAGTCCCGCAACAGGGGAAGACTGTCATAGAACGCGGCCTGGGCGTCTTTCATTGGCACCTCGGATAATCGGTAAGGACAAGGATAGCCCGAATGTGATCACTGTCCGGCAAAATCAGTATAGCACACGCGCTTGTGTGTGGCACCGTGACGTGCCAAGCATTTCTTCGCCGGTTTGGGGGAGAGGGTTTTCATGAAGGCAGGTCTGGTGGTGTTGTGCCTGGGCTATGTGCTCAGCCAGTTCTTTCGCGCCTTTCTCGCGGTTCTCAGTGTTGATCTGGGGCGCGATATCGGGGCCACACCCGAGGATCTGGCCTTTGCGTCCGGTCTTTGGTTTCTGATCTTTGCTGCCATGCAGTTGCCCGTAGGCTGGGCACTGGACCGAGTTGGACCGCGCCTGACGGCGGCGGTCTTGCTGCTGGTCGGTGGTGCCGGCGGAGCGGCATTGTTTGCCCTATCCAGCTCCCCATTTCACATCGCCATCGCCATGGGATTGATCGGGGTCGGCTGCTCACCGGTGTTGATGGCATCTTACTATATCTTCGCCCGCGAATTCCCACCTGCCCGCTTCGCCACTTTGGCGGCTGTCATGCTGGGCGTTGGATCGGTCGGCAATCTGGTTGCCTCGTACCCTACTGCGCTGGCGGTTGAGCTGATGGGTTGGCGGGCCACGATGGGGACGCTGGCCGTTTTTTCCGCCGCGATCGCGTTGGGCATCTGGTTCAGCGTGCATGATCCCAAACGTGTCGAGACCGAACACAGGGGATCGGTGCTGGACCTGCTGAAAGAGCCCGCCCTGTGGGCGATCTTGCCGCTGATGCTGGTGGCCTATGCCCCGTCGGCGGCAACGCGCGGCCTTTGGGCCGGGCCATACCTCAGCGATATCTTCGGCCTTAGCACCACCCAGATCGGGACAGCGACCCTGATCATGGGGGCGGCGATGATTGCAGGTACCTTTGCGTATGGGCCGCTCGATCGAATGCTGGGCACGCGAAAATGGGTGATCTTTGGCGGCAACGCGCTGGGCACAGTGGGGCTGGTTCTGATATGCCTTTGGGTCGACAACGCAATTTGGCTGGCGGTTGTCCTGATGGCAGCGATCGGGTTTCTTGGGGCCAGCTTTCCGGTCATCATGGCTCATGGACGGGCCTTTGTGCCACCGCATCTGGTTGGGCGCGGCATGACCCTGCTGAACCTCTTCGGCATTGGCGGTGTAGGACTGGCGCAATTCGTCACCGGCCGCATCCATGCCGCCACGGTGGACATCAGCCCGACCGCGCCCTACACAGCGATATTCGGCTTTTTTGCGGTCACGCTGGCCATCGGCTGCGTGATCTATCTGTTCAGCCGCGACAGCGTCGACTGACGCTGGAACTGCCAGGAGTGTCCATGTCCGACCCGCGCGTCATTGCCCCCAACCTCAAACGCAGACTTTCGGGTGTGACCGCGACAATTGCCCGGTTGGTGCCGTTGCAAGTGCAATGGATCGACATCGCGGCCACCGGGCCGGGTCTGCCGGATGACATCCCACATATCCCGCTGGGCCGCCTACCCTTTTTGTCGCGCAAAACATTGCGCGTCTGGCACGCGCGCCGCAATACAGAGATGCTGCTGGGCCTGATCCTGCGCAATGTGCTGCGGCTGCGATTGAAGCTGCTGTTCACCAGCGCCTCGCAACGCGCGCATAGCGGCTACACCAAATGGCTGATCGACAAAATGGACGCGGTCGTCGCGACTTCGCGCAAAACCGCCGAGTATCTGGAGAGAGATGCGCAGGTCATCATGCATGGCATCAACTTGCAGGATTTCACACCGCCCGAAGACAAAGCAGCTGTTCGGGCGCGACTGGGTTTGCCAGATGGTCTATTGCTGGGCTGCTACGGCCGCATTCGTCACCAGAAGGGCACCGATGCTTTCGTCGATGCAATGATCGAACTTTGCGGCCGCTTTGACGACGTCCATGGCATCGTCATGGGCCGCGCCACGGAAAAGCACACCAGCTTCCTGACCGAACTGAAAGACAAGGTCGCCGAGGCGGGCCTGTCCGACCGCATTCTGTTCATGCCCGAGGTGACCGTCGATCAGATCGCCGAATGGTATCAGGTGCTGGACCTGTTCATCGCCCCGCAACGGTGGGAAGGGTTCGGCCTGACGCCGCTGGAAGCAATGGCCTGCGGCGTGCCGGTTGTTGCGACCGATGTAGGCGCGTTCTCCGAGATCGTCACCGACCCGTCGCTGGGCCGAGTGGTCGAACCTGGTGATATCCCCGCGCTGGCCGAAGCGGCCGCCGAGATGTTGTCCGACCGCGATTCCCTTGCCCATTCCGGTATCGCAGCCCGCACCCATGTCGAGCAGAATTTCGACATCAGTGGTGAGGCAAAGACGCTTGTCGCGCTCTATGAACGCCTTTTGACCGACACCTGAGGCGATGCGCCACGTCAAATCGGTGCCGTTGCGCGAAATAAACCCCGAAAACTCTTTTTTATTTGCTGCAACGCGGCTATGAACGCGCGTCCTTAACATTGGAGACATGAAATGGGCTATCGCGTCGTAGTCGTCGGCGCCACGGGTAACGTGGGCCGCGAAATGCTGAACATTCTGGCTGAACGCCAGTTCCCCGTTGATGAACTTGCTGTTTTGGCAAGCCGTCGTTCGCTGGGCACCGAAGTAAGCTTTGGCGACACGACACTCACGACCAAGGATCTGGACACGTTCGATTTCACCGGCTGGGACATGGCGCTGTTTGCCGTAGGGTCCGAGGCGACCAAGGTCTACGCCCCCAAGGCGGCCAAAGCTGGCTGCGTGGTGATCGATAACTCGTCGCTCTATCGTTATGACCCGGACATTCCGCTGATCGTGCCGGAATGTAACCCGCAGGCGATCCACGACTACAAAAACAAGAACATCATCGCCAACCCCAACTGCTCGACCGCGCAGATGGTTGTCGCGCTGAAGCCGCTGCACGACCGCGCACGCATCAAGCGGGTTGTCGTGTCGACCTATCAGTCGGTGTCTGGTGCCGGTAAGGAAGGCATGGACGAGCTGTGGGATCAGACCAAAGCGATCTATAATCCCACTACGGACGTGCCGCCAAACAAGTTCCAGAAACAGATCGCCTTCAACGTCATTCCCCAGATCGACGTCTTCATGGAAGACGGCTCGACCAAGGAAGAGTGGAAGATGGTTGTTGAGACCAAAAAGATCGTCGATCCGTCGATCAAGGTCACAGCCACATGCGTTCGCGTTCCGGTTTTCGTCGGCCACTCTGAGGCCGTGAACATCGAGTTCGAAGAATTTCTGGACGAAGACGAGGCCCGTGACATCCTGCGTGAGGCTCCGGGCATCATGGTGATCGACAAGCGCGAACCCGGCGGCTACGTCTCGCCGATCGAATGCGCGGGCGATTTTGCCACGTTCATCAGCCGTATCCGCCAGGACTCGACCGTGGAAAATGGCATCAACCTGTGGTGCGTTTCGGACAACCTGCGCAAAGGTGCAGCGCTGAACGCGGTGCAGATTGCGGAACTGCTGGGCCGTGAGGTTCTGAAGAAGGGCTAAGCCCCGACCCGAAGCTGCGGATTGTTTAAACCCTGCTGCGCTGTCAGTGGGGTTTATTTTTGGCGGGACGCGGAGTCTTCGCTACCTCGAAGGGCGTCCAGGATCGCCCGGAAACCTTGCTCTTATCCTTTAGCTGATACACACTTCGATACGCAGCAGTGGCTACTTTCGCCGCAATGCCTGTTGTCGAACCGACAAGTACGATTCCGTCCTTTTGGAGGAGTGTGTCATGACATCCAAAACCAATGGGTCCTCGCCCCCGGAAAACCTGACGCCGCAGCAGCAAGCCATGCCCGAGGTGAACACATTGACGGCGACAGATATCAGCGCATCGCTAAAAGCCGGATTAGCCGATTTTCTGGCACGCCCAGTCATGAGCGGCTTTTTTGGCCTATTCTATGCAATTTTTGGGATTCTGTTTGTCTGGTGTCTGATCTGGCTTGGCAAAATCTGGATGATCATTCCCGCGGCTGTTGGCTTTCCGTTGGTTGCGCCTTTTGCCGCCGCCGGGCTCTATGAGATGTCTCGGCGGATGCAAAACAACGAGGATTTCGGATGGTCTGATATCCTCACCGTCATGGCCAACCAGCGAAAGCGTGAAATGGGCTGGATGGCCTTTGTAACCCTGTTCATTTTCTGGGTTTGGACCTATCAAATAAGGCTTTGGCTGGCGATCACGCTGCAAAATGCATCGTTTTCTGATTTTGACCGTTTTCTGAACATCGTCTTCTTTACGCCGCAGGGCTGGACGTTCCTTGTCATAGGTACCTGTGTGGGCGCATTTTTGTCGGCAGTCCTGTTCTCGGTAACGGTCGTCGCCATGCCAATGCTGTTGGACCGAGAGACGAACTTCATTTCCGCGATGATCACATCCATCCGGGTTGTCACCGGAAACCCAGTGGTCATGCTCAGCTGGGCAGCGATTATCTCGATCACGATGTTGCTGTCGATGTTACCTGCATTTCTAGGCCTGATCTTCACCCTTCCGATTCTGGGCCACACCACATGGCATCTTTACCAAAGGGCTGTTTCCCCAGCCGAGGGGTGATCAGACCGATCAAACCCAGCCGTCGCGAAATGCATCGAAGCGCCTGATTTACCCCTGCCCCTCGACCAATGCTTTGAGGTTTGTCAGACCGCGCTCGTAATCTCCTCCGACCCATTTATCCATCATCAGACCCATCCAGCGTGACATGGGGTTCATGCCTAGATCGGATTCGAACCCCCAGGTCACCTGAGTCTGATCACCCTCGGGTGTCAGATCGAAGGAGGCCGATGCGGACCCCATCGGACCGAAATCAAGCGCTGTTTTGACGGTTTGATCCGGAACGCTTTCGACGATTTCCTGTGACCCAGTACCAACCTGCGGGTGTTCAGATGCCCAATTCAAGGTGTTGCCGACGCCCGCCTCAGGGCCGCTGTAGGACAGCTGGGTTTCGGGATCGCGCGTCAACCAAGGTGACCATTTTTCAGTTTCCTGCATCGAATTCACGTAAGGAAAGATCGCGCTGGCGGGTGCGTTGATCGTAATGCTGCGGGACAGTTCGGCCTTGCCCGGCAAAAGATAAGACACGCCAACCAGAACCAGAATAAGAACAAGCAGAGTGATGAAAATACGTTTTATGAATCGCATGACGCGCTCCTGATCGAAAGATTGTGGTTCCGATCATAGCAAAAAATGGCGCGAAATCAGAGACCTGATCCGCGCCATTCGAAAACTCTCAGATGTCAGCCCGTTTAGACAACCACGAATTTCTTCTCAGCCGGGTCATAGCATTGCAGGCCACCTTCACCGATGTCGGTCCACAGCCCATGCAAGCTCAGCGAGCCGTCATCTACCGCAGAAGAAACGAAGGGAAAGGTCATCAGGTTCTCCAGCGATGCCACGACTGCCTGCCGTTCAAACTGCCGTGCCTGATCGACGCTGTCTTCAACATCGGCAACCAAATCATATTTCGGTTTCAGGATGTCCATCCAGCGGCCAACAAAGCTTTCTTTCGCCTCCAGTTGCGGGGCTTTTCCCTTGCACATGTCGATGCAGCCCTGAACACCTCCGCATTGCGAGTGGCCTAGAACGATCAGGTGCGCGACTTTCAGTGCCGTGACCGCATATTCGATTGCCGCACTGGTGCCGTGGTGATCGCCGTCAGGGGCGTAAGGCGGCACAAGGTTTGCGATATTGCGGTGAATAAAGAACTCGCCCTGATCGGCACCGAAGATCGATGTTACGTGAACCCGGCTGTCGCAGCACGAAATCACCATCGCACGCGGGCGCTGCCCTTCAGTGGCCAGGCGGCGATACCAGACCTGGTTCTCCGAATAGGTGGTGGCTTTCCATCCGTGGTACCGCTTGACCAGATAGGTCGGCAGAGGTTTGGCTAAGTCCATTCTCATGTCCCCGTTCTTTTGTCTGTCGGCTGCTGTAACCTGAATTCGCAGAAAATTCGACCCATTTTCCAGCATCGACGCAAGGTTTTGCAAAGGATTCTACCGCCAATGTCCAACTATGCCGTGGGGGCGTAGAGAGTTGGGGTAGATGTGGTGGATAAAATAGTCACGCTTGAACAAAAGGAAACTGTTCGGCTGGATACGGACCGCTTGAACGGGCTGTATCACCAATTGGGCGACAAGAACGCATTGGATGTTTTGTGCCGTACGGTCGAGGAATTGGCCGTGCGCCTGTCAAACTGCGAGCGATTTTGGCGTCAGCGCGACTGGGCCGGGCTGCGCAAATGCGCCCGGTCATTGGTGGCCATAGCCGAACAGATTGGCATGACCGCGCTGGCCCGTGTCGCCGGTGATGTGGCGCAATCTGTGGATGCCGGGGATGCAGTCGCGACGGGGGCCACCCTGTCGCGCCTGATCCGTGTAGGTGAGAAATCGCTGACCGTGATCTGGGATCAGCAGGATCTTTCCCTCTGACGGGGCTTGCGGACGGATCGTGGGCGGCTAGGCTGGGCGCAATTCGAACCAGCCGAGATACACATGACCCTGTCCTTCGCTTCGCCGTCCGAACCCTCTGTTCCGCTGTATGTCATTTCGCAACCCGATCTCGACAATTGGCTGCAAGACCAGCCAAGCCACATCGCATCGTGGGTCGAGGCCAATGGATTCACCGGGGCCATGGGACAGGCACTGCTGATCCCGCAATCAGATGGTGCGCCCGAAATGGCCTTGGCGGGTTACGGAAATAGCAACAAGCGCGCGCGCAAACGGTTCCCGTTGGCAGCGACGGCAGAAGCCTTGCGGAAGGGAACCTATCACATCGCATCAGGTGTGCCGGCTGATGCGATAAGCAACGAGTGCCTTGGTTGGTTGCTCACAGGATATGCCTTTAGCCGTTACGCCAATCAATCACCCGCCAAGGCGCGACTCGTTGCACCCGAGGGTGTTGATGCCGTGCGAATTGAGGCACTGGTCAGAGCCGAGGCGCTGACCCGCGATTTGGTCAACACACCGGCCTCGGACATGGGACCGGATCAGCTGCAGGCCGCAGCCGAGGATTTGGCGCAGGAATTCGCCGCGTCCTGTTCGGTAATCAAAGACGACGACCTGTTGAATCAAAATTTCCCGCTAATTCACACGGTCGGACGCGCCGCCGCGCAAGCTCCGCGCTTGATCGAGATGACATGGGGCAACACCGGACCCAAACTGACCCTTGTCGGCAAGGGTGTGTGCTTTGACACTGGCGGACTGAATCTGAAACCAGGGAATTCGATGTCCCTAATGAAAAAGGACATGGGCGGTGCGGCCAATGTGCTGGGTTTGGCGCGGATGGTCATGGCAACAAAGCTGCCTGTGCAACTGCGCGTGCTGATCCCGGCGGTCGAGAACTCGGTCGCGGGGAATGCCTTCCGTCCGGGGGATATCCTGACCTCGCGCAAGGGTCTGACGGTTGAGATCAACAACACCGACGCCGAAGGGCGGCTGGTTCTGGCCGACGCATTGGCGCTGGCGGATGAGGGTGAACCTGACCTGATCATCTCGATGGCGACGCTGACCGGTGCCGCGCGCGTGGCGGTTGGCCCCGATCTGGCGCCCTTTTACACCGATGACGATGGCGCGGCAGACGCACTGGCCAACGCTGGTCGGCAATCGGCCGACCCTGTCTGGCGGATGCCTTTCCATGAACCCTATGAGGCGATGATCGAACCCGGCATTGCTGATTTGGACAATGCTCCATTAGGTGGGTTCGCAGGCTCGATCACTGCGGCCCTGTTCCTGCGCCGCTTTGTGGGTGACAGCCGCTATATGCATTTCGACATCTATTCCTGGCAGCCCAGCAAGGCCCCCGGACGCAGCAAAGGCGGTCTGGGCCAAGGGCCGCGTGCCGTGCTGACCGCCCTGCCCGAGATTCTGAACCTATGACCCGCCTGCGCGTCATAAAGCCGGTTGTTGATCTGTTGCGCAGCCCGAATGGCCCTAGGGACCGGCAGCTGTTGTTTGGCGACCCGATAGATGTTGTTGACAAAACTGATGGGTGGAGCCGGATCACCTCGGACAAGGACGGCTATCCCGGTTGGGTCAGGTCCGATCAGTTGGGATCTGAGGCGCAACAGACCCACTGGGTCACCGCGCCCGCGACACATGCCTATAAACAGCCCGACATGAAAAGCCAGGACCGCGTATCGCTGAGTTTCGGCAGCAAATTATGCGTGCTGTCGGAACAGAATAGGTTTCTGGAAACAGAACTGGGGTTCATTCCGGCGTTTCACGCCAAACTCAGCGCAACTCACCTGACTGATCCCGTAGCGGTGGCCGAGCTGTTTCTGGGCACACCCTATCTTTGGGGGGGAAACAGTCGCTTCGGTATTGATTGTTCCGGGTTGGTTCAGGCCGGTTTGCTGTCCTGCGGCATACCCTGCCCCGGTGATAGCAATGATCAGGAACGCGAACTGGGTACGGCGCTTCCTGCCGGGACTGAACCAAAGCGTGGGGATCTGTTGTTCTGGAAAGGCCACGTGGCATGGGTCTATGGCGAGAACATGCTGCTTCATGCCAACGCCTACCACATGGACGTGACGTTCGAGCCGATGGATCAAGCAATCACACGGATTCTGGAGCAGGGCGACGGGTCTGTAACAGCCCACAAAAGGCTCTAATCAAGGTCAACCGACCGGATCAGCTTGCGTTCCAACACGCGCAGCACGGTGCGCAGGTCATGGCCTCGCTTCAAGATACGCCCATCCATGCCGATCACTGAATACATCCCCTGTTTGGACCGCAGACGAGGGTGTTTTTCGACCCGGTAGATCGGATGCTCTGCCGTACGTCTGAAAATGGAAAAAACCGCCATATCGCGCAGGTTGGAAATGCCATAGTCACGCCATTCTCCGGCGGCGACCATCTTGCCATAGACAGACAGTATATGTGACATCTCGCGCCGGTCGAACGCGACGGGCATCTGGGCCGAGTTTGCAGAAAACCGGCTGGGAGGCTGCATGTTCATACCCTCAGCCTTGCCGGAAAACGCATTTGAATCAAGTCCGGTGCCAACAGGTGTGGTAATTTTGAATCGTTTCGTCCTACCGCCGCCCAACTTGCCGGCAGATCAGAATCACCGGCAAAAGCCCAACTGCCAGGATCACAAGCGAGGGAACCGCTGCCCCCTCCAACCGTTCGTCCGAGGCCAGACGATAGGCCTGGACCGCAAGCGTATCAAAGTTGAAGGGGCGCATGATCAAGGTCGCGGGCAGCTCTTTCATCACATCCACAAATACGATCAGCAAGGCCGTCAGCAATGAGGGTGTCAGTATTGGTAGATGCACACGGCGCAAGGTGCCCAGCGGCGATTGGCCCAAAGACCGGGACGCGGCATCCATATTGGCGTGCACAGTACTCTGCCCGCCTTCATACGCGCTGAGCGCTGCCGCAAGAAAGCGCACCATGTAAGCCGCCACCAGCAACCAAATCGACCCGGTCACCAGCAGACCCGTCGAGACGTCGAACGTCTGGCGCATCCACGAATCCAGCGCGTTGTCGAATCTGGCGAAGGGTACCATCAGACCAACGGCGATTACGCCGCCGGGCACCGCATAGCCCAACCGCGCCAGATAGCCTGTGGTCGATGATCCCCGACCTGGGCGAAGGCGCTGAAAGAACCCAACACAGATCGCGGCGCAGACCGTAACCACGGCGGCCACTCCTGCAAGTGTCAGCGAGTTTTGAATGAACCCGATGTATCGCCGAGACAGCAGGTTTTGTTCCGAGGTCAGGCCCATCTGGATCAAGATAAATACCGGCAGCAAGAACCCCAGCACCACTGGAATAGCGCACAAGGTTATGGCAGCTGCGGATTGCCAGCCCTTAAGTTGCGCCGAAGGCAGCGAGGCATGGCTTTTGCCTGCCTGATAGTACTTTGCCTTGCCGCGCTGCGTCCGCTCGGCTACGGCCATGACCAGCGCAAAGCCCAGCAGGCACAAGGCCAACTGCGCCGCACCCGCCCGGTCGCCGATCGAGAACCAGCTTGTGTAGATGCCCGTGGCAAAGGTCTGAACGCCAAAATAGGCGACGGTTCCAAAATCGGCGATGGTTTCCATGATGGCCAGCAGGACACCACCGGCAATGGCCGGGCGGGCCATCGGCAAAGACACGTGCCAGAACGCCAACCACGGGCTTTTGCCCAGCGCACGAGCGGCCAGAAAAGCGGTGGCACTTTGCTGCAGAAACGCGGCCCGCGCCAGCAGATAAACATAAGGGTAGAGCACTAGGATCAGCATCACCGCCGCGCCCTCGGTTGAGCGGATTTCCGGGAACCAATAATCGCGCGGCCCCCAACCCGTCACGTCGCGCAGCGTGGTCTGCACGATACCGGGATGATCCAGAATGAACGTATAGGCATAAGCCAGAACATAGGCCGGAAAAGCCAACGGCAGGACCAGTGCAATTTCCAGAAAGCGCACCCCAGGAAAGCGCGTCATCGTCACTAGCCACGCCGCGCCGACCCCGATAGAGAACGTGCCGATCGCTACCAAAAAGACAAGGATCACGGTTGTCAGCGCATAGCCGGGTAAAACCGTCTCAAACAGATGCGAGACCGTATCCGTACCGCCCGTCACCGCCGCCAGAACAACAGCAACCATGGGCAGAAGACAAGCGGCTGCTACCATATAAGCCACAGTGGCCACCAACCGGGTGCCCAGCGCGCCACGATTGCGTTTCCCGTGTTCTGAATAGTCGATTTCGGCCATGGACCTGGATTGTAACTGGCGTTGGCTATTGATCAGCCTTTAATCGACCAAAATGCTAAGAAACACCAGTGCAGGAAAAACAAATCTGCGGCACATACTGCCGCAGACATGGCTCAGGGTTATTCGTAAACGCGCTGATCCTCGATCACCAACCCGTCCTTCGGCAGTGATCCGGGGGTTACGACCTCGATTGCGCCTTTCAGTTTCAGCACTTCGACCACGGATTTGGCATAGGCCATATCGTCGCCTCCCGCGCTTTCGATCTGGACGGTCATCGTGTCCATCTCACCCTGACGGGCGGCGATGACGCGGGCTTTGACGATTTCCTCGTGCTTATCGACCAATGCCGCCACCTGTTCAGGGCGCACAAACATGCCCTTGATCTTGGTGGTCTGATCTGCGCGACCCATCCAGCCTTTAATACGCAGATTGGTCCGCCCACAGGGCGACACGCCCGGCATGATCGCAGACAGATCACCCGTGGCAAAGCGGATCAGCGGGTAATCAGGGTTCAGAGAGGTCACGACAACCTCACCCACCTCACCCGGCTCTACCGGTGTTCCGGTGCCAGGGGTGACGACCTCGATAATGACATGTTCGTCGATGATCATCCCTTCCATCGCGGCGCTTTCGTAGGCGATGTTGCCAAGATCGGCCGTGGCATAGCATTGCAGGCAGGAAATACCCCGATCAGCATAGTCCTGACGCAAAGATGGGAACAGCGCGCCGCCGCCCACAACAGCCTTCGAGAAGTTCAGGGCCACGCCCATCTCATCTGCCTTGTCTAGAATGACCTTCAGATAATCCGGCGTGCCCGCATAAGAGGTGCAGCGCACATCACGCGCCGCGGTCACCTGCAATTCGGTCTGGCCGGTACCCGCTGGCAGCACAGCGGCACCTACCGCGCGCGCGCCGCTTTCAAAAATCATACCAGCTGGCGTGAGGTGATAGCCGAAACAGTTTTGCACGATATCTCCGGGTCCGACGCCGGCGGCGTTCAGGAAACGCCCCATGCGCCACCAATCATGATCCGTGCTGCCGGGCTCATAAATCGGACCGGGCGACTGAAACACATGATGGAAGTGCCGCGCTGGCTTGACCGTGAATCCGCCAAATGGCGGGCGGGACGCCTGCGCCGCCGCCAAGTCCGATTTCCGCAATACAGGCAGTTTCACCAGATCGTCGACCGAGGTCACCGAGTTAGTATCTGCATCGGCCAGATGCGCGGCAAAGCCCGGAGCGGACAGGGCGCGGTCAATCTGAGTACGCAGCGCCTGCACCTGATCGGCGGAGCGTTCATCGGCTGATCGGGTTTCGAGAGCGTCGTAGTAGGTCATCGCCAGATCCTCCATTCGCTTACAACCACCTCTTGCGGCGGCGGTAAGATCGCACATCACGGAAGCTTTTGCGGCCTTCGTCGGACATGCCCAGATAGAACTCTTTCACGTCTGGGTTTTCGCGCAAATCTGCTGCCGGACCATCCATCACGACGCGCCCGGATTCCAGAATATAGCCGTAATGGGCAAACCTTAGAGCCACATTTGTGTTCTGTTCGGCCAGCAAGAAGGACACACCTTCTTTCTCGTTTAGATCCTTAACAATGCCGAAAATCTCTTCGACCAGCTGCGGCGCAAGTCCCATCGAGGGTTCGTCCAGCAGGATCGTTTCGGGTCGGGACATCAAAGCTCGGCCCATTGCAACCATCTGTTGCTCACCACCCGAAGTGTAGCCTGCCTGCGACCGGCGGCGTTCTTTCAGACGGGGAAAATATGTGTAGACCAGTTCAAGGTCCTGCTGGATGGCGGCCTTGCCATCCTTGCGGGTATAGGCGCCCGTCAGCAGGTTTTCTTCAACCGTCAGGTGTTCGAAACAATGGCGGCCTTCCATCACCTGGATGACGCCCTTTTCCACCAGATCGGCGGGATCGCTTTCATGCACGCTGGTGCCGCGATATTCGATCGTTCCCTTGGTGACTTCACCGCGCTCGGAATGCAGCAGGTTCGACACAGCCTTGAGCGTCGTCGTTTTTCCTGCGCCGTTGCCGCCCAGCAGGGCCGTGATACCGCCCTTGGGCACAGTCAGGCTGACGCCTTTCAGAACGAGGATCACGTGATTGTAGATCACCTCGATATTGTTGACCTCAAGCAGAGTTTCCGACTTGGTGTCAGTGGTTTGTGCCGCATCCAGCATCTGCGCGTGTCCTTAAGCGAGTGTGGGGTTCGGGACGGCGGTCTGCCGCCGCCCCGGTTTGTTCAAAGCGCTGTATCAGCAACGCCCTTCAATGTTGTTTTCTGCTGCATAGGCCGCAGAATCTTCATCGATCAGCGCGCCGATCACTTCACCATCGGTCTGCTTGAAGTCCGAGATCAGCGTCCAGGTCTTGTTTGCTGCATCCCACTGCGTCACACCCACAAGGGCGTCACCGCCGTGGTTTTCGCATGAGACCGAGAAGGTCGGACCAAAGTTCGCCAGGCCCAGTTCGGCCATCTTCTCTTCTGTCATCTCCAGTGCTTCCATACCGGCACGCATCTCAGACGGGGTGATTTCCGCATTGCCCGAGATTTCCTGGGCTTTCTTGATCGCTTCGGCAGCCAGAACAGCCGCATAGAGACCACGGTTATACAGAACCGTGCCAACCTGATCACCCGCGCCTGCAGCCTTACCTGCATCGACAACGTGTTTCTGCAGATCGTCAAAGACCGGGAAGTCCGTGCCAACGTTGTGGAAAGTCAGCGCTTTGTACCCATTGGCAGCTTCGCCCGCTGGCAGCACGTCGTTTTCAGAACCGGACCACCAGATGCCGATGAAGTTTTCCATCGGGAACCGGATGTTGGCGGCCTCTTGCACGGCAACCTGGTTCATAACCCCCCAGCCCCACATCAGGACATAGTCGGGACGATCACGGCGGATTTGCAGCCACTGCGACTTCTGTTCCTGACCCGGGTGATCGACCGGCAGGGCGACCAGTTCAAAGCCGTGCTTTTTTGACAGCTCTTCCAGCGTACGGATCGGTTCCTTACCATAGGCCGAGTTGTGGTAGACCAGCGCGATTTTCTTGCCGCTCAGATCGCCACCATTCTCCTCAAGCAGGTAATTGACCGCGCCCGAGGCCCCGTCCCAGTAGTTGGCAGGATAGTTGAAGGTGTGGCTGAACACGTCGCCGTTCTTGGCCGAGGTCCGGCCATATCCCATCGTGTGCAGCGGAATGTCGTCTGCAGTGACTTTTGGGATCAGCTGGTACGTAATACCTGTGGACAGCGGCTGATAAACCAAAGCGCCTTCGCCTTTGGTGGCTTCATAGCATTCCACACCTTTTTCGGTGTTGTAGCCGGTTTCGCACTCGACCATCCGGATCGGAACACCGCCGATGCCGCCATCGCGCTCGTTCAGCAGGGTGAAATAGTCGTTATAGCCATCCGAGAACGGAATACCGCCAGCGGCGTAAGGCCCGGTACGATAGCTCAGATCGGGGATCACAAGATCCGCCAGAGCGGGTCCTGCAGCCATCAGGGCGCTCAGCGCCGCGGTTGCCAGTTTCAATTTCATCGGGTGTCTCCTCCCTTGGTTAGTCCGATGTTGCGTTCGGGCTTGTGCCGCCCGTTTTTTCATTGGGCCGATCCCTTAGTGTGGGAACGGCCATAGTCTGAGTTTTTCTTTCGCCACACGCCACAGCTGCGCCAGCCCGTGCGGTTCCAGGATCAGGAACATGATGATCAGCGCGCCGACGATCACCAGCTGTAGATGCGCCACGATATCCGTGGGCCAGCCCAGAACGTCGACGCCCACCACTTTCAGGACCACCGGCAGCAAAACAAGGAAAGCGGCACCGGCGAACGATCCGAAAATAGACCCTAACCCGCCGATAATGATCATGAACAGGACCAGGAACGATTTCTGGATGCCAAAGACTTCGCCAACCTCGACCGCGCCAAGATAGACTGCAAAGAACAGCGCGCCCGCGATGCCGATGAAGAACGAGCTGACGGCAAAGGCGCTCATCTTGGCCTTTAGCGGGTTCACCCCGATGATCTCGGCTGCGATGTCCATATCGCGGATCGCCATCCATGTCCGGCCCGTGGTGCCGCGCGTCAGATTGCGTGCGATCAGGGCGCTGACGGCCAGGAAGATCAGGCAGAACAGATAGGTGGCCCAGGCAGGGGCATTCGGACCGGTGATGATGATGCCAAACACATCCCGTTCCGGCGCATTGATCTGACCCGAGGCCGAATAGTTGTAAAACCAGGGCACCCGGTTAAAGAGCCACACAAGGAAGAACTGCGCCGCTAGCGTGGCCACCGCCAGATAAAACCCCTTGATCCGCAGGCTTGGCAGGCCGAACAGCACACCGACAATGGCCGTTATGCCGCCAGCCAGAATGACATGGATGAACATGCTGACATCCGGGAATGAGGTCATCAGCTTGTAGCAGGCATAGGCACCCACAGCCATGAAGCCACCGGTACCCAAGGATACCTGCCCGCAGTACCCCACAAGGATGTTCAACCCGATCGCCGCAATGGCATAAATCAAAAAGGGCAGTAACAGCGCATTGGCCCAATAGTCATTGATGACGAAGGGAATTATCCCGAAAGCCACCGCCAGAACCACATAATACCGATACCGGTCGAACTTGATCGGAAAGGTCTGGCTGTCATCTGTGTAGGAGGTTTTGAAATCCCCGGCCTCACGATAAAACATGTCTTACTTTCCCCATTCTTCCTGCGCCCGGTTGCGGGCCTCAGCGTCCAGCTGCCTGGAGCCTTTTGCATATCCGCTCGCCTCTGAGGCGCGCACAAGTTTCATGTAAGCCAAGATGCCCATGACCAGCCCGGCAAACGCCAGGATCGCCGCAATCACCAATTGTCCATCGGTCAGGTCGTCGGAGGTGAACGCAATGTAGCCAAAAGCCCAGAACCCGGCCCACGCGATCACGTTGATGATGGCGATCAGCTTGGTCATGCCGCTAGACCCTCTCGATGATCTTCTCACCGAACAGACCTTGCGGCCTGAACACGAGGAAGATCAACGCCAGTACGTACGCAAACCAGTTTTCGGTCGCTCCGCCGACCAGCGAGCCGATGGCAAATTCGAACAGTTTTTCGCCCACACCGATGATCAGTCCGCCGACGATGGCACCAGGGATCGAGGTGAACCCGCCCAGCATCAGTACCGGCAGCGCCTTGAGCGCAATCAGTGACAGTGAGAACTGCACGCCCGACTTGGTACCCCACATGATGCCTGCAACCAGTGCGACAAAACCCGCAACCGACCACACCATGATCCAGATGAAGTTCAGCGAGATGCCGACCGAAAGAGCCGCCTGGTGGTCATCCGCCACGGCGCGCATCGCCCGGCCCTGCTTGGTGTATTGACTGAACGCGACCAGTGCGGTCACCAGCAGCGCGGCAATCACCGTCGCCACAAGGTCCAGATTGTCGATAAAGAAGCCATAGCCAAAGATGTTGAACGTGGTCTCATCAATCCACAAGTTGATACCCTGCGGCAGGCCGACATCCAACGTCTTGATCTCGGATCCCCACATCAGGTCAGCTACGCCCTCAAGGAAATAGGCCAGACCGATGGTCGCCATGAACAGGATGATTGGCTCTTGCCCGACCAGATGCCGCATCACAAAGCGCTGCACCGCCCAGGCCAGCAGAACCATGACACCCATCGTCAGGATAATCGCCACAAACGCAGGTACATTCCATCCGAACTTGTGGATATGCGTCCCGAAAGTCGCGTTGATCAGGTGGGCAAACGGGACCTGCCCGTTCATGATCCCGACCAGCGTCATGGCGGCAAACAGGGCCATAACCCCTTGAGCATAGTTGAAAATCCCAGACGCCTTGTAGATCAAAACAAAGCCCAGCGCGACCAGAGCGTACAGCACACCGGCCATAAGACCGTTGAGGAAAACCTCCATCGCGAAAATCAGCTGATCAGGCATGTGTGCCCCCTCTCATGTCTGTCAGTTGCTCAGTCATGGCTCACCCCCAGATAGGCGTCGATGACTTCCTGATTGCTGCGCACCTCGTCCGGGGTGCCGTCGCCGATCTTTTTGCCGTAATCCATCACGACCACGCGGTCGCTCAGGTCCATCACAACGCCCATGTCATGCTCGATCAGGGCGATGGTGGTGCCAAACTCGTCATTCACGTCGAGGATAAAGCGACTCATGTCCTCTTTCTCTTCAACGTTCATGCCGGCCATTGGTTCGTCCAGCAGCAACAGCTTAGGCTCGGCCGCCAAAGCGCGGGCTAACTCGACCCGCTTTTTCAACCCGTAAGGCAGGCGGGAAACCGGCGTCTTGCGGATGTGCTGGATTTCGAGAAAGTCGATGATTTTCTCGACCGCTTCGCGGTTTTCAACCTCTTCGGCCTCAGCCTTGCCCTTCCACATGGCCTGCTGAAAGAGGTTGGTTTTCATATAGTTCAGCCGCCCGGTCATGACGTTGTCCAGCACGCTCATGCCTTCGAAAAGGGCAATGTTCTGGAACGTCCTAGCGATACCTTGCCGCGCAACTTCATAAGGGCGCATCTGCGGACGCTTGGCACCATGGAACCAGACCTCGCCCTCCTGCGGGATGTAGAACCCCGAAATCACGTTCAGCATCGAGGATTTACCGGCCCCGTTCGGGCCGATGATGGCGCGGATCTCGCCCTCACGGATATCGAACGAGATATCCTTGATCGCCACCACACCGCCAAAACGCAGGGTGATGTTCTTCATCTCCATCACCACGCCGCCGATCTTGCGGCCATCTTCGGTGACATATCCTTCGGAGTTATCCAGCATCAGTCACTCCCTGACTTGCGGAAAAACGGGACGGTGGGCGGGGCGATGACCACAGGTCGAGTGGCGCATGACCCGCCCTCATTCCGCCGCCACCTTGTGCTGCGCAACCGGCACGACCGGTGCATCGATAATCTCAAGCGTTGCGCTGATCGAACCCTTTCGCCCGTCCTCATAAGTCACTTCGGTCGTGGTCGAGATCTGCTTGGACCCGTCATAAAGCGCATCGATGATGTCACTGAACTTGTCCTCGACAAATCCGCGTCGCACCTTCCGCGTACGGGTCATCTCACCGTCATCCGCGTCCAGTTCTTTGTGCAGAACCACAAAGCGATGCACCTGACAGCCCGACAACATCTCATCAGCGGCTACAGATTTGTTCACCTCTTCGACATGGCTACGAATCGTCTCTAATACACGGGGATTCGCTGTTAGTTCCTGATAGGATGCATAGGCCACGTTGTTGCGTTCTGCCCAGTTCCCAACAGCCGTCAGGTCGATATTGATAAACGCGACGCAGCGGTCTTTGCCGTTTCCGAACAGGACAACCTCGAGGATATCGGGATAGAATTTCAGCTTGTTCTCGACGTATTTCGGCGCAAACATCGACCCGTCGGCCATTTTGCCGACGTCCTTGGCGCGGTCGATGATCCGCAGATGGCCCGAACTTTCCTCGATGAACCCCGCATCCCCAGTGGCCACCCAGCCTTCCGCATCTTTGGTCGATGCCGTGGAATCTGGGTTGTTGTAATACTCGACGAAAACACCGGGTGAGCGATAGTGAATCTCACCCTTGTCGTCGATCTTCAACTCAACGTCCGGGGCGGGCACACCAACTGTATCGGCGCGCACCTCACCATCCGGCTGAACGGTGATGAAAACCGTCGCTTCGGTCTGACCGTAAAGTTGTTTCAGGTTGATGCCGAGCGAGCGGTAGAAATCAAAAATCTCCGGCCCGATCGCCTCACCCGCCGTATAGCCAACGCGAAAGCGGCCATAACCCAGCGTATCCTTGAGTGGCCCGTAAACCAGCAGATTGCCCAGTGCATATTTCACGCGGTCGCCGAACCCCACCGGCTTACCGTCCAGCAGCAGCCCACCAACTTTCTTGGCATGCGCCATGAAGTGGTGGAACATCCGTTGCTTCAGTTTGCCAGCGTCCTCCATCCGGATCATCACATTGGTCAGCTGAGTCTCAAAAACCCGCGGCGGAGCGAAGAAATAAGTCGGCCCGATTTCGCGCAGATCGGTCATCATCGTGTCGGCGCTTTCGGGGCAGTTTACGCAAAAGCCGCACCAATAGGCCTGACCGATTGAAAAGATGAAATCGCCAACCCAGGCCATCGGCAGGTAAGACAGGATGTCTTCGTTCCGGTTCAAATGATCGAACTCGGCGGAGTTCTTGGCGCTTTCGATCACATTCCGGTTCGACAGCACCACGCCTTTGGGTTTACCCGTGGTGCCCGACGTATACAACATGACGCAGGTGCCGTCGTAATCGATCTCGGCAATCCGACGATCCAGTTCCGCATCAAAACGCGCATGACCGGCACTGCCCTCAGCCATCAGGTCGTCCAGCGCGTTCATCTGGCTGTGATCGTATTTCCGCATCCCCCGTTTGTCGGTGTAGAGGATGTGTTTGACCTGATGCAGGTTCTCCTGAATCTCGATGACCTTGTCGACCTGCTCCTGATCACCGCAGACGACGTATTTTGCGCCGCAATGATCCAGCACATAAGCCATCTCTTCGGCGACTGCGTCCTGATAAAGCGGCACCGGCACGGCACCCACCATCTGAGCCGCAACCATCGACCAGTAATGCGCCGGACGGTTGCGTCCGATCACGGCGATGTGGTCGCCTTTTTCTACGCCAAGTTCCAGAAAGCCCAGGGCAATCGAACGGACTTCCTTGGCCGTTTCGGCCCAGGTCCAGCATTGCCAGATTCCGAATTCCTTTTCCCGGTAGGCCGGGGCGTCCCCGAACTGGGTCGCATTGCGGTGTAGCAGCGCCGGAAGCGAGTGCATCCCTTCAGCGCCCGACTGCGTCTGAGCCAATCTCTTTCTCCTCCCCATCCGACCCCTCCTCCGAGCCGGAAATGGCAAACCCAAGGATCAACCCCGGACGCCAACGCCCCGATAAGGGACGCAGGAAAGATCAGCGTCAACTTTTTCCTGATGTTTTCTCAATTCTTACAAATTGTAACAGTGGAGGCGCGGTCAACCTCAATAGACTGAAAAACATACAAATCGCTTTGAATGAAAATTGGATACTGCAATCTCAATAAAGGCTTAGCCGCCTCGGACGTCTGTTTCGAGGAGATCGTTTTTTTGGTCTTTTTGGATTAATGCGTCAGTAGCGGAGTTTAGGGTCTAAAATTTCTTAGAAGATAAAAGGTTGATGAACGCCCACGACAACAAATGTCGATACCGCAATGACCATCGCAGAGGCGAAATACCTGAAACTATACTGTTTCTTTTCAGGCTTCATTGTCCACGTCGCCCACTTTTTCTGCAGGTCATCGTCAGTGGAACTTGAATCACTTTTCATAACATCACCATTCCAGCCAGTGCCATCTTTTAACGCAACCGTACCTGATCTGATCTTTGGGCAATTTTGCATATCTCTCTCAGGCAGGCACACAAACTTCTTTTCTACTCGCCATGAGTAGATTGAGATTGCACTATTAACGATTAATACAGAAGCAACATATCGTTCACGCTACATTCACATTCTCTTGGGCGAGGCGATGAACAAGTTCGTTCCTGCGTCAGATCTGGCATTCGGCTTGGCAGTGAGAACTCAGCTAAAAATGATCTACACGGTGAGTAGCTTGTGACGAGGGGCCTTACGCCATGTAAGATGATGCGAGCTAGACAGGCCTTTAAAAGTTTGACAGCAACAATCAATAGGCTGGCCGAATTACAACCAATCCCGCAAAATCGGGATCAGCGGTACATCCGCCGCAGGCATCGGGTAGTTCCGCAACTCATTCGCACGGGCCCATTTCAGCGCCTGACCTTCCTTGGATTGGGGGATGCCCTCCCACTTTCGGCAGGCAAACAGCGGCATCAACAGATGGAAATCGTCATAGCTGTGGCTGGCAAAGGTCAGCGGGGCGAGACATGAGGCCCAGGTGTCGATGCCCAGTTCTTCGTGCAATTCACGGATCAGGGCGGCCTCGGGGATTTCGCCGGGTTCGATTTTGCCACCGGGGAATTCCCAGAGACCGGCCATGGATTTGCCTTCGGGTCGTTGGGCCAGAAGCACCCGGCCCTCGATGTCGATCAGGGCGACAGCAGACACCAGTAAAGTCTTCACGAGCGATAATCCGCGTTTATCTCGATATAGCCGTGGGTCAGGTCGCAGGTCCAAACGGTGGATTTGCCTTCGCCCAACCCAAGATCAACCGCAATCACAAGGTCTTGACCTTTCATATAGGCGGCGGCGTCATCCTCACGGTAATCCGGGCTGACCCAGCCCTTTTCGGCAACCAGAATATCCCCGAAGGAAATGCTCAGCAGGTCGCGGTCAGCGGCGGCACCGGATTTACCGATAGCCATGACGATCCGGCCCCAGTTCGGGTCTTCACCAGCAATGGCCGTTTTCACCAGCGGTGAGTTGGCAATCGCCAGCCCATGCACCTTGGCGTCCGCGTCCGAGGCGGCGCTGGTCACGCTGATTTCCACGAATTTCGTGGCGCCCTCACCATCGCGCACCACCTGTTGCGCCAGATCCAGCATCACGCTTTCCAGCGCCTCGGCAAACGCCGCGTTGCCGGTGGCATCTACGCCCGAAGCTCCAGTTGCACAGAGCAACAGGCTGTCCGAGGTCGAGGTGTCGCTGTCGACGGTGATGCAGTTGAATGTCCGGTCGGTTTGGGCGCTCAGCATCGCCTGCAGGGCGGACTGTTCGAGCTGTGCATCGGTAAAGATGTAGACCAGCATGGTCGCCATATCCGGCGCGATCATGCCTGACCCCTTGGCAATCCCTGCAATAGAGACTGTCTTTCCGTCAATCTCGACCTGCACACTGGACCCTTTTGGAAAGGTATCCGTGGTCATGATCGCCCGCGCTGCGTCCTCGATCGCGTGTCGGCTGAGGCCCGCCTTCAACGCCTCAAGCTGTGCCACGATGCGGTCATGGGGCAGCGGCTCACCAATTACGCCGGTGGAAGAGGTGAAGACGCGTTCGACTGCAACGCCGGTCGCTGTGGACACAGCTTGCGTGACCTCGGCCACCGAGGTCTGGCCATAGTGACCGGTAAAGGCATTGGCATTGCCCGAGTTCACCAAAATCGCCGCAGGCCCATCGCTGGACCCGCCGATCTTGTCCTGACAGTCCAGCACGGGGGCTGCGCGTGTGGCCGATCGGGTAAACACCCCGGCCACAGATGTGCCCGGATCTAGAACCGCCAACATTACGTCGGTGCGGCCCTGATAACGCACGCCAGCCTCGACGGTGGCAAAACGCACACCGTCAATGGCAGGCAGATCGGGAAAACCCGCTGGCGCGAGCGGCGAAACCTTGGTGATCGCGGCCACTGGGGTTACTCCTGAATCAGGTCGATCTGACGGATGACTTCGGGGCCAACACCGTCCAAAGCAGGGCGTTCGATCTGCGACTGCTGCGTCAACTCGTCGATCTTGGCTTGAATCGCGTCCTGCTGAAGAGACTGAGCCAGCTGTTCACGTACGGCATCAAGCCCCGGCGCTTCGGATTTGCGTGTGTCGTTGAGAATGATCAGGTGCCAGCCGAACTGTGTTTGCACCGGATCCGAGATCTGGCCCTTTTCCAGCGCAACAACGGCGTTTTCGAATTCCGGAACCATCTGGCCCTTGCCAAACCATCCCAATGACCCGCCATTCGGACCCGATGGGCCGGTCGACTTTTCCTTGGCCGTCTCGGCAAAATCGCCGCCGTCATCCAGCAGGGTTTTGATTTCCTTGGCTTCTTCTTCGGTCGCTACAAGAATATGGCTGGCGTCGAACTCATCTTCGCCTTCGAAGTTGCCAAATTCCGCATCATAGGCTGCCTGAATTGACTCTTCGGTCACGACATCGCCCAGCAACGCATTTACTGTCTGCACCGCCCGCATGGACCGGCCTTCGTTTTCCAGTCCCAACTGGTTCAGCCGGTTCAGATCGTCCTGCTGCTGCGCCAGCAATTGCTGCTGGATCAATTGCTCGATGACGAATTCGTACAGAACATCATCTTCGACCTCGGAGTAATTCGGCGGCAGCGCCGCGACAGATGCGATAACGTGACCCAGTGTGATTTCATCCCCGTTCACATTGGCGACAACCGTATCCGCGTCCGGCTTGGTTTCGGCGGCAACCGGCATCGCCATCACGGCAGCCAGAGCCAGCGATGGCAGAAAAGTGAGGCCTTTGGGCATGGAATCATCCTATTTCTTTGCCGCGACGGGGCGTGGCGTTGACACTCTGGGACCTGCCGCTTACATCGCTTTGAAGCCTTGGACAGGGCCGCCTTTCATCCCCCGTATCTATGGGTTGCAAGCAAGGTGGGCAAGCCTGTCGCAACCAAGACAAGAACAGATCCGCTGGAGTGAACATGCTGGGACTCGGAACGCTCGCCAAAAAGGTGTTCGGAACACCGAACGACCGCAAGATCAAGGCGACCCGCCCGCTGGTCGAAAAGATCAATGCGCTGGAACCTGAGTTCGAAAAGCTGTCCGATGAGGGCCTGATCGAAAAGACCGCCGAACTGCGCAAACGCGCACTTGATGGTGAGGCGCTGGACGACCTGCTGCCCGAAGCCTTTTCCAACGTGCGCGAAGGTGCCAGACGCGCGCTGGGTCTGCGCGCCTTTGACGTACAGCTGATGGGCGGCGCGTTCCTGCATCAGGGCAATATCTCGGAGATGAAAACGGGTGAGGGCAAGACGTTGGTTGCGACCTTCCCCGCCTATCTGAACGCACTGACCGGCAAGGGCGTGCACGTGGTCACGGTAAACGAGTACCTGGCCAAGCGTGACGCCGAATGGATGGGCAAGGTGTTTGGTGCCCTTGGCATGACCACCGGTGTGATTTGGTCTGGTCAGCCGGACGCCGAGAAAAAAGCCGCCTACGCCTGTGACGTCACCTATGCCACCAACAACGAGTTAGGCTTTGATTATCTGCGCGATAATATGAAGGCGGAACTGGATCAGATTTACCAAAAATACCACAATTTCGCGATTGTGGACGAGGTCGACTCGATCCTGATCGACGAGGCGCGGACGCCGCTGATCATCTCGGGCCCTTCCGAGGACCGCTCGGACCTGTACACCACCATCGACGCCCTGATCCCGTCGCTACAGGACGACCATTTCTCGTTGGACGAAAAGTCCCGGAACGTGACCTTTACGGATGAGGGAAACGAATTCCTGGAACAACAGCTGAACGCCAACGGTCTGATCCCGGAAGGCCATACTTTGTATGATCCGGAAAGCACCACTGTCGTGCACCACGTCAACCAGGGTCTGCGCGCGCACAAGCTGTTTACACGTGACAAAGACTATATCGTCCGTGACGGCAACGTCATTCTGATCGACGAATTCACTGGCCGGATGATGCCAGGTCGCCGCCTGTCCGAAGGCCTGCATCAAGCCATCGAAGCCAAGGAAGGCGTGCAGATTCAACCTGAAAACGTGACACTGGCCAGTGTGACCTTCCAGAACTACTTCCGCCTGTATGACAAGCTGGGCGGCATGACCGGCACCGCGCTGACCGAGGCCGAAGAATTCGCCGAAATCTACGGTCTGGGCGTGGTCGAGGTTCCGACCAACAGGCCGATTGCCCGTCTTGACGAAGACGATCAGGTTTATCGCACTGCCGATGAGAAATACGGCGCGATGATCAATGAGACCAAAGAAGCGCAGGAAAAGGGCCAGCCGGTTCTTTTGGGCACAACCTCGATCGAGAAATCCGAACTGCTAAGCCAGCTGCTGCAAAAGGAAGGCATCGAACATAACGTTCTGAACGCCCGCCAGCACGAGCAAGAGGCACAGATCGTGGCCGATGCCGGCCGGTATGGTGCGGTGACCATTGCCACCAACATGGCTGGCCGCGGCACCGACATTCAGCTGGGCGGCAATGTCGAGATGAATGTGCTGCAGGCGCTGGCCGAAAACCCCGAGGCCGATCCTGCCGAACTGCGCGCGAAGGAAGAGGCCCGCCACGCCGAAGAAAAGGAAAAGGTTCTGGCGGCCGGTGGTCTATATGTCATGGCATCCGAACGTCACGAAAGCCGTCGGATCGACAACCAGCTGCGCGGTCGTTCGGGCCGTCAGGGTGACCCGGGCCGCACCGTGTTCTACCTGAGCCTCGAAGACGACCTGATGCGCATCTTCGGATCAGAGCGGCTGGACAAGGTTCTGACCACGCTGGGCATGAAAGAAGGCGAGGCAATTGTTCATCCTTGGGTGAACAAGTCGCTGGAACGCGCACAGTCCAAGGTCGAAGGTCGCAACTTTGACATGCGCAAAAACGTTCTGAAATTCGACGACGTGATGAACGACCAGCGTAAAGTGGTGTTCAGCCAGCGGCGCGAGATCATGTCTACCGATGACTTGTCCGAGATCGTCTCGGACATGCGCGAACAGGTGATCGACGATCTGATCGACGAACACATGCCGCCAAAAACCTATGCCGATCAGTGGGACACCGACGGCCTTCACGAGGCGATCAAGGAAAAGCTGACCATCGATGCGCCCGTACAGGACTGGGCCGCCGAGGAAGGCGTCGATGATGAACAGGTGCGCGAGCGTCTGGTCAATGCTGCCGATGAGATGATGGCGCAAAAGGCAGCGGCCTTTGGTCCCGAAAATATGCGCAACATCGAAAAGCAGGTTCTGCTGCAGACGATCGACAGTAAATGGCGCGAGCACTTGCTGACGCTGGAACATCTGCGCTCGGTCGTTGGATTCCGCGGTTACGCCCAGCGCGACCCGCTGAACGAATACAAGAACGAGAGCTTCCAGTTGTTTGAATCCATGCTCGACAGTTTGCGCGAAACCGTGACTCAGCAATTGTCGCGCGTCCGTCCGCTGACCGAAGAGGAACAGCGCGAGATGCTGGCACAGATGCAGGCACAGCAAGCACAGGCACAACAGGCAGTGGATCAAGCCACCGATAAGGCCGAAGCACTGGCCGAAGCTCAGGCTTCAGGCGATGCACGCCCCGGCTTTGTCGAAGACGATTCCTCGACTTGGGGGAACCCGTCGCGCAACGATCTCTGCCCGTGTGGATCGGGCAAGAAATTCAAACATTGCCACGGCCGACTGACCTGACGTCACCTTGATCAAAACACATTGAGTCCGTTTCACGGCCACATATTGGCCGTGATTCAACTTCAGGATGCGACTCGCTCCTTCAACTGGGGAGGGTGTTTTGTTTGTAATAAAGAATTACGTGACCACTGGCGGCACCGTCGCTTGTGCCTTAGCCATTGGTTACCTGATGCAAAATGGATCGCCAGCGCAATCGGATGGCGCGCAGGCTCCTGTAACTGTGGCTGCCGCCAATCAGTCCTCGGTGATTGCCGGGCTGGAAGGAATTGTTCTGACCTCCTCGCTCCCGGCCGCTGATGCAACCACCGACATCAAGGCATCGCGGCGAGCCCTGCAACCCGCCCGATCGACCCCCTCTGATCAGAAAAGCTGCACTCTCAGTGCCCGCGCAAAATCCGTCCCCGGCGCTGCGGCGCGCCTGACCGTCAAAGCCCCCTGCCACGGCAATGAACGGATCGAAATCCATCACAGCGGACTAACAGTTACCCAACGAACGGACAAAAACGGCGCTTTGGATCTGACGATCCCGGCCCTGTCGGAATATGCGATCTTTCTGATCTCGGTAGATGATCAGACCGGGACCGTAGCCACCACTCACATCCCCGACCTGGCCAACTACAACCGCATCGCACTGCAATGGCAGGGTGAGACAGACCTGCAGATCCATGCGCTGGAATTTGGGGCCAGCTATGGAACCGCCGGACATGTATCGTCGAACCCTGACGCGAAAGGTGCGGGTAAGGTCGTGCATCTGGGCCAACAGGCGTTCGGCGACGCGCAGAATATCGAAATTTATTCCTTCCCTGCAGGCGAAGCCAGCCAGACCGGTTCGATCGAACTGACGGTGGAGGCCGAAGTGACCGAGGCAAATTGCGGCCGGGATTTGGCCGTTCAATCACTCGAGCTGCGTGGCGATCGCCGCCTGCGGTCGCGCGATTTGACGCTGCCCATGCCGGATTGCACGCAGGACGGTGATTTTCTGGTGTTGAATAATCTGCTCCAAGACCTGACAATCGCGGCAAATTAAACCGCAGGCAGGCTCGACTTTCTTATGACATTTTTTCGTGTGGCAGTGGCCACACTGATTTCGGTGACTCTGGCGTCATATGTGCACGCACAGGATATCACGCTGACCTCGCAAGACGGCAAGGTCGAGGTCACAGGCAACCTGCTGAGCTTTGATGGCGAGTTCTATCGCGTGGATACGCAGTTCGGTGAGCTGACAGTGGATGGGTCGGGTGTGACCTGCGAAGGACCCGCCTGCCCCAACCTTACGGATTTCGTGGCCGAGGTTCGGTTCTCTGGTTCCTCCGTCATGGCGGAAAAGGTACTGCCGGCCCTGATCGTTGGTTTCGCCCAGCAAGAGGGGATGTCGGCGACGCCGCAGCGTTTGGATTCGGGCGCATTCACCTACGAGCTTCACCAGACCGGGCGCGATGCTCCTTTGGGACGGTTCTATTTCGCCCCCAACAACACAGGTAGCGGCTTTGCGGATCTGATCGCCGATGAGACCGATATCGTCATGGCACTGCGTGAAATTCGCCCATCGGAACAGGAGGCTGCGCAGACCGCTGGTCTGGGTGATTTGGCAGATGCAAGGCGTTCCCGGGTCATCGCGCTGGACGCGCTGGTCCCAATTGTGGCCCGGGAAAACCCGGCGCGGCAAATTTCGCCCGCGGAACTGATGAGCGTGTTTTCCGGCGAGATCCAAAACTGGTCTGAATTAGGAGGACCCGATGCGCCCGTTTCCCTGCACTTACCAGACGCCGGTTCAGGTTTGGCGCAAGGGGTTGAGGATCGGTTGCTGGCCCCCGCTCAATCCACGCTGGCCGAGGGAATCGTCCGTCACACCCGTAGCAGCGATCTGGTTCGCGCTGTTGCTGATGACCCTTTTGCCATCGGTATCGCCAGCCATGCCGAGGTCGGGCCTGCCCGGGGCCTGCCTTTGACCGGCGGTTGCGGTCACGCGCTGACCGCAACGCGGCAATCCATCAAGACCGAAGACTATCCGCTGACATCGCCGATGTTCCTGTATCTGCCGGAAATCCGCCTGCCCCGCATCGCACGGCAATTCCTGGCCTATTCGCAAAGCGCCGAGGCACAGATGGCGATCCGCGATGCCGGATTTGTGGATCAAGAACCCGAAACCATGCGGATGGGGTTGCAAGGGGATCGTCTGGCCAACGCAGTGGTTTCAGGTGGTGCCGAGGTCGGGTTGGAAGAGTTACAGCGCATGATCGACACGCTGCGCCCACAATCGCGCCTGTCTCTGTCGTTCCGTTTCGAGGCCGGTTCCTCCAGACCCGACGCGCAGTCACGTTCCAACATCCGGCAGTTGGCCCACGCCCTCGAAACCGGGGCTATCGACGCCCGTAAGCTCACTTTTGTGGGCTTTAGCGACGGCGAAGGCGCGGCCACAGCCAATGCAAGGATCGCATTGCTGCGGGCAAAAACCGTGCGCAACGCGGTGCTATCGGCGGTAGAAACAGCCATTCCGGATAGCGTCGAGATCGCCGTGGACGCATTTGGCGAGGCGATGCCTATGGCCTGTGATGACACGGACTGGGGTCGCAAAGTCAATCGTAGGGTCGAGGTCTGGGTTCAGTAACCCTTACAAATAGCCCTCGGACCGAAAGCTCAACTCATTCGATTTGCCAATAATCAGATGGTCATGCAGCGTCAGGCCCAGCGCGACGCAGGCATCCTGAATTCGGTTGGTCATATCGATATCCGATTGCGAAGGTGTCGGATCGCCCGATGGGTGATTGTGTACCAAGATTAGCGCCGAGGCATTCAGCTCCAGCGCGCGTTTGGCTACCTCACGCGGATAGACGGGAACGTGGTCGACAGTGCCTTTGGCCTGTTCTTCATCCGCGATAAGTACGTTCTTGCGGTCAAGGTAGAACACGCGAAACTGCTCAGTCTCGCGATGCGCCATCGTCGTATGGCAATAATCCAGCAGCGCGTCCCAGCCTGATACGACGTGCCGTTGCATGACCCGCGAGCGGGTCATCCGATGGGCACACGCTTCAAGGATTTTCAGGTCGGTGATCACCGTATCGCCTACGCCTTTGATTTGCCGCAGCCGTTCTTCGGGTGCGGTCAGCACGCGGTTAAAGTCGCCAAACGTATCCATCAGCGCACGGGCCAGGGGTTTGACATCCTGCCGGGGGATCGAGCGGAACAGGGCAAGTTCCAACAATTCGTAATCCGGCATTGCCGCCGACCCACCAGACATGAACCGTTCGCGCAAACGTTTGCGGTGATCTTTGATATACGACGGCAAGCGACCAGACGGCAGCGGTTGCACCGGGGCTTCGTCGGTTTCAAACAGCATCGGGGCTTCGGCAAAGGCGTCCTGAGTCATGGGACCACCGTGCCGCAGAATCGGTTTCTGAATAGTTAACGCATCTCACCCGCAATGCCTGCAGTTGCCCGTCGGACAACCATGTGCAACAGGATCGAAAACACCCCCAGAGTCAGCATCGCCGCAAACATCAAATCGGTTTTGGCCCGCCCATTGGCTAGCAGCATTAGGTACCCCAATCCTTGCGACGACCCGACCCATTCGCCGATCACCGCTCCGATCGGGGCATAGACGGCCGCCAGCCGCATGCCCGAGGCCAGCGACGGCAAGGCTGCGGGAATACGAATGTGCCACAACACCGCTCGCGGGCCAACCTGCATCGTGCGCGCAAGGTCCAGATATCCGGGTGGGGTCCGCATCAAGCCGTCAAAGAAGGACGAAGTGATCGGGAAATAAATAATCAATACCGCCATCGCGACCTTGGACCATAGACCGTAACCCAACCAAAGGGTCAGCAAGGGCGCCAGCGCGAAGACCGGCAACGCCTGCGTGAACACCAGCATCGGCTGCACCAGCACCCGCGTGGCGCGGGAATTGGCCAGTTGCAGCGCGGTAACGACCCCCAATACCGTCCCGCAGGCCAGGCCGATTATGACCTCAACGGCCGTGACCCATGTGTGTTCAGCAATGATCCAGCGGTTTTGCCACCAGGTCTCAGCCACCAAAGCGGGGCCCGGAAGGATGAATTTCGGAAGGCCGGTTGCCGAGACGATTGCCTGCCAGATTGCCAACGCGAACAGAGTGGCGGCAAGGCCCGACAGCAGTTTCATGCCGCCTCCTCCCGCAACAGCAGCAGTAGCGCGCCTTGCGTTTCCAGCGTTTCCAGATCGTCCACCTTGCGCGGGGCCGGTGCATGTGGGGGCTGGCAGGGCGTTATGCCGTTCTGCGTCATGACCACGATGGATTGACCCAACCGCGCAGCCTCGCCCGGATCATGGGTGACCAGCAGAACAGTTCGGCCCTGTAACGCTTCGGCCGCAAGGTCCTGCATATCCGCGCGGGTGCGGGCGTCCAGGGCCGAGAACGGCTCGTCCAGCAGAACGATGGGCCGATCCTCCATCAACGTGCGGGCCAGAGCCACGCGCTGACGTTGCCCACCAGAGAGTTCGCCAGGCTTCTTGGCCATATGATCCTGCAGGCGCATCCGTTCGATCAGCTGATCACGGCGGCGCAAATCTGGCTTTTCTCCGCGCAACCGCGCACCCAGCAGGACGTTCTGCGCCACGGTCGCCCAAGGCAACAACAGATCGTCCTGCGCCATGTAGGCTACCCGCTCCCGCACAGATTGCCCGTCACTGGCGGTAATCTGACCGGTGAACTCTGCGCCAGTGTCCAAGCCAGCAATCAGGCGCAGAATGGTGGTTTTGCCGACCCCCGATCCACCCAGCAGACACGTCCACCGCCCTGCTGCAAGCGTCAGGGTCAACCGCGCGAACAATAACGCGTCGCCAATCGCAGCCGAACCACGGACGGTCAGATCGGGGGCTGAGGTCATGGGGTCAGGCCCATTTGCCAAAAATTGACCTCTAACTCGGTCGCGGTACGGAAGGTGTGGCACAGACGAGTCCAACGCGGGGATGCTTCGAAATTCTCGCCAATACGCCTCGTTAGAGCCATATCCAACAATTCTCCAACCGCCACGCAAGCATCTTGGTAGTCATCGCTGGCATAGGTGGCGATCCAATCGCGATAGGTGTCAGACGTCGCCTCGGTCGCCAGTCTTGTGCCAATCTCACCATAGCCCATCACACAAGGTACCAAAGCCGCCAGCAGATCAAGTAGATCGCCGCTGTACCCAGCCTCTAGCACGAAACGCGTATATGCCAAGTTCCCGGCACGTTCCGGCGTGGCAAACAGCTGGTCCTGCGGGATGCCTTCGGCCTCGCAGATCCCGATATGCAGCTTCATCTCTTCGCTGATCAACCCGTTCACGGTGCGCGAGGCTGCCAGCATTTCCTCATGCGTTTCCGACTTCACAACCGCCAGCGCCCATGCGCGAGAGAAATGAATCAGGAACACATAGTCTTGCCGCAGATAGTGCAGAAACGCCGCGCGCGGCAGTGAGCCGTCCTTCATCCCTTCGACAAAAGCGTGGCAGGTGTAATCCTGCCACGGCCCCTGCGCCGCCTCACGCATCAGCGCGAATGCTTTGCCATAGTCGCTCATTGCACGGTCACATCTACTGAGATGTCGCTGACCGGATTGATGCTGTCGATCATGCCGCTGTCTTTCAGGAACGCCTCGAAACGGGCATAGCGACCTGCATCAAAGCCCGCCGGGCGCAGCGCGAAGCGGGGCAGTGTATCCACCCAAGCGCGCGCGTTCAGTTCATCCTGCAGTTCGGGTGAGGTGGCGGCAAAGATATCCCAGCTTTTTTCCGGGTTGTTAACGATGAACTGGGTCGCCTTTTCGGTCGCAGCCAGGAAACGGGCGACCTTGTCGGCATCCATCGTGTCGGGATTGGCGACATAGATCAGCTCATCATAAGACGGTACCCCTTCTTCCTCGATGTAGAAACAACGGCCCGCGACGCCTTCGATGTCCATCTGGTTCAGCTCAAAGTTCCGGAAGGCACCGATCACCGCATCCACCTGTCCCGTCATCAGCGAGGGCGACAGCGAGAAATTGACGTTGACCATCTCAATATCATCCAGCGCGACATCATGGGCGTTCAGCATGGCGCCCAGAACGGCCTCTTCAACGCCCGCGACCGAGAAGCCGATTTTTTTGCCCTTGAGGTCGGCGAGCGTTTTGATCGGACCGTCCTGTAGCACCAGCAGGCAGTTCAACGGCGTCGCGACCAAGGTGCCGACGCGCTTAAGCGGCAGACCCTCATGGATTTGCAGGTGAAGTTGCGGCTGGTAGGAGACCGCCAGATCGGCTTGACCGGCGGCAACCAGACGCGGAGGGGCCGATGGATCCGCGGGTGGCACAATCTCAATCTCCAGCCCCTCGTCGGCAAAGTATCCGTTCTCTTGCGCCACGATGATGGGCCCGTGGTCGGGGTTAACGAACCAGTCCAGCAGAACGGTCATCTTGTCTTCGGCCCAGGCCGGCGCAGCGGCCAGCAGGGCAATTGCTGTCATCAGCTTTTTCATATCTCGCGTATCCTTTTCGTTCACGAGGTTGAGGCCGCGACGAGAACGATCTCGCCCGGCCAATCCGGTTGCAATTTTTCGGCAGCACGCCACGCACGCAGGCCGGTTGAACAGCAAAGTGCCAGCCTTTTCCCTTTATTAGGCTCTATTTTTACCAATTCAGAAGACCCGCGGAACGCTTTGGGATGAATGGGTTCAGGGGCCTCATCCGGGCTGCGCAACTCGATGATCAGATCATCCGTGGTCAGTTGGCAGACCGACACAAACGGGAAGTGATGGTTGGGCTCGGGCGCATCGTCAAAGCGGAACGTTGTGCTTCGCATCGTTCGGGCATCGAACTGTACCATCTGCCCCAAGGGCGAAGGGTCCAGCCCGAGAATAACGCTCAGCGCCATTTGCGCCTGCATTGCGCCAATCATTCCGACGACGGGACCCAACACACCGGCGGTGGCACAGCTTGCACCACTGCCCGGCGCGTCGGGAAAAACCGCCCGCAAAGATGGGGCACCGCCGCAGAAACCGGCGACATAACCGGACAACCCCAGGACCGAGGCGCTTATCAACGGTTTGCCAAGCGCGCGACACGTGTCCGACAACGAATAGCTTGCAGCATAACTGTCTGCGCAATCGAGAATGACGTCGGCTTGTGAGACAAAGCGTTGCGAATTTAAGTTGGTTAGAGCCTGATTTTTCGTGGAGATTGTAATTTCAGAGTTTAAGGCCTGACACCGCTCAGCCGCGACTTCGGCTTTGGGGCGACCACAGTCCCCCTCCGCAAACAAGGTCTGGCGATGGAGGTTCGACAGGGCGACCTCATCGCGATCCATGATGGTCAAATGCCCGACCCCGGCCCCAGCAAGCAAAGGCAAAACCGGCGCTGCCAGCCCCCCGGCCCCCACCACAAGAACCCGTGCGTCGGATAAGCGGGCTTGTCCACGCGCGTCGACCTCCGGCAAGATCATCTGACGGGCGTAGCGGCTCATGTGGTGACCTCGATCCACGCACGTACGCGGGCTTCTGGGTCTGCATTCAAGGTGATGTCTGTCACGACTGAGACAATGTCCGCCCCGGCCTGCAACACACCCGGCACGCGCTCGACACTCATCCCGCCAATACCGACCAAAGGGACTTCCCCCACGCGCGCTTTCCATTCAGTGACACGCGGCAGGCCCTGTTGTTTCCATTTCATCTTTTTCAGGATCGTTGGGTAGACCGGCCCAAGCGCAACATAGTCGGGGCTCATGGCCAGAACACGCTCAAGCTCGTCATCGTCATGGGTCGAGACACCCAGTTTCAGCCCTGCGCGTCGGATCGCCTTCAGATCTGCGTCATCCAGATCCTCTTGTCCCAAATGAATCCAGTCGCAGCCTGCGTCGATGGCAACCTGCCAATGGTCATTCACCACCAGAACAGCGTCATGCGCACGGCACAGATCCCGCGAAACCGCGATCTGTTCGCGTACGACCTTGTCCGGCTGGTCCTTGATCCGGAGCTGAACCAGCTTCACGCCCAAGGGCAGCATCCGGCGCAGCCAGTCGGAATGGTCGAAGATTGGATAAAACCGGTCGAGGTTCATGACAAAAACGCCTTTCCAATAACAGGGGTCGAGGGTTCGGCCATATCGCGCGCTTCGATCGGGTCGGCCTGATAGGCCAATCGCCCGGCCTCGATGGCCAGCTTCATCGCCTTGGCCATTGCGGCGGGATCGCCGGCCCGTGCCACCGCGGTGTTCAGCAGAACGGCATCATACCCAAGCTCCATCGCATGTGCGGCGTGGCTGGGCAGGCCGATACCAGCGTCAATCACCAGTGGTATTTCGGGAAACTCAGCGCGCATTGCGCGCAGGGCGTATTCGTTGTTCAGACCGCGGCCCGAACCAATCGGGGCCCCCCAAGGCATCAGAACTTCACACCCTGCCGCCAAAAGGCGCTCACCCACGATCAGGTCGTCCGTGGTGTACGGAAACACCTCGAACCCGTCTTCGCTCAGAATGCGCGCGGCCTCGACTAATTGGAACACGTCGGGCTGCAGGCTGTCGGTATGCCCGATCAGTTCCAGCTTGATCCATTTGGTGTCAAACACCTCTCGCGCCATATGAGCGGTGGTCACAGCCTCTTTCACCGTATGGCAACCTGCTGTGTTGGGCAGGACAAGAACGCTCAGATCGCGGACCATCTGCCAAAAGGTTTGTCCTGCGCCTGCTTCGCGTCGCAAAGATACGGTGGCCACCCCGGCCCCGCTGTCCCGAAATGCCTGTTCCAAGATTGCAGGGCTTGAATATTGCGCTGTGCCCAGCATCAACGGGTTCGACAGAGGTGTGCCATAGAACGTCTTCATCGTTCAGCCCCCCTGCATCGGGGCGACGACTTCGATCCGATCGCCATCCTTGATATTGCGAGCTTTGCGCAAGCTTGAGGGCACAAAACCCTCGTTCACAGCCGTCGCCACCCGGCCCGAAAACCCACATTCCTGCAAAAGATCGGCAAGAGTTCCGGCCTGCACCTCGCGCATCTCGCCATTAAGTACGATCTTCATCAACCATCTCCGAATGTTTGTTGTCCAACGCCAGGTCAGCCACGCCCTTTGCCAGTGCAGGGGCCAGCAGGTAGCCGTGGCGGTAGAGGCCGTTGGCGTAGATTGTCGGTCCCAGTCGTCGAATACGCGGCAGGTTGTCGGGGAAAGCGGGGCGCAGATCGACACCGATTTCCAACACTTCAGCCTCACCAAAGGCGGGGTTCAGGGCGTAGGCTGCGCTCAGCAACTCAAGCATCGAGCGTGCGGTAATTCGGCTGCTGTCCTCGGATTCGATCATTGTTGCGCCCAGCATGTAGACGCCGTCGCCGCGTGGAACGATATACAGCGGCACGCGTGGATGAAGCAGGCGTATAGGCCGGGTCAGTGTCACGTCTGGGCACCGGATCACCAGCATCTCACCCTTCACGCCGCGCAAGTCCTGCAGGTATTCGCGCGCGTGTAGACCACGGCAATCAATGGCGTTGTCCAATTCCGTCGGCGCGCGCGCATGATGGAATTCAACACCGTGATCCTGAAGCTGGTGTGACAGATCCAACAAGGCCTGACGCGGGTTCAAATGGGCCTCGGCATCAAAGTAGAGACCCTTTCCGAAACCGTGAAGATAAGGCTCTAATTGGGCAATTTCGCCGGTATCAACTTCGGAAAACCCCTCAGTTCTGCGGGCGAAACGACGTAGATCCGGCAGGTCCCGTGGGTTGGCAACAACCAGTGTGCCGCGCCTGTGGACCTGAGTTCGCTTGGCCCACCAGTCGATTGCCAATTGCCCCAGACGCAGGACAGGTTCCTCCGCGTTTTCATACTCGCACCACGGTGCCAACATTCCGCCCGCGCACCATGAGCAGCCATGCGGCCCCGGTGCACCGCCGGGATCGAACACCTGAACCTTGGCCCCGCGCGCGACAAGTTCGGACGCGACGGCCAACCCGGCCACACCTGCCCCTATGATCGACCAGACGGTCACGCGGGCCAAACCTGATGGAAGTGATGAACAGGTCCGTGACCTTGCCCGATGTTTAAAGCATCGGCCTGAGCGATGGCGCCCTGCAGATAGTCATGTGCTTGCGCTACGGCCTGGGGCAGCGAAAGGCCCTTAGCCAACCCGGCCGCTATGGATGAGGACAGGGTGCAGCCGGTTCCGTGGGTGTTGCGGGTCTGTCGGCGCGGCGCTTGAAACTGAGCAATCACGCCCGAATGTGAGATCAATATGTCATGGCAGATGTCACCCTTGCCGTGACCGCCCTTCATCAGAACCGCACCAGCGCCAAGTGCACACAGATCTTGCCCTTGTGCGATCATCTGTTCGAGGCTGTCCGCAGACTCAGAGCCCAGCAGACAAGCTGCTTCGGGCAGGTTTGGCGTTAACACGGTCGCGCGTGGCAACAATACGTCGCGCAGGGTTTGCACCGCCTCTTCTGCCAGCAACGCATCGCCGGATTTCGCAATCATGACCGGATCCAAAACTACCGGCCCGTCAAATTCGGCGATACTGTCTGCGACACATTGGATTATCTGAGGGGTCGCCAGCATTCCAATCTTGATCGCGCCAACATCCAGGTCGGTCAGAATAGCCTCGATCTGGGCTGCAATGACGTCCACAGGGATGCCATGCACCGCCGTAACTGCGCGAGTATTCTGCGCCGTCACTGCGGTAATCACACTGGCACCATAGACGCCAAGCGCCGACATGGCCTTGAGGTCTGCCTGAATTCCGGCCCCTCCGCCGCTGTCAGATCCTGCGATTGTTAAGGCAATGGGTGCCATGTCGTTGCTCCGGTTCAAAATGGGCAACGGGCATGGAAAACGTCTAAGCACTATAAGACCGTTCCCTACGCCGGTATTGCCCGGATCAGGTTCGATGGGTTAGCGCGTTCACGCCTCTCAGCCCCCAAACAGGGCACCCCAACGGTTGGGGCGACACTCTCAGGGGATGGCGGGGGAATCAAGGGCCAATTTTGATGCAGATTACGGTCAAACTGGACTTATGAAATGCAAAAGCCGGCCTCAACGGACCGGCTTCTGTTTGATGTTCAGGTGTGCAGGTTCAGCCCTTCATACCGTCCCAAAATGACTTGACGGACGAGAAAAAGCTTTTTGATTCCGGATGGTTATCTTCGCCCAGATCGTCGAACTCACGCAGCAGCTCTTTTTGACGGCTGGTCAGATTGACCGGGGTTTCGACGGCCAGTTCGATGAACATATCGCCAACGCCACCGCCGCGAAGGGCGGGCATGCCTTTGCTGCGCAAGCGCATCTGACGTCCTGACTGACTGCCAGCCGGAATTTGCACGCGACCACGGCCACCGTCGATGGTGGGCACTTCGATCGAACCGCCCAGCGCTGCCTTAGCCATGCTGACCGGAACGCGGCAATACAGGTTTACGCTGTCGCGCTCGAACAGCTTGTGGTCCGAAACTTCGACAAAAATATACAGGTCGCCCGGAGGACCACCGCGCATCCCGGCCTCACCTTCGCCCGCAAGACGGATGCGTGTGCCGGTTTCGACACCAGCCGGAATGTTGACCGACAGCGCGCGTTCTTTTTCGACGCGCCCGGCGCCGCCGCATGATTTACAGGGGTTCTTGATAATTTGACCCAGACCCGAACAAGTCGGACACGACCGTTCAACTGTGAAAAAGCCCTGTTGCGCCCGCACTTTTCCCATGCCCGAACAGGTCGGGCAGGTTGTGGGCTCAACCCCGCCTTCCGCACCCGAGCCGTCACAGGCCGAGCAGGCCACGGCAGCAGGCACGTTGATCGTCTTTTGCAGGCCAGAGAATGCTTCTTCCAAGCTTACACGCAGGTTGTAACGCAGGTCTGACCCGCGCGCGGCCCGTCGACCACCCCCGGTAGCACCGCGCTGACCACCCATAAAATCGCCGAACAGGTCATCGAACACGTCCGAGAAGGCACTGGAGAAATCGCCCTGTCCGCCAAATCCGCCGCCGGGACGGCCACCGCCGCCCATACCGTTTTCAAACGCGGCATGACCAAAACGGTCATACGCGGCCTTTTTTTCGGCATCGCGCAAGACGTCGTAAGCTTCGTTCGCTTCTTTGAACTGAGCCTCGGAATCCGGGTTGTCCTTGTTACGGTCGGGATGCAATTCCTTGGCTTTCGTGCGAAAACCTTTCTTGATCTCGTCCGCTGATGCGCCCTTGGACACGCCGAGCACATCATAGTAGTCGCGTTTTGACATCAGTATTTCCTTCTGCCGCAACGTAATCGGGCCGGCCCGGTGACCGGACCGGCCCGAATTGGCCCGGTTTCCCGTTACTTACGCTTTTCGTCGTCAAGATCTTCGAATTCGGCATCGACGATATCGTCTTCACCAGCCGGATCAGCATCCGCCGCCGCAGGCTCATCCTCGGTCTCTTCAGACTGCGCCTTGTAGATGGCTTCGCCCAGCTTCATGGCGGCTTCGGTCACGTTCTGAATGCCTGACTTGATCTTGTCGGCATTCTCGGTTTCCAGCTCGTCCTTCAGCGCGACAATCGCCAGCTCGATGGCTTCGATAGTGGTCGGGTCGACCTTGTCGGCATGCTCTTCCATCGACTTCTCGGTCGAGTGGATGAGGCTTTCTGCCTGGTTCTTCGCCTCGATCAACTCGCGGCGTTCCTTGTCCGCCTCGGCGTTCTCTTCGGCGTCCTTGACCATCTTGTCGATATCTTCGTCCGACAGACCACCCGATGCCTGGATGGTGATCTTCTGCTCTTTGCCGGTGCCTTTGTCCTTGGCCGAAACCGAGACAATGCCGTTGGCGTCGATGTCAAAAGTCACCTCGATCTGAGGCATGCCGCGCGGTGCGGGCGGGATATCTTCAAGGTTGAACTGACCGAGGATCTTGTTATCCGCAGCCATTTCGCGCTCACCCTGGAAACAGCGGATGGTCACAGCGTTCTGGTTGTCTTCGGCGGTCGAGAAGACCTGAGATTTTTTCGTCGGGATCGTGGTGTTACGGTCGATAAGACGAGTGAACACGCCACCAAGCGTCTCGATACCCAGCGAAAGCGGGGTTACGTCCAGCAGAACCACGTCTTTGACGTCACCCTGCAGAACACCGGCCTGAATGGCGGCGCCCATGGCAACAACTTCGTCCGGGTTCACACCCTTGTGCGGTTCTTTGCCAAAGAATTTGGTGACCTCTTCGATCACCTTCGGCATGCGGGTCATACCACCGACCAGAACAACCTCATCAATGTCGCCTGCCGACAGACCCGCGTCTTTCAATGCGGCCTGACAGGGTTTCATCGACTTCTTGATCAGATCGCCGACCAGCGATTCCAGCTTGGCACGGGTCAGTTTCATGACCATGTGCAGCGGCTGACCGTTGGCGCCCATCGAGATGAACGGCTGGTTGATCTCGGTCTGCGAGGTCGAGGACAGTTCGATCTTGGCTTTTTCCGCGGCTTCTTTCAGACGCTGCAGGGCCATCTTGTCGCTGGACAGATCGACACCGTGTTCCTTTTTGAACTCATCCGCCAAGTAGTTGACGATGCGCATGTCAAAGTCTTCACCACCCAGGAAGGTGTCGCCATTGGTCGATTTGACTTCGAACAGCCCGTCGTCGATTTCCAGAATGGTCACGTCGAACGTACCACCACCAAGGTCATAGACCGCGATGGTTTGGGTTTCTTCTTTGTCCAGACCATAGGCCAGCGCAGCCGCTGTCGGTTCGTTGATGATCCGCAGCACTTCTAGACCGGCGATTTTGCCTGCATCTTTGGTCGCCTGACGCTGAGCGTCATTGAAATACGCGGGAACGGTGATGACCGCCTGCGTAACTTCTTCACCCAGATAGCTTTCTGCGGTTTCCTTCATCTTGCCCAGAGTGAAGGCCGAAATCTGGCTTGGGGAGTATTTTTCACCGCGAGCTTCCACCCACGCGTCACCGTTGCCGCCATCCACGATGGCGTACGGCACCATTTTCTTGTCCTTCTGGACTTCTGCATCATCCACACGACGACCGATCAGACGCTTGACGCCAAAGATCGTGTTGTCGGGGTTGGTGACCGCCTGACGTTTTGCAGGCTGACCGACCAGACGCTCATCTTCGGTGAAGGCGACGATCGAGGGCGTGGTCCGCGCCCCTTCTGCGTTTTCAATGACCTTTGGCTGAGAGCCGTCCATGATGGCCACACACGAGTTGGTGGTGCCGAGGTCAATACCGATTACTTTTCCCATATGTTCAATCCCTTTCTCTTCAAGGCGATGTCGCGAGGTCCGGACCCGTTATGGCATCCGGTCCCGATCTGGTTTGCGCAACAGCACTACACCATCGCGCGTCCCGGCGTATATAAGGGCGAGATCAGAGGCCTGCAAGCGGTGTAAAAGGCAGGTTTTCGGGAATCTGCGGCCTTTTTGACAAGGTTTTGGCAAGGATTGGGGAATCTTCAATGGCGCGGCTGCACTTGCGCGGATTTGACATCAGAAAAGCCTATCTGGACGTTGCGGCACAAACGCAACTGATTGAGGCGTTGCGCCCGATTCTGAAATCGGCGCCGCTGTTCCGGCCGGTTACGCCCTCGGGCAAGGAAATGTCGGTGCGCATGACCTCAGCCGGAGCGTTTGGTTGGGTCACTGACAAAGGGGGCTACCGATATCAGGCGCAGCACCCTAAAGGAATGGTGTGGCCCGACATTCCTGATACGATACTGGGCATCTGGCGCAAGCTTGCCAGTACCCAACGCGATCCGGATTGCTGTCTGATCAACTATTACGGCGAAGGTGCGCGCATGGGGCTGCATCAAGACAAGGACGAGGCCGATTTCTCCTGGCCTGTCCTGTCGATATCCCTGGGCGACGATGCCCTTTTCCGCATCGGAAACGAAACCCGGGGCGGCAAGACCGAGTCGATCTGGCTGAACTCCGGCGACGTCGTGGTTATGGGCGGCCCCGCCCGCCTGACCTATCACGGGGTAGACCGCATCCGTTTCGGTTCATCCAAGCTGTTGCCCAAAGGCGGGCGGATCAACCTGACCCTACGGGTGGCGAGTTAGCGGCGCGCCCCCCAACTGGCCGACACATGCTGGCGGGTGTAAAAAATCCCCAGCAATCCAATTGTCAGCAAGGCCAACCCAACCCAAAGCGCGTATTCCCAACTGGAGTTACGTGGATAGTAGTTACGAAAGACAAAGCCACGGCATTGGTCAATTATGTGAAACAACGGGTTCCAGGCAAAGAAACTCAGCAAGAAGCCACCCAGCGCATTCCCTACAACCATTTTGCCCGAAAAAATCATGTTCATGCGTCGGTACAAGTTTCTGAGAATATCAGCAGTCCCGGGGAACCACGGTTTGAGCGCCATGAAAACAACACCCACCGCACATCCCGTAAACCAGGCCAGGATCAGCATATAGAACGCGCCGCCGGGCTCTTGGATCTCCAGCGGCTCAATTATGACGCTGTAGGCGAAGAGGATCACAAGGATCGAAACCAATTGCGTATAAAGCGATCCGAAAGCGGTCGCCAACAACGCGACCATCATATTCATCGGAGAGTGCAGCATCATCGGGTTGTTTCCTGTAGCCACGCCAGCGACGGTCGAGACGGCTTTGATGTGAGTCAGGAACAGAAACACACCTGATAAGAGAAACAGGATAAAGTTACCCCGGATCTTGGCCACTCGTGTGCCCAACATCGACAAGATCAGATAAAAAACGGTCACAAGTGCGAGAATTTGCACGATATTGATGATGATCGCGATCACGGCATTCGCGTGTTTTGATCGTATCCCGTGCACAACCGCATGATAGATAAGCTCAGCGGTCGTGAAAGCGCTGCCCAAAAGCGTCTGTTTTCGCTTAAAATAAAACACTCAGTACACTCTTTCCCGCTGAACTGCCTGCAAACTGCCACGAAATTCTTGCCGTTCCGTAACCGCCGCATCATAAGGCCCACAAGGATTTCGATCAACAAACTACAGCAACGGAGCATTTTTGTGACCTACGACGCCCTTATTCCCGTAATCAGACGTCTGGCGCTGGAAGCCGGGGACACGATCATGCGGATCTACGAGGCGGATGATTTCGACGTCAAAGTCAAATCCGACGCCAGCCCCGTGACCGAAGCGGACGAGGCAGCCGATGCCCTGATATCGGCAGGCTTGCGCGCCGCGTTCCCGGATATTCTGCTGGTGACCGAAGAACAGGCCGCATCACATTCCGTAAAAGGCGACACATTCCTGATCGTCGATCCGCTGGACGGCACCAAGGAATTCATCAACCGGCGCGGTGATTTCACGGTGAACATCGCATTGGTCGAAAACGGAGTGCCAACTCGGGGCGTTGTGTATGCACCGGCCAAGGGGCGCATGTTCTACACGCAAGCAGACGGTCAATCGGTTGAAGAAACCGGCGCGCTTAACAAGGCACAGGCCGGTGACGTAACCCCGATTTCGGTGTCTGAACCAAACAATTCGGCACTTTTGATCGTCGCGTCAAAATCACACCGCGATCAGGCGACCGAAGATTACATCAATAAATATCAGGTCAAGGACAGCAAAAGCGCGGGCTCGTCCCTGAAATTCTGTCTGGTCGCAACAGGGGAAGCGGACCTCTATCCCCGCGTCGGGCGCACGATGGAGTGGGACACAGCCGCCGGTCACGCCGTTTTGGCGGGTGCGGGCGGTAAGGTTGTTCGTTTCGATGACCACTCGACATTGACCTACGGCAAGGACGGCTATGCAAACCCGTTCTTTATCGCCTACGCTCCGGGCGTTGACCTGATGGAGGCCTGATGTCCGTATTGATTGCCATCCCCGCCCGCTATGCCTCGACCCGCTACCCTGGCAAGCCGCTGGTTCCGCTGACCGGGGCAAGCGGCAACGCGATGACCCTGATCGAACGATCGTGGCGCGCCGCCTGTTCTGTGTCAGGTGTGGACAAGGTGGTTGTCGCCACCGATGACGACCGAATCCGCGACGTGGCCGAGCGGTTCGGGGCCGAGGTGGTAATGACATCCGAGACCTGCGGTAACGGCACCGAGCGCTGCGCCGAGGCCCATACTGCGCTGGGTGCGGGCTACGAGATCGTGGTGAACCTGCAAGGGGATGCACCACTGACACCACATTGGTTTGTCGAAGACCTGATCGCCGGTCTGCGCGCCGCGCCCGATGCCGGGGTCACAACGCCAGTTCTGCGTTGTGACGGAGATGCTTTGAACAGCCTGCTGAATGATCGTAAAAACGGACGGGTCGGCGGCACAACAGCCGTATTTGCCACCGATCACAGCGCAATGTATTTCTCGAAAGAAGTCGTGCCTTTTACTGCCGAAACTTTTGCTGGCCCCGAACCGACACCGGTGTTTCACCATGTCGGCGTCTACGCCTATCGCCCCGATGCGCTGTCAGCCTATCCAACCTGGCCAGTGGGACCTTTGGAGCAATTGGAAGGGCTGGAACAGCTGCGCTTCATGGAAAATGGTCGCAAGGTTCTGTGCGTTGAGGTGGAGGCGAAGGGCCGCCAATTCTGGGAATTGAACAACCCACAAGATGTGCCGAAACTCGAAGAGATGATGGCCGCTATGGGGTTAGATTGACCCATTTTCACCTTAACCCCTTGCAAGACGGCGTCTAACCGGGCGTGGCACCGCAATTTGGAACGATCATGAAAAATATTCTTGTCACTGGCGGTGCCGGGTACATTGGATCTCATGCCTGTAAGGCGCTTTCTCAAGCCGGTTACACGCCTGTGACCTTCGACAATCTCGTTACCGGCTGGCAAGACGCGGTGAAGTTTGGTCCGTTCGAACAGGGCGATCTGCTGGATCGTGCTCGACTGGATGAGGTGTTCGCCAAATACGAACCCGTGGCCGTAATGCACTTTGCTGCCCTCAGCCAAGTGGGTGAGGCCATGTCCGAGCCCGGCAAATACTGGTCCAACAACGTGACCGGTTCGCTGAATTTGATCGAAGCCACGGTGGCCGCCGGATGTGAGAACTTTGTATTCTCGTCCACCTGCGCCACCTATGGCGAGCATGACAATGTGGTGCTGGACGAAGACACGCCGCAACTGCCGCTGAACGCATACGGCGCCTCAAAACGTGCCATCGAAGATATCCTGCGCGATTTCGAGGCCGCGCACGGGCTGAACCACGTGATCTTCCGGTATTTCAACGTGGCCGGTGCCGACCCTGATGGCGAGGTGGGCGAGTTCCACCGCCCGGAAACCCACCTTGTGCCGCTGATGCTGGACGCCATCGACGGCAAGCGCGACGGGCTGACCGTTTTTGGGACGGACTACGAAACACCAGACGGCACCTGCATCCGCGATTATGTACATGTTTGCGATCTGGTCGATGCTCACGTTTTGGGATTGAACTGGTTGGAAAAAGGCAAAGACAGCCGCGTGTTCAACCTGGGCACCGGATCGGGGTTTTCGGTGATGGAGGTGATCAGCCACTCCAACGCCGTCACCAACCGCGACGTACCTTATGCAATCGGACCGCGCCGGGCTGGAGATTGCACAAAGTTGGTCTCTGGTTCTGTGCGCGCTGGCGAGGAACTTGGCTGGTCGCCCAAAAGGTCCACATTAGAGACGATGATTGCCGATGCGTGGCGCTGGCATCAGAACGGTCACTACGAAAAATGAGCCTGTTGTGACTGGTACAGGGGAAGATACGCTTCCGCCCATCTCATGGGTGCAAATGTACAAGTTGCGGCTAAAACGACAGCGGTTGTTGTGGCGGTCCTTTCGCAGCCGCCATCAATTGTCCAGTCTGAGCGACCGCACGGCGAACATCATTCCCGGTGGCATTCTGGCTTTCACTACGCTGCGCAATGAAATCACCCGCCTGCCCTGGTTCCTGCGCCATTATCGTGCATTGGGGGTTGATCACTTTCTGATCGTCGACAACGACAGCGACGATGGCTCGGTGCCCTTTCTCAAGGAACAGCCGGACGTGTCACTGTGGCAGACCCGGGACAGCTATCGCACGTCGCGCTATGGGCTGGATTGGCTGACTTGGTTGCAAATGCACTATGGGCACCACCACTGGACTCTGATGGTCGATGCGGATGAGTTGTTGATTTACCCCGATCATGACACCCGGCCCCTACCGGACCTGACGAAATGGTTAGATGATCAGGGACGTGTAGCGTTTGGCGCGCTGATGCTGGATCTTTATCCCAATGGCCCGCTGGGGGAACAAGGCTATGCTCCTGAAACCGACCCGACCGAGGTGGTGAGTTGGTTTGATGCCGCCCCCTACCGGGCACAGCGGCAAAGCCCGCTGGGCAACCTTTGGGTGCAGGGCGGCGCGCGCGAGCGTATGTTCTTTGCCGACGCCCCACGCCGATCCCCGACGCTTAACAAAATCCCGTTGGTCCGGTGGTCGCGGCGCTACGCCTATGTGAATTCGTGCCATTCCGCATTGCCACGACATCTGAACGCCAGTTACGGAGGGCCCGGCGGCACAGCACCATCTGGTGTCTTGTTACACACCAAATTCCTGCCCGAAGTTGTGGAAAAATCAAAGATCGAGAAAGAGCGCCGGCAACACTTTCACGATCCCGAACAGTTTGCAGACTACTATGACGGCATCACGGATCACCCGGTCATGTGGGTGCCAGAGTCCAAGCGATACACCGGTTGGAACTCATTGCAGCAACTGGGTCTGATGGGAACAATTGATTGGGAAAGCCACAACTCAAACTAACGGTTTTTAAAGTCGTTGCTTCGAAAGATGGAAAAATGGCATAAAACGGCAATTGTCCGGTACCACTCTGGCTTGTACAGCCTCCGGGCACGCTCGCGTAAATAACAAAGGTTGGGCAGTCGCGTGGGCCTATTGGATTCATACCGAATGAGATTGCGGCGCAAGCGCCGTATATTGCGTTGCCTTCGAAAGCGGCGCGACCTTGTTCCCGTTTCCGTAAATACAAATTCGATAACACGGAAAGACGTCCTGCTAGTCAGCGTCATACGGAATGAGAAAATTCGCCTGCCGTATTTTCTGACCTACTACCGGCAGCTGGGCATCAACCATTTTCTGTTCGTTGATAACGCCAGCAATGACGGATCACTGGAATATCTGGCGGGTCAACCCGATGTGTCGGTCTGGCGCGCTGATGCAAGCTATAGGCGTGCGTCGTTTGGGGTGGACTGGACAAACTATCTATTGCGCAAATATGCGCACCGCCACTGGGTTCTGACCGTCGACCCGGACGAGTTCTTTATTTACCCGTTCTGCGACACACGGCCTATCCCTGCCCTTACCGATTGGCTGGACGGCTGCTCTGTGCGCAGCTTCAGCGCAATGCTGATCGACATGTATCCCGAAGGGCCGGTCGAAGACGCCATCTATTCCGAGGGGCAAAACCCGTTCGAAATCGCCAAATGGTTTGATGCAGGAAATTATACGATCACAAAGAACCCGACCTACGGAAATCTCTGGATTCAAGGCGGACCCCGCGCGCGTGTGTTCTTTAAGGACACGCCGAAAAAAGCGCCTGCGCTGAACAAGATTCCGTTGGTGAAATGGGACAAGCGCTATGTCTATGTCAGCTCGACCCATGCGCTGCTGCCACGCGGATTGAACCAGGTGTTTGATGAATGGGGTGGCGAAAAAACAAGCGGTGCGTTGTTGCACGCCAAACTCATCAGCACATTGGGCGAGAAGGCCCAGGAAGAGATGGAGCGCGGCCAGCATTACCGCAGCTCTGGGGAATATCGCGCCTATGCCGAACATTTGGCGGACATGCCCGAGTTCTGGTGCGACAAGTCCGAAGCTTATATCAATTGGCGACAACTTGAGATTTTAGGCCTCATGTCAAAAGGAAACTGGGCATGAGCAATCTGGGCATCATTATGCTGGTTCACACCGCGCTGAACCGTGCCGGGCAAGTGGCCCGCCACTGGACGTCTTCGGGGTGCCCGGTGGTGATCCATATGGACCGCAAAGTGCCAAACAATGTCTATGCGGAATTCGTTGCCGCCTGTGCGAATGACCCGCTGATCCGGTTTTCTGACCGTCATGTCTGCAACTGGGGGGGGTGGGGCATCGTTGCCGCCTCGCAGTCTGCCGCCGCACTGATGCTTGAAACATTTCCCGATGTCCGCCATGTTTTCCTGACTTCAGGATCCTGTCTTCCTTTGCGGCCAGTGGATGAACTGGTCAATTACCTCTCGGACAGGCCGCGCGTGGATTTCATCGAAAGCGCCACTACCTCTGATGTAAGCTGGACCATCGGAGGCTTGGATCAGGAACGCTTTACCCTGAGATTTCCGTTCTCGTGGCGAAAGAACCGCAAACTGTTTGACGCCTATGTGAAACTGCAACGCGCGTTGCGCATCCGACGCCACATACCCGAAGGGCTTGTACCGCATATGGGTAGCCAGTGGTGGTGTCTGACCCGCCAAACCCTGTCGGCTATATTGCAGGATCCAAAGCGCGAGACCTATGATCGGTATTTTCGGCGCGTCTGGATACCTGACGAAAGTTACTTCCAGACGCTGGCGCGCCTGTATTCCACCCATATCGAAAGCCGGTCTCTGACACTGTCCAAGTTCGACTATCAGGGTCGTCCGCATATTTTCTATGACGATCACCTGCAGCTACTGCGCAGGTCCGATTGTTTTGTTGCCCGCAAAGCCTGGCCCAACGCGGATCGACTGTATCAGGCTTTTCTGACCGATCAGGCAGGCGCCATGAAACCCACAGAGCCCAACCCAAGCAAAATTGACCGGGTGTTTTCCAAAGCGGTCGAACGGCGCACACGTGGGCGTGACGGGTTGTACATGCAAAGCCGGTTTCCACGGCACGGCAACGAAAACGGGCTGACGTCCTCTCCGTATTCGGTTTTTCAGGGCTTTTCCGAAGTGTTCGAAGATTTTGAACCCTGGTTGAGCAACATCACTGGCGCGCGTGTCCACGGGCATCTGTTTGACCCGAAGCGCGCTGAATTCGCCGGCGGAGAAACCATCGTCAACGGCGGCCTCAGCGATTGCGCAAAGCTGCGGGACTACAACCCAACGGCTTTCCTTTCGAACCTGATATGGAACACGCGTGGCGAAAAACAGTGTTTTCAGTTCGGCCCCGCTGACACACAAGAGATCAACTGGCTCTTGGCTCGGGACAAGAATGCGCTGATTTCCGTCATAACCGGGGCCTGGGCAATCCCGCTGTTTAGATCAAACCTGAACTTTGCCGATATCCGCGCCGAGGCCGCCCGGCTGCAGCAGATCGAAACCAAACAACTGGAAATCCTTTCTTCTGTCTGGACCAAGGCGCGGGTTCGCAGGTGGACGTTGGCAGAATTCGTTGAATCTCCGGTCGAGCCTTTACAGACCGCGGTCGAGGATACCGGAACCACCCAAACCAGCCACCTGACCGAAGCGCCAAAAATGGTGGATCTGTCCGGGTTTGGCCAGTTCCTGCAAAACCTGAAGAACCAGGGCATGCACCCTTATCTCATGGGCGATTTCCCACCGGACGACAGCTTTGCGGACCGGGTCCGGCCATATCGAAAACCCTATCTGGTGCAGTAAAGATAAATGACGCCCCAATTTGACTACTTTATCATTCTTGCAGCCATGCGGACCGGTTCCAACTTGCTAGAGGCGAACCTGAACGCCATCGAAGGGGTCACCAGCTATGGCGAGGCGTTCAATCCCCATTTCATCGGGCGCTTAAAATCCGACACCCTGCTGGGCATCTCGGTGGAAGAGCGGGATCGTGACCCTTCTACATTGCTTGAGGCAATCCGGCAGGCACCAGGAGAACTGAACGGGTTTCGCCTTTTTCAGGAACATGATCCACGTGTGTTAGAACCTGCTTTGGGCGATCCGCGTTGCGCCAAGATCATTCTGACCCGAAACCCTCTGGACAGTTTCATCTCGTTGAAGATTGCGCGCGAAACCAAGCAGTGGCAGCTGAAAAACATTAAGCGTCGTCGTGAAGCACAGGTCGAATTCGATGCCGAAGCGTTCATGAAATACCTGAACCGGCAGCATGAATATCACCTGATGCTGTCGCAGCGTTTGCAGCAAAGCGGCCAGACCCCATTTTACATTGCTTATGAAGACCTGAACCAGGTGCACTTGTTGAATGGTCTTGCCGCTTGGCTGGGTGTGTCCGGCAGGCTGTCGGCAATCGACGAAACACTCAAACCGCAAAACCCCGGGCCGGCGCTGGCGAAAGTGACGAACCCCGATGAGATGGAGCAGGCGTTGTCACAGATCGACAGCTTCAACCTGCACAGCACTCCGAATTTCGAACCACGCCGACGTCCATTGGTTGCGAATTACGTTGCCGCACCAAAGACGCCGCTGATGTACATGCCCATCCGCGGGGGAATGGAAAGTCCGGTAACAAGGTGGATGGCCGCGCTGGACCATGTTGATGTTGAACAATTGCTGACCAATCAGAACAGGAAACAGACGCGTCAGTGGTTTCTTTCCAATCCCGGGCATCGAAAGTTCGCCGTGCTGCAACACCCATTGGCGCGCGCGCATCGGGCCTTTTGCAGACATATCCTCAACACAGGTTCCGGCGCCTATCCGAAAATCCGACACGTCCTGCGCAACCGGTTAAAGATTCCGATCCCCGGACAATTGCGTGATGGCAATTACCCGGTTGAGCAGCATTACGAGGCGTTTTCCGCTTTCCTGACATTCCTGCGCCAGAACCTTGCCCAACAGACAGCCATACGCGTGGATGCGGCATGGTGCAGTCAGTCGCAGGCCCTTGAGGGGATGGCGCCCTTCGCATTGCCCGACCTGATCCTGAGAGAGGATGAGGTCACGACAGCCCTGCCCGACCTGGCGCGCCGGATGGGGCACAGCACACCGCCCCTACCCGAACTCAGTGAACCGGATACCCCGTTCACTCTTGCTGAGATTTATGACGACAAACTGGAAACGCTGGTCGCCCAGGCGTACCAGCGTGACTATATGCAGTTCGGATTTGGGCCCTGGAAACCGATTAGGGGCGCAGAGTAATCAGCGTTCCCCGGTTTACCATTGAATAGATCTCTTCGATCTCGTCATTCTTGACGGCGATGCAGCCCGCAGTCCAATCCGACGTCTTTTTGGCGCGCTTACGCTCTTTGCGACGGTTCGGTTGTCCGTGGATAAAGATATCGCCGCCGGGATCAACACCCATGGCCTTCGCCTTCGCGACATCCTCAGAATTCGGGTACGAGATCCCCAGCGACAGATGATAGCGGCTATTGGGATTGCGCCGATCGATCAGGTAGCTGCCTTCCGGCGTACGCCCATCGCCTCGCTTTGCTTTGGTGCCGTTGGGCGCAAATCCAAGATCAACCCTGTATTCTTTCAGGATCTTATCATTGTGCAGAAGATATAGTTTCCGCGAGCCCTTGTTGATGACCAGAGAGGTCACTTCGGGTCCGTTGTAAGTTAGAATTCTGGGGTTGGCCGAGGCACAAGCTGAGAGGCTCAGCGTTGCCATTGCACCCAATCCAAATGCTCGACGATCCATGTTCACTGCCTGCTGCTCTTTTTTTCTGTATTATGCCAGAAAATGTGAAAACTGAAATCACTTTTTGATGTTTTGCTGCTCTGTCAGGCGACGTTCGATGCTTTCAAGCCGCTCCAGCACTTCGTCACGATAGGCATCGGTTTTGACTTCGTCCTCGGCATGGTGCGCGTCTTGCATCGAATTCACGATCAGACCAACCAGCAGGTTTACCACCGCAAAAGTGGTCACCATGATGAATGGCACAAAGAACAGCCAGGCGTAAGGATAGATCTCCATTACCGGGCGCACGATCCCCATGGACCAGCTTTCCAGCGTCATGATCTGGAACAGCGTATAGGCTGAAAGGCCCAGATCGCCGAACCAGTCCGGGAAAGTCTGCGAGAACAGTTTGGTTGAAATCACCGCACCGATGTAAAACAGGATCGCCATAAGAAGGAACACGCTGGCCATGCCGGGCAAGGCCGAAATGAAACCTTCAACCACGCGGCGCAGGCGTGGCGCGACCGAGATGACACGCAGAACCCGCAAAATCCGCAATGCCCGCAGCACCGACAGACCGGACCCACCCGGTACAAGAGCAATGCCGACAATCACAAAATCAAAGACATTCCAGCCGTTGGTAAAAAACCTGCGCCCTGTAGCCAGCAGTTTAATCGCAATTTCAACAACGAAAATGGTCAGGCAAAGGCTGTCCAATGTTACGATCAATGGACCTGCAATTTCCATAAGGGTGGGTGATGTCTCCATCCCCAGCAGCACGGCGTTGAAGATGATGACACCGGTAATGAACTTCCCGAAAGCTGGTGCTTCGATAAGGGTCAGCAGGCGTTGGGTGATCCCCATTCGGGTAGTCTCCTGTAAGTCTTAAGGGTTCAGGGTGAACCGTGCCGCAAGTTCGGTGTGTGACGACCATCGAAATTGGTCAACAACCTGTACCCATTCAAGGGTGTAGCCCACATTAACGAGAATTTTCGCATCGCGGGCGAAGGTCACCGGGTTGCAGGACACATAAGCAACCACCGGGCGCAGGGCCTGCGCCAGTTCGGTCACTTGCGCCTCGGCCCCGGCGCGTGGCGGGTCGATCACCACAGCATCAAAAGACTTTAGCTCATCCGGCATCAGCGGTCGCCGAAACAGGTCTCGTGCTTCGGTCGTTACCCGTTTGAGGCCCTGCGCCCTGCGCCACCCCTGATCCAGCGCTTGCGTCATCGCCGCTTCGCCCTCGACGGCGTGAACCTCGGCCTCCTCTGCCAGGGGCAAAGAGAATGTGCCGCTGCCGGCAAACAGATCCACAATGCGTTTGGAACCGCCCACAGCTTCGGAAACGGCCTTAAACAGAGCATGTTCTCCGTCCTTTGTCGCCTGCAGAAACGCGCCGGGCGGCGGAACAACATTTGCCTGACCAAAACGCTGACCGGGTGGCTGGCGCATGGCAATTACTTCACCATCCCAGCTGAGCCGGGCAAGACCGTGTTTCTCGGTCGCTTGTGCCAAAGCCAGCTCTAGCGGGCCGTCCAGCGGTTTGCCGCCTTTGACCGCCACATCAAGCCCGGCTTCGGACAAGGTTAGCGTCACCGCCAACACGCCTTTACGGCTGCCACCCAGAATCGCCAGTGCTTCGGCCACCGGAATGGCCGCGATCAAGGCCGGGTCGAGCAAATGGCAATCTAGGATCTCAGTGATCGTGTCTGACGCTCGGCCATGGAAACCGGCCAGAGTGCCCTTTTTGGTCCGTCGTACCGCGATCGTCGCGCGACGGCGGGACCGTTCTGGCGACGTATGGATCGGGCGCATCGACGCCTCCAACCCCTGCGCGGCCAGCGCGGTACGCACCACTTCGACTTTCCAATCTGCGACGAATCCATCTGCCGCGTGCTGCAACTGGCATCCACCACAGGACTTGTAGTGACGACACGGTGCCTTGATCCGCTGGTCCGAGGGCGTCTCGACGCGGATATCTGTCAGAAATTGATCCAGCAGCGTGCCGCTGACGACCTCACCCGGCAAGGTGCGCGGAGCGTAAACGGGGCCATCAGCGATGCCGTCGCCTTGATGACCAAGGCGGGTAATAGTGTAGGTTTGCGTCATGGGGTGCCTGATACCGGGGCTTGGCCGGCAACAAAACCCTTATTCCGCAGCTTCAGCCTGAATGAACCCGCCTGACTGACGATGCCAGAACCGGGCATATAGCCCGCCCTGGTCCAACAACGCGTCATGTGTGCCGGTTTCCACGATACGCCCTTGGTCCAGGACAATAATCCGGTCCATCTCGCTGAGTGTGGACAGACGGTGCGCGATAGCCAGAACCGTCTTGCCTTGCATCACCCGATGCAAAGCCGTCTGGATCGAGGCCTCAACCTCGGAATCCAGTGCCGAGGTTGCCTCATCCAGCACCAATATAGGCGCATCCTTCAAAATGGCGCGCGCCAGCGCAATCCGCTGTCGCTGGCCACCGCTAAGCTTCACTCCGCGCTCGCCCAGATGTGCGTCATAGCCGGTGCGGCCGTGGGCATCCTGAAGGCCGAGGATGAATTCATGCGCCTCGGCCTTTTTTGCCGCCTCGAACATTTCCTCTTCCGAGGCGTCTGGACGACCGTAAAGAATATTCTCCCGCGCAGACCGATTGAACATCGCGGTTTCCTGCGTGACCATGCCGATCTGACGGCGCAAGCTGTCCTGCGTTACTCCGGATACGTCCTGACCATCTATCAAGATCGTGCCCTTTTCACCATCGTACAGGCGCAACAGCAGCGAAACCAAGGTTGATTTCCCTGCCCCCGAAGCGCCGACAATGCCCAGTTTCTCACCGGGGTGCACGGTCATGTTCAGGCCTGATACACCGCCAACATCCCGACCGTAAGCAAAGCTGACATGGTCAAAGGTGATCTGGCCTTCGGGCACGGACAACTCCGCCGCGCCCGTTTGATCCTCGACCCGTTCGCGCTTGGCCAGCGTATTCATGCCGTTCTCGATCTCACCCACATTGGCGTAAAGACCCATGAGGGTGAAGCTGACCCAGCCAGTCATCTGGGCAATGCGGATGGAAATGGCACCTGCGGCCACAATGTCACCGGCTGTCGCAGACCCCGCTTGCCACAGCCACAGCGTTGCACCTATCAGCAAAACCGGCAGAACCCCGGCCAACAGCATCAAGATAAAGCGGAAACTGGCCGACAGGCTTCCGAACGCCAACATCTTTTCACGCAGATCAACCATGGAATTTCGCGCGGCGTGATCTTCGAATTCCGAATGGGCGAACAGTTTAACGGTCTTGATATTTGTGATCGTGTCGACAACTTGCCCGGACACCATCGCGCGAGCGCCTGCCCGCGCCGCTGAGCGTTTACGGATGCGCGGCAGATACCAACGGACAAGCAAGAAATACACGACCAGCCAAGCCGCAAATGGCAGCATAACCAGCGGATGAATAGACCCTAACAAAAGTAATGAGCCCGCCAGCGAGGCCAAGGCAAACACGATCGCACTGATCGTCTCGGATACCACCGACGCCATCGCGTTGGATGTTTGCATCTGCTTCTGCGCGATCCGCCCGGCAAAATCGTCGTCGAAATATGTGACCGACTGGCCCAACGTCCACCGGTTCAGCTTGGCCAGAACCAACGGCGTGATATTGGGCATGACGATATAGTTGTTGGTCAACGACGAAAGCCCGAACAGGGCTGGCCGCAGTAGCATGAAAAACGCAACGACCCCAAGGATCATCCAGACGTTGTTGGCGGTCAGAAAGTTCTCGGGTCCGCTTGTGGTTGCTGCATCAATGACCAGGCCCAGCATCCACGCAGTGCCCGCCTCCATCGCACCCGCAGTAGCCGAGAAAAACGCTGCGACGAAGATCATTGGCCATGCGCCAGACAGGCACCAGCGAATGAACGCCCCCAGCGTTTGCGGCGGGGGCGTTTCGATGTTCTTGAACGGATTTATGAGGTCGGCAATCCTCATTCAGCGGCCTCCGGATTCAGGAAGCCCCCAGATTGCCGCGCCCAGAACTGGGCGTAAAGCCCACCTTGCGCCAACAGTTCGGAATGGCCGCCTTCTTCAACGATCCGACCACCATCCATGACCAAAAAACGGTCCATCTGCGCGATGGTGCTCAGCCGGTGGGCGATGGCGATCACGGTTTTTCCTTGCATCATACCGTAGAGAGTTTCCTGAATTGACGCTTCGACCTCGGAATCTAGAGCGGATGTCGCCTCGTCCAACAGCAAAATGGGTGCGTCCTTCAGGATCACCCGCGCCAGCGTCACGCGCTGCCGCTGACCGCCGGACAGTTTCACACCCCGCTCGCCCACATGCGCATCATACCCCGTGCGCCCTTCTGGGTCTTGCAGATCAAGGATGAACTCATGCGCCTCAGCCTGTTTGGCGGCGGCGATCATCTGTTCTTCAGTGGCATCGGGGCGACCATAGAGGATGTTGTCACGCACCGACCGATGCAACAGGGCGCTGTCCTGCTGAACCATACCGATATGGCTGCGCAAACTGTCCTGCGTGACCCTGGAAATGTCCTGACCGTCAATCAGGATCGCGCCCTGTTCAACGTCGTAAAACCGCAAAAGCAACTTAACTAGGGTCGATTTTCCCGCACCGGACCGCCCGATCAGACCGATCTTTTCGCCCGGATTGAGGGTCAGATTGATGTGATCCAGCCCGCCGGTCTTGCGACCGTAATGGTGTGACAGATCACGGATGTCGATCTGACCCTTGCTCAGCTGCAATGGCTTGGCATTCGGCACATCCAACAGGTCAACGGGCTGGGCAATGGTCTGCATGCCTTCGGCCACGACACCAAGTTGACGGAAGAAGCTGGTCAGCGCCCACATGATCCATCCAGTCATCGCGTTCAGTCGTAGGGTCAAAGCAGTCGCCGCCGCAACGACACCCACAGATGCACTCCCTTGCATCCACAGGGAAATGGCCCAACCAACCACGCCGACGATCAGCAAACCGTTCAGAGCGACCAGTACCGCATCCATTATGGTGAAAATCCGCATTTCGACCTGAAAGGTACGACGCGTTTCTTCAATGGCTTCGCGGGCATAGTCCAGCTCTTGTTCCTTATGGGCGAACATCTTGACCGAATGGATGTTGGTATAGCTGTCCACCACCCGACCCGTCACAGCCGAGCGCGCATCGGACGCAGCCTGCGAAGCCGGACCGACCCTTTTCACCGTCCAGCGCACCAGTATGGCGTAAAGCGCAAACCAGATCAGCAGTGGCAACAGCAACCGTGGATCCGCCGCCATCAACAGGATCGCCGCGCCAATCAGATAGGCGATCGAAAATGAGATGGCGTCAAACACCTGAAACACAGCCTCGCCTGCGGCAGGCGGCGTTTGCATGATCCGGTTGGCAATCCGACCGGCAAAGTCATTTTCGAACCACCCAACGGATTGGCGCAGAACGTGTTTGTGGGCACGCCAGCGGATCAGGGTGCCAAAGTTCGGCAGGATCGTGTTGTTTAACAACAGCACATCCACGACATGCAGCATCGGGCGCAGCAGCAGCACAAACGCCGCGACCAGGATAAATTCGGTGCCGTGGTTCTGCCAGACCTCGGCCGGAGGGCCCGACAGCAGGTCAACCACTCGGCCCATGTAGTAAATCAGGCCAACTTCAACTGCCGCAACAACGACAGAGATTAAACCAGCCCAGAAGAACACCCGCATGAAAGGTTGCGAGTAATCCAGCATGAATGGCCACAACCGCGTCGGCGGCGTGTCGGCTTCCTTGTAGGCAACAAAAGGGTCAACGAGGTTTTCGAAATAGCGAAACATGGAGAGTGCTCCGGTTGAGCAAAAAGTAAGTCATGCGAAGAAAGATGGCGTCAGAACACCACCCTTACGGGTCAAAGTGTTCCAGCCTTAGCTGTCCCAGATCCCGTAATACATTCGCATCCCTCCATTCATGTGACAGGGGCAAATAATCATAAACTCTTTTACTTGTCATCCCCTTTTGAGACTTCCTTTATCCGCCAAGCAGATCTTCGCGGCCCAGTGTGAACCCCGAGGCGATCCACTTCGCCTCAAGATCGGCCAGTTTCTTGCCCAGCGCAGGACCGGTGAACTCGGGGATCAGATCGGTTGCCTTAATCGGGAAGGTCGCGCCCGCACCAACGTGGAGATCGTGTTTTATCGAGTCTAACCAAGGCATTTCCAAAAAAGAACATCGCAACAGCGCTTCGTGCAGCCCGTCTGCTTCACCGTACCGAAATCCCAATTCGGCAAAGCTGGCCGGGCTGGACGCCTCATCCCGCATTCGGGTCAGGCGCTGCAATTGCGCGCGGCTCAGGCGCAGGGTTTTTGCGACTTCCGGCGGTGCAATTGCCGCCAGTCGCCGCACCGGTTCCGGATCAGCGCCTGCCTGCTGTTCCAATGCAATCAACGGGGCCAATGCACGATCATCAGCACCCGGCAATAGTTGCACCAGTACTCCGGCGCTGCGCATTGCGGCGACGGACGGCGCGGGGTCTGGTGCGCCCAGAAGCTTCAAAAGCTCAGCGCCCACGCGTTCGCGCGACAAGCCGGCCAGCCCGTCCAGGTTGGACGCAATGGCGGCGAGAGCGTCGGGATCGAACCCTGCCTCGACATCGCCATACCAGGCGTGAAACCGGAAATAGCGCAGCGAACGCAGATAATCCTCGCGAATGCGGTTCGCCGCAGTGCCGATGAACCGGACGCGGCGCGCTTGCAGGTCTGGCAAACCGTTCAGAGGGTCCAAGATTGTCCCGTCGGGCCGTGCATATATCGCGTTCATCGTGAAATCGCGACGTGCGGCATCCTCTTCGACCTTGTCGGAAAAGGCGACGACGGCGCGACGGCCATCCGTTTCAACATCACGGCGAAAGGTAGTGATCTCATGCGGGATACCCTGACTAACCACGGTGATTGTGCCGTGATCAATCCCTGTGGGTATGGCCTTAAGCCCTGCTTTCTGCGCCAGCTCTACCACTGTGTCGGGCCGCGCATTTGTGGCGATGTCGATATCCGATACCGTGGCGCCCAACAGCGCGTTACGTACACATCCACCCACAAACAAGGCTTGGTACCCGGAATCGGTTAGGGCAGCACAGACCCGTTGTGTTGCCGGTTCCGTCACCCAGTCTTCTGTGATTTGCGTCATTCGTTGATCCGTGCTGCCAATCCCCGCAAAATTCGGGCTGTTGCGCCCCAGATGTAATAAGGGCCGAATGGTACCGTGAAGTAATACCGCCTTTGTCCGCGCCAGCGGCGCGATTCAACGATATAATTCGCAGGGTTGAGCACATGTGCAAGTGGAACTGAAAACACCTCGGCCACTTCGCCCGGCTCAGGCACGGGTTGGAAAGGTTTCCGCAGGATCGCCACCACAGGTGTGACGGTGAATGAGGTCACTGTTTCATGCGTCGGTAGGTGGCCAAGAATTTCCGGCATTTCCTGCGGCAGTCCGATCTCTTCGCGCGCCTCACGCAATGCAGTGGCAGTCACGTCCGCATCGCCGTTATCCTGCTTACCACCTGGGAACGCTATCTGCCCCGGGTGATGCTTAAGCGCCGAGGATCGCTTGGTCAAAATCAAGCGCGGGGCACCATCTGCTACTGAAATCGGAACCAAAACACCGGCAGGGCGCAGTTTGCGACCCTCAGGTAGGGCAAAATCGGGATTCAGGTCAAAATCACTGGACCCGTTGCCGGGGCGACGCAAGGCCGCCCGCAGCTGATCAGTTGGATCAGGCGTTGTCAGCATCAAATCCGACCGTAGTAGGATCCAGCACGTAATGTGCACCGCAGAACTGACAATCAGCCGTCACGTCGCCTTCGGGCGTGGTCATCTTTTCGATGTCCTTGGCCGAATAGATCGACAGGCTCTGACGAACACGGTCTTCTGAACAGGTACAGCCGAATTGCACTGACTGCGCATCGTATACCCGCGGCTGTTCCTCATGAAACAGCCGGACCAACAGATCCGTGGGTGCAATCGACGGACCGATCAGTTCCAAATCGTCGACCGTATCCAGCAGGATGTTGACGCGGCCCCAGTTTTCACCTTCTTCACCATCGACAAGGTCATCCGCTGTCAGGATGTTTCCGTCGCCCTCGCTGGATGCCACGAAGGGCGAAGCCTTAGGCATGTGCTGCAGCATGACACCACCGGCGCGCCAATGTTCGCCAACGCCGGGTTCGGTCGATTTGCCGAAGCTCAGCGAAAACCGGGTCGGTAACTGTTCCGACTGGGCGAAATACGCCTCGGCACAGGCACTCAGCGACCCACCGGCCAGGGGGGTGATCCCCTGATACGGCTGGGTCCCCTCACCCTGATCGATCATGATGGCAAAATACCCCTCACCCACTTGATCGAACGGCGCACTATCGGTCAGACGGTCGCGGTCAAAGCTGGCATAGGCGCGAATGCGGGCCGACTCCCCCTCTTGCTGAGGCGCATAATAGTCGGTCGCAATCATGCGCACCGGACCTTTAGACTGAACCTGCAGGGACAGCTTCCAGCGCAGCGCTACTGTCTGGCCGATCAATGCGGTCAGCAGGGCCATCTCGGCCACCAGAGCCTCGACCTTTTCTGGATAGTCATGCTGGCTCAGGATGCCATCAAGCACACCATCCAGACGGGCCACGCGGCCGCGCATATCCGATACATCAAGTTGAAAGGGCAGGACGGTGTCGTCCCACGCGATTTTTGTTCCAAGAGACATGGGGTTTCCTTACACGCCACAGGTTGGCATACCGCCAGCATATAGGTCGAACTATTCGGGTTTTAAGGGGCCATACATGATCAGACGGTTTGGTGAAACCCCTCAGGCCGGGCGAACATATACACGCCGGGTGGGTGTTTATGCGTTGCTGCCCCGAGGCCGCAGCCTTTTGCTGACCTGTCAGACAGAACCCGGACCCGATCTGCAATTGCCCGGCGGCGGAATTGATCCGGGCGAATCACCCATCACTGCCCTGCACCGAGAAGTGTTCGAGGAAACCGGCTGGTTGATCGCGTCGCCCCGCCGCATCGGCGCTTTTCGTCGGTTCACTTATATGCCCGAATACGATTTGTGGGCCGAAAAGCTGTGCCATATCTATCGCGCGCGTCCCATCCAGCGCATGGGTCCACCGTCTGAGCCGTTCCATGAAGCCATATGGATGGACACCGCCGATGCGGTCCAATTGCTGGGCAATGACGGAGATCGCCACTTTGCCGGGCTGCATGAACAGCGGCTTTAGTGTCCGTTGTATTCAAAGAAAACAGCCGAAACATCATCATCCATACCTCGGCCAGGTGCCATCGCTTGCGTCAGCCGCCAGAACATATCGTCCAGGAACTCCGTTCCGTTTCGATCCGGCCCGCAATCCAGCGCCATCTGCCGCAAGCCATCCTCGTCCAGCAGGCCACCGTCGGCGAGACTGCATTCTGTGAACCCATCGGAATACAGCAATAGCCTGTCGCCGGGTTGCATGTAGAATTCGGTCCGCTGAAACGTGACGTCCGGTAGCAATCCGATAGGCAACCCGCCTTCGCCCAGAAATTCCGTTCTGCCGTCCTGACATAGCAGCAGCGGGTGCGGGTGCCCGGCCTGTACCATTTTCACATGCCCGTTGCGCAAGTCTACGATGGCATAGACCATCGTGAAGTACTCTTCGATCCCCGTATCCGCCATCAGTCGCGAGTTCAGGGTTTCGGCTACTTCTTCCGGCGGTAGCAGAGCATAAAATTTGTCGAACCGCCGCGCCATCGCCACGTTCTGATCAAAATGATTGCTGGACAGATAGCCCCCCAAGCGTGCAGTCATCATCGCAGACGTGATGCCATGCCCGGACACATCGATACTGTAGAACCCAAGCCTGTTCACACCCGGAGAGAACATCCCCACCAGATCGCCGCCGATATGACCGCAGGGTTTCAGCAACATGCTGACCCGGGACTTGCCGAAATCGCGCGTCAGCTCGGGTACCAGCGATTCCTGTATCTTGCGTGCTTGGATCAGGTCCTTGTCGATCGCGTCATGGGCGACGCGCAGTTCTTCAAGCGCGGTTTCGATCAATTGGTTTTTCTTGGACAATTCGCGCTGCATATCCAGAATACGCGCACCGGCTGATATACGCGCCCGCAGTTCATCCGCCTCAAGCGGTTTGATCAGAAAATCATCCGCACCGGCATCCAGGCCGCGCGCCACTTCTTGCTTTTCGCTTTTGGAGGTCAGCAGGATGAAATAGCTGTATTGCTTGTTGTCCAAGGCGCGGAACGCCTTGCAGAAATCCAGCCCGCTCATCCCAGGCATCACCCAATCGCTGAGGACAAGATCCGGCGGGTCCGACGCACACATTTCAATCGCAACGTCGCCGCTATCGGCCTCAAGCACGTCGAAGCCCCATTTCTTGAGCGAGGCGACCAGAATACGGCGCTGCAGGCGGCTGTCATCGACGACAAGCACCTTTTGGATCACACCAAAATCCAGATCTGATCCACTGTCTGCCTGACTGACCCTCGTCACCTTAACCCTCTACCCAACGGCGCTTATCGGAATGGGAAGACCCTATCGCGCCGCAGTTTAACAATGGGTGAAAGCCGAAATTCATTCCGCTTAACCTGCTCTTTACCGGTTCCGCGATACCAAATCCCCGGGCAGATAAAGCGAGGATGGCATGATCAACTGGTCCAGGGTCCGGCAACTAAGGGACGAGGTTGGCGCAAGTGAGTTTGATGAGGTGGTGCAGATCTTCATTGATGAGGTGAACGAAGCCCTTACCCGGCTTCGAAACGACACCGCCCGCACCGAGTTTGAACAAAACCTGCATTTCGTAAAAGGTAGCGCGCTGAGCCTTGGATTCGAGGCTGTGGCCAAGCTGTGTCAGGACGGGGAACGACAATCGGCACTAGGGGACAGCAAGGCGGTCGACTTTGCCAATATCCTCAGCATTTTTGAACGCTCAACCGCCGAATTTAAGGCGGGGCTCGGCAGTCTTTAGCGAATGTCAGCGTGGCTTCTTCCTGTTCGCGACGCTACATTTCCCGGCAATTCCAGAAATCGAAATGAAGATTGAACAGGCCGGAGAGACACACAAATTGATCGTGGCTTCAGATCACGAACTGCGCCAGCGTTTCGTCTTCGGTAATGTCGGTATAGGTAAAGCCCGCATCATCAAGATGCGCAAACAGGCGCACAAAATTCTCAGGCTTTCGCGTTTCGATACCGATCAGGACGGATCCGAAATTGCGGGCCGATTTTTTCATGTACTCAAAGCGGGCAATATCGTCCTCAGGACCTAGAATGCCCAGAAATTCCTTCAATGCGCCTGGACGTTGTGGCAGGCGGAGGATGAAGTATTTTTTGACGCCCGAATACCTCTGCGCCCGTTCCTTAACCTCGGGCAAGCGTTCGAAATCGAAATTGCCGCCCGAGGTGACGCACACCACGGTCTTACCCCGGATAAAGCTTTGCACGTCGCCCACAGCCTCAACCGCCAGGGCCCCCGCTGGTTCCAGCACGATGCCCTCGACGTTCAGCATTTCGATCATGGTGGTACAGATGCGATCTTCGGACAGAACCAAAACGTCGGACAAATGGCGAGATTTCAACAGCTCAAACGGCTTTTCACCGATCCGACCTACTGCCGCACCGTCGACAAATGTATCTACGTGATCCAGAGCCACCGGATGGCCCGCCGCCAAAGCCGCGCGCAGACAAGCGCCACCCGCCGGCTCCACGAACAGACAATGCGTCCGATCCCCGAACCATGTGGCCACGCCAGACGACATGCCACCACCACCCACTGGCAAGATGACATGATCGGGAACCTGTCCAAGCTGTTCCTCAATCTCAACCGCTAAGGACGCCTGACCTTCGATCACGTCCTCATCATCAAAGGGCGACAGAAAGTACCCACCTTGCTGGGCGCACCAGTCTTGCGCGGCGGCCAGCGTGTCGTCGAAATAGTCTCCGGTCAGGTGGATCTCGATATTGTCGCCGCCGAAAATCCGGGTCTTCTGGATTTTCTGCTGCGGCGTGGTCACAGGCATGAAAATGACACCGCGTACGTTCAGATGTTTGCACATATAGGCAACACCCTGCGCATGATTGCCCGCACTTGCGCAGACGAACAGATCCTGCCCTTGCTGCTTGCGCATGGCATTGAACGCGCCGCGGATCTTATAAGACCGCACCGGGCTGAGATCCTCACGCTTAAGCCAGATATCGGCGCCATAGCGGTCGGACAGATGGGCATTCCGTTGCAACGGCGTTGCCGGAAAAACAGAACGCATCACCTGTTCGGCGGCGCGGGCGCGGGTCATGAAATCGGTCATGAACGTTTCAGTGCCGCATCACCGCCGAAAGGGCAAGGAGTACAAATGTGTACGCGAGTCAGGCGAGTTCGCGCTTTTCGACACAAAGACCGTACATGGTTGTCAGAACGCTCAGGCTTACCATTGCGATCATCCAATTTACGATGGCCTGAAGCGCATACCCTAATAGTGCCGAGAAGACCCCTAAGAACCCTACAACAAGACCAATAGCAAAACCAAACGCGCCCAAAATCGGGAAAACGATAAGAATTGCTGTCGCAATAGGCCGCGTAGCACGCCACGAGTCATCAAATCTGATCGGCTTTCCCACAGCGCTTGCGGGAAGAACCAGGCTCAGACGCTGAGTGACCCAAATAGTAAAAATCAGCCCGACACCCAATAGAACGCCGCCAAACAATGACAGCGATCCTGCTATAAAACCGCCGGCGGCGTAAACAACGGCGAACAATAGGGCTACCATACCTAAGAGGATCAACCCTAACAAAAGACCCCACCCGAAATACCCTAAAATGCGTGAAACATTAAAATCCGGGATTGTCTTTTCTGGATACTCTTCCAGCAGACAGTAGCGATGCCAAGAAACAGCAACCCATAAGGTGGCAATGTAACTCAGAAGCCCAAGCAGCAAGACACCCTCGAACTGACCCTGTCCTCCGGTGACGTATTCCGACCCTTTTACGATGAAAAGCACAACCCCGAACAGGGAAACCGCTATTAACGGGGACGACACTCGCAACGCAGTACCAAAATCATTAAAAATCATGTTAAGCGCGTGCTTAAAAATTCTCCAACCCAACATCCGAAAACTGCCCTCTCAACCAATCCTTGTTTTATAGACGAACGTTTCACCTCAATTCCGGCGCCGGGTCAACGCAGATAACTTGCCCCCGCTCACAAAACCCGTTAGGGGCCAATCGTCTTATGAATAAGGGGAAGTCAGATGTCCGCGCCCAAGAAAGTTGTTCTGGCCTATTCCGGTGGCCTTGATACTTCGATCATCCTGAAATGGCTGCAGACCGAGTATGGTTGTGAGGTCGTAACCTTCACTGCCGATCTGGGTCAGGGTGAGGAACTTGAGCCAGCGCGCCAAAAGGCCGAGATGCTGGGAATCAAGCCCGAGAATATCTTTATTGAGGATGTCCGCGAGGAATTCGTCCGCGATTTTGTCTTCCCCATGTTCCGCGCCAATGCGCAGTATGAGGGCCTGTATCTGCTGGGCACCTCGATCGCGCGCCCGCTGATTTCGAAACGTCTGGTTGAGATTGCCGAAGCAACCGGTGCCGACGCGGTTGCCCACGGCGCAACCGGCAAGGGCAATGATCAGGTGCGGTTCGAACTCGCGGCTTACGCGCTGAACCCCGACATCAAGGTGATCGCGCCCTGGCGCGAATGGGACCTGACCAGCCGGACCAAGCTGTTGGAATTTGCCGAAGCGAACCAGATCCCGATCGCCAAGGACAAACGCGGCGAGGCACCCTTCTCGGTTGATGCCAACCTGCTGCACACCTCGTCCGAGGGTAAGGTTCTGGAAGACCCTGCCGATATGGCGCCCGACTATGTCTATCAGCGCACGGTTCACCCCGAGGATGCGCCGAACGAGCCTGAATTCATCGAGATTGGTTTCGAAAAAGGCGACGCGGTCAGCATCAATGGCGAAGCGATGAGCCCCGCAACCATTCTGACCAAGCTGAACGAATATGGCGGCAAACACGGCATTGGCCGTCTGGATCTGGTCGAGGGTCGCTTTGTTGGCATGAAATCGCGCGGCATCTATGAAACACCTGGCGGCACCGTCCTGCTGGAAGCGCACCGTGGTATCGAGTCGATCACCATGGACCGTGGCGCGATGCACCTGAAAGACCAGTTGATGCCGCAATATGCGGAAGCAATCTATAACGGCTTCTGGTACTCACCCGAACGCGAAATGCTGCAAGCTGCGATCGACAAGTCGCAGGAACACGTCACCGGCACCGTCCGCGTGAAACTGTACAAAGGTCTGGCATCGACCGTTGGCCGCTGGTCGGATCACTCGCTGTATTCAGAGGAACACGTGACCTTTGAAGACGATGCCGGGGCATATGATCAGAAAGACGCAGCCGGATTTATCCAGTTGAACGCCCTGCGGCTGAAATTGCTGGCCGCGCGCGAAAAGCGTCTGTCCAAGTAAGTCACGCCATTGTTGGATGACGAACCCGGTGTCCAAGAGGGCGCCGGGTTTTTCTTTGTCTTCGCTGACCAGTCAGTTCCAGTAGCGTCACCCTTGCCTGTTTCGTCCCTTTTTCTTTACGCAAGGGTCAACAGGGAAAGGGTAGACCATGCTTCAGGACATCGCTGACGGGATTCAAAAAGGTCTGAAAGACAAGACGTTTGACGGCTCTCTCAAGTTCGATTGCGGTGATGACGGGGTGATCGTGCTGATCGACAATCAAGCGACGACGCAAGATCAGGATGCAGACTGCACAATACGAATTTCACAGGAAAACCTGACCAAACTGCTGACCGGCAAGCTGAACCCAATGACCGGCGTGGCATTGGGCAAGCTCAAGATCTCGGGCAATATGGGTGTGGCGATGAAACTGGGACAGTTGCTGGGGTAAGCGCCGATAAACTCGTCTCACCAGCGCGTGACAAACCATGTCAGCGGATTGCAACGGCAGAAAAGTAGGGGCAGCCTGATCTCAGAAGGAGATCTGCCATGACCCGGACCACATACCTCTGTTTCGTTAAACCGTCGCTTCTGTTTGTCCTGATCACACTGGCCGCGATGCTGCGTGCCCTGCCCGCGCCAGCTGCCGGCACTGAAACCCTGACCGTCGCCGGAGGGTGTTTTTGGTGTGTTGAATCCGATTTTGAATCGGTTCCCGGCGTGATTGGCGCCGTATCCGGCTTTACCGGCGGTAAGACAGCCAATCCGACTTATGACCAAGTGACGAAAGGTGGCACCGGACATTACGAGGCTGTTCAGATCACCTTCGACTCTTCGCGGGTTTCCCGTGAAACCCTGCTGAGCATGTTCTTCCGTTCCGTTGATCCAACCGATGCAGGCGGCCAGTTCTGTGATCGCGGCAACAGCTATCGCACTGCTGTTTTTGTCTCTAACACAGGCGAAAAAGCGTTGGCGCAGAAAGCCAAAGCCAATGCGCAGCAAGCGCTGGGTCAAACCGTAGTCACGCCCATCTTAAACGCGGGCACCTTTTACCCGGCCGAAGCTTACCATCAGGATTACTACAAGGGCGACAAGCTGGTGCTCACCCGCTTTGGACCGAAACGCCAGAAAAACGCATACAAAGCCTACCGCAAAGCCTGCGGTCGGGATGCGCGCGTCAAACAGCTCTGGGGTAGCAACGCACCTTTCGCCGGGTCCTAACCGAACCGGGCTTCCAGCACCTCTTTGAGGTCGGGAATAACATCCGCCGTGCCGTGCCGCGTGACCATCAGGGCCGCGGCACGATTTGCTTGTGCAATCGCCTGCGGCATCGGCAACCCGCGGTCCATTCCGGCCAGAACGTATCCGGTAAAGGTATCCCCTGCGCCGGTCGTGTCCACGGCTTTTACTTTGTGTGCCGAAATCTCAAGTGCCTCACCATCCTTGGGCAGGTAGCGCGCACCCTTAGACCCCAACGTGACCAGTACATGCTTAACGGGCAATTCAGCGACGGATTGGCCCGTACTTTCGCGCAGCTGTTCTGCCTCGACCTCATTCAGGATCAGGAAGTCCAGATAAGGCAGCACCGCCTGTACGGCATCAGCCTGAAACGGCGCTGCGGCATAGCAGACGGTCAGTCCCAGATCACGGCCCATGCGGGCGGCCTCGACCTGGGCGTTGGTCTCGTTCTGCATGACCAGCAGATCACCGGGAACAGCCTGCGATAAGGCCTGTCCCAGCTGATCCTGTTCGATGGCGTGGTTCGCGCCGGGATACAGAATGATCTGGTTCTCACCCTGCTCGTCCACCGCAATGATCGCGTGTCCTGTAGGCACGTCGACCTCGGTAATGAACCGGGTGTCGACGCCATATTCGGTCATGCGATCCAGGGCCCAGCGCCCGTCCGGCCCAATGCCACCGATATGCGCCACACGCGATCCGGCACGCGCCGCTGCAACGGACATGTTGGCCCCTTTGCCACCCAGAAACCGCTCCAGGTTCGAAGCGGCCAGGGTTTCACCGGCAGTGGGTAGATGCGGCAGGGCATAGACCATGTCCGCATTGATCGAGCCTAGGTTCCAGATCGTCACGGTTTATCCAATATCGCAAGAGGCCAGAATGGCCATGTTCAAAATGTCATTTGCTGTCGAGCCAGTCGAACAGATCTGAATCGGCTTATCGACACCGGTCAGGATCGGGCCAATGACGTTCGCGCCACCCATCTCTTGCATCAGCTTGGTCGAGATCGAGGCCGAATGCCGTGCGGGTACAATCAAGATATTGGCTGGGCCCGTCAGACGCGAGAAGGGATAAGCCTCTTGCTGTTCCACGTTCAGCGCCACATCCACGGTCATCTCGCCATCATATTCAAAATCGACGCCGCGCTTATCCAGAATCTCGGGCGCTACGTGCATTTTCTCAGCCCGCTCAGATACCGGATAGCCGAAGGTGGAAAAGCTGACAAAGGCAACGCGTGGGTCCAGCCCCAAATGCCGCGCGACCGAGGCCGAGCGTTCGGCGATATTGGCCAGATCATGCTCATCCGGCCATTCATGGACCAGCGTGTCACCAATCAAAACGATCTTACCCTTGTGCAACAGCGCCGTCACACCAACGGCCCCATGTTCGGCATCAGCGTCAAACACATGATTGATGCGTTCCAGCACATGTGCCGATTTCCGCGTTGCACCGGTAACCATGCCGTCGGCGTGACCATGCGCCAACATCAGGCAAGAGAACACATGGCGATCCCGCGCGGCCAGACGATGGATATCCTTGCGATCAAAGCCACTGCGCTGCAGACGCTTGTAAAGAAAATCCTTATAGGCTTCGAGATGCGTGGTTGTGGAGGCGTTAATCACCTCCAGCTCGCGCACCGCGTCCTCCAGGCCGGCGGCTTCCAGCTTTTCCTTCACATCGTCTGGACGACCAACAACCAGCGCCTTGCCAAAGCCCGATCGCTGATACATCACCGCCGCGCGCAAGACGCGTGGATCGTCGCCTTCGGCAAAGATCATCCGGCTTTGCGCTTGACGTGCACGGGCGTTCAGGCCGCGCAGGATGCTGGCGGTCGGGTCCATGCGGGATTTCAGGCTCAGCTCATAGGCGTCCATATCAATGATCGGGCGTCGGGCTGCTCCGGTGTCCATCCCGGCCCTTGCCACGGCGGGCGGAATACGGTGGATCAGGCGTGGGTCGAACGGCGTCGGGATAATGTAATCCCGGCCAAAGGTCAGAGATTTGCCATAGGCCATGGCGACCTCATCCGGCACATCCTCGCGCGCCAGATTAGCCAGTGCATGGGCGCAAGCGATCTTCATCTCGTCATTGATAGCGCGGGCATGAATGTCCAGCGCGCCCCGGAACAAGTAAGGAAAGCCCAGAACGTTGTTCACCTGGTTCGGATAATCGCTGCGCCCGGTGGCGACGATGGCATCAACACGAACCTCATGCGCCTCTTCTGGCGTAATCTCCGGGTCCGGGTTTGCCATGGCGAAAATCACCGGATTGTCCGCCATGCTGGCAACCATATCCTGCGTCACCGCGCCTTTGACCGACACACCAAGGAATACGTCCGCGCCCCTCATCGCCTCTTCCAATGTGCGCAACTCGGTGGTGATCGCGTGGGCGGATTTCCACTGGTTCATGCCCTCGGTTCGGCCTTGGTAGATCACGCCCTTGGTGTCGCAGACGATGCAGTTTTCGTGTTTTGCGCCCATCGACTTGAGCAGCTCGATACAGGCGATACCCGCCGCACCCGCGCCGTTCAGCACGATTTTCACGTCTTCGATCTTTTTGCCCGAGATACGCAGCGCGTTCAGCAGACCCGCCGCACAGATCACCGCCGTGCCGTGTTGGTCGTCGTGGAAGACGGGGATGTCCATCTCTTCCTTCAGGCGCTGTTCGATGATGAAACACTCGGGCGCCTTGATGTCTTCCAGGTTGATACCGCCAAAGGTCGGTCCCATCAGACGCACAGCGCGGCAGAATTCATCCGGGTCTTCGGTATCCAGCTCGATATCGATCGAGTTCACATCAGCGAACCGTTTGAACAGGACTGATTTGCCCTCCATCACCGGTTTCGAACCCAGCGCACCCAGATTTCCAAGGCCCAGAACCGCCGTGCCGTTCGAGATCACCGCAACCAGATTGCCCTTGTTGGTGTAGTCGTAAGCAGTCTCTGGGTTTTCGGCGATAGCTTCACATGGAACAGCGACACCGGGGCTATAAGCCAGCGACAGATCGCGCTGCGTCGTCATGGGAACGGTGGCCTGAACCTCCCACTTGCCGGGTGTCGGGTCGAGGTGAAAGGCCAGCGCCTCTTCTTTGGTGATCTTCGCTTTGGGCATGTGATGGGTCGTTTCTTTACATCTGCGGGACTTTTGCCTCATAGCGCAGGCAGGCGCGCGCCTCAACGAGAATACTTTTCACCTTTCGTCGAGATGGGTGGATTTGTAAGGTCGCGACCGGAATACGCCAAAAGGGGTCAGCCTTGTCCACAGTCACGCCGATGATGGCGCAATATCTCGAAATCAAAGAAGCGCATGCCGATGCCTTGCTGTTTTACCGCATGGGCGACTTTTACGAGATGTTCTTTCAGGACGCCGTCAACGCCGCCGAAGCGCTGGACATCGCCTTGACCAAACGCGGAAAGCATAACGACACCGACATTCCGATGTGCGGCGTACCGGTCCATGCGGCCGAGGGGTATCTGCTGACCCTGATCCGGAAAGGGTTTCGCGTGGCCGTCTGCGAACAGATGGAAAGCCCGGCTGAAGCGAAGAAAAGAGGCTCTAAATCGGTCGTAAAGCGCGATGTTGTGCGTCTGGTTACGCCTGGCACGTTGACCGAAGATGCCCTGCTTGAGGCTCGCCGCCACAACTTCTTGGCCGCCTATGCCGAGGTTCGCGATGAGGCCGCGCTGGCTTGGGCCGATATCTCAACTGGCGCGTTTCACGTTATGCCTTTGACCTCAGTGCGCCTCAGTCCCGAACTGGCCCGGCTGGCACCATCCGAGTTGATCGTGGCCGATGGTGTGCAGGACAAACTGAACGAACCCGTTATGGATCTGGGTATCTCGTTGACCCCAATCGGGCGTGCCAGCTTCGACAGCACTGCGGCGGAAAAGCGCATATGCGGGCTGTTTCACGTGGGCGCACTGGACGCGTTCGGCAGTTTTGGCCGCGCCGAAATCTCGGCCATGGGTGCGCTGATCGACTATCTGGAAATCACGCAAAAAGGCAAACTGCCGCTTCTGCAAACCCCATTGAAAGAATCCGAGGACCGCGTCGTTCAGATCGACGCCGCCACACGGCGCAATCTGGAACTGACCCGATCCCTGTCCGGTGGCCGCGCTGGTTCGCTGCTATCTGTGATGGATCGCACCGTCACACCGGGTGGCGCACGACTGTTGGACCAACGGCTTTCGAGCCCATCCCGCAATCTGGACGTCATCCATGGGCGGCTGGATGCGGTAACTTTTGCGGCCGAAGACAGCCTGATCACATCAGATCTGCGCGAGGCTTTGCGCAAAACCCCGGATCTGGACCGGGCGCTGTCCCGCCTGTCACTGGATCGGGGTGGCCCGCGGGATCTGACCGCCATTCGCAACGGCCTGACACAGGCCGCCGCAATCGCTGAACTCTGCGCGGGTCAAGACCTGCCGGTTGTCCTAGCCACCGCCCTGCAAAATCTGGTCGGATTTGACGACCTGCTGAACCGGCTTGACGAAGCGCTAGTGGCCGAACCCCCATTGCTGGCCCGGGACGGCGGGTTCATCTCCCCGGGTTATGATGCCGAACTGGACGAAGCCCGCACCCTACGCGACGAAGGTCGTTCCGTCATTGCCGGGTTTCAGCAGAAATATGCGGAACACACCGGCATCACGTCACTGAAGATCAAGCATAACAATGTGCTGGGCTATTTCATCGAAACAACGGCTACCCATGCCGAGAAAATGCTGAACCCACCATTTTCTGAGACCTATATCCACCGTCAAACAACCGCCAACCAGGTCCGGTTCACGACCGTGGAGCTGTCCGAGATCGAGACCCGCATTCTAAACGCCGGAAACTTGGCGCTTGAGATCGAAAAGCGGCTCTATGCAACGCTTTCTGGCGAAATCCTGGATAAGGCCGCACGTCTCAACCAAGCAGCGCGCGGTTTGGCTGAACTGGATCTGACCACTGCTCTGGCCGATCTGGCGCGTGGTGAAAACTGGTGTCGCCCGCAGGTTGATGCCTCACGCGCGTTCGATGTTCAGGGCGGAAGACACCCGGTGGTCGAACAGGCATTGCGCCGGCAAAACGGTGACGCCTTCATTGCTAATGACTGCGATCTCAGTGCTGATAAAGGCGCGGCGATCTGGATGCTGACCGGCCCCAATATGGCCGGTAAGTCGACCTTCCTACGCCAGAATGCCCTGATTGCCTTGCTTGCCCAGATGGGCAGTTACGTGCCTGCGGAACAGGCGCATGTCGGGCTAGTCAGCCAACTGTTCAGCCGCGTCGGAGCGTCGGATGATTTGGCCCGCGGACGCTCGACCTTTATGGTCGAAATGGTCGAAACCGCCGCCATCCTCAATCAGGCTGATGACCGCGCTCTCGTTATTCTTGATGAAATAGGTCGCGGCACGGCCACCTATGATGGCCTGTCCATCGCCTGGGCCACGCTGGAACATCTGCACGCCTCCAACAAATGCCGCGCCCTGTTCGCAACCCACTACCATGAACTCACCGCACTTGCCGGCAAACTGGAAGGCGTGGAAAACGCCACCGTTGCTGTCAAAGAATGGGAAGGCGAGGTGATCTTCCTGCACGAAGTCCACAAAGGCGCGGCTGACAGGTCCTATGGTGTCCAGGTCGCCCAATTGGCAGGACTGCCAGCTTCAGTCGTTGAACGTGCTCGTATCGTGCTGGACCAACTTGAAAAAACCGAACGTGAAGGGGGGAAGCAAAAGACCCTGATCGACGATCTGCCTTTGTTTTCAGCCGCCCCGCCACCGCCGCTACCAGCGCCCAAAGCTTCTCCGGTAACCGGCATGCTGGACGATATTCTGCCGGATGAGCTTACCCCGCGCGAAGCGCTAGACCTGATCTACAAACTGAAAGAGGCGGCCAAAACCTGACCGCCCCTTCATCTTTTATAAAATACTCTCGCCGAAGGCTTGGCTTCAACGAGACCAATCAACTTGCCGGTGTTGATGACACCCCAACCTGCGCCGGTCGCAGCAGACGGTCGTGCAGCATAAAGCCTTCTGCAGACACCTGAATAATGTCACCCGCACGGGTACCCGGCACCGGGGCCTCGAACATCGCTTCGTGCACATTGGGATCAAACCGGTCGCCAACTTCGGGCGTGATCACTTCCATTCCATGCTTCTGGAACACGTCCTTCAGCGCGCGCATTGTCAGTTCCACGCCTTCCAGAAGGGGTCCTGCCACTTCTTTCTGCTCATCGGTCGCGGCTTCAAGCGCTCGTTTCATGTTGTCGTAAACTGGCAGCATGTCGCGGGCCAGTTTCGATCCGCCATATTGCTCCGCATCGCGGCGCGCTCTGTCGCCACGCTTGCGCGCGTTCTCCGCATCTGCCAGCGCGCGCATGAACTTGTCCTTGAAATCGTCACGCTCAGCACGCAGCGCATCAAGTTCCAGCGCTTCTTCACTGATCTCAGCAAATTCCTCGGCCAGCTCTTCCGCCTCGGCGGCTGCAATATCGTCCAGAAATTCTTCGTTCTTGGGCTCTGCCATCTCTTACCCTCTAGCTCCGGTCGGAAATCAGTTTGCCGACCAGTTGCGCCGTATAATCCACGATCGGCACGATCCGCCCATAATTCAGACGAGTGGGTCCGATGACCCCAACCGCACCAATTATCTTTCGATCAGCGTTCATATATGGAGACACCACCAAAGAGGAACCCGAAAGTGAGAAAAGTTTGTTCTCAGAGCCGATAAAAATGCGCACACCCTCACCTTCTTCGGCCAATTCGAGGAATTCAGCGATGTCCTGCTTACGCTCCAGGTCATCAAACAACGTTCGGATTCGGTCCAATTCCTCGGCTTCGCCTGGCTCCCCCAGCAGATTCGCCCGTCCACGCACGATCAAACGGGCCGAGTCTGTCCCGTCCCCATCCCAGGCCGCCATGCCGCTTTCGACCATCTCGCGCGCTAAAACATCAATTTCTTGCCTGCGCGCGGTAATCTGGGTCTGCATCTGACGCAGCACTTCGCTGAGCGTTCGTCCTTCGATCAGAGAATTCAGAAAGTTCGCCGCCTCGCGCATCGAACTGGGCGTCTGACCCGGCGGAGGCGTAAATAGCCGGTTTTCCACATGCCCGTCCGCAAAAACCAGAACCACCAAAGCGCGGTCATGGGCCAGCGAGACGAACTCAATATGCTTGATCTCGGACTCTTGCTTGGGGGTAAGAACCAGCGATGCGCCATGTGTCACGTGTGACAAGGCCGAACCAACTCGGTCCAGCATCCCGCCCACATCACCCGCGTTAGAGCCTAGTGTTTCATCTAACTTCTGCCGATCGTCTACACCAAGATCACCCACTTCCAGCAACCCATCGACGAACATCCGCAGACCCATCTGCGTGGGCACCCGGCCTGCACTGACATGCGGGCTGTCGAGAAGACCCAAAAATTCGAGATCCTGCATCACATTGCGTACGGTGGCGGCGCTGACCTTTTCCGACAATGTGCGGGTCAGCGAGCGGCTTCCGACCGGTTCGCCGCTGTCCAGATAGCTCTCGACGATCAACCGGAACACCTCGCGTGACCGGTCATTCATTTCGTCCAGAACTCTACTTGCTTTGCTCATCGGCAATCCTCTGCTGGATCGGCATTAAATCGCAGACATCTGAAAGGTCAATCGGGGTTGCATCCTAAGGCACGGGGACGTTATCCCCAACCCAGCAAACAAAGGATTTTCCATGCGACCCTCAGGACGAGATTTAAGCGAAATGCGCGCCGTTTCAATCGAAACGGGGTTTACCAAACATGCCGAAGGTTCCTGCCTGATCAAAATAGGCGATACCCATGTCCTGTGCACCGCCACGATTGAGGATCGCGTGCCACCGTTCATCAAAGGCTCGGGCCTGGGATGGGTTACTGCCGAATACGGTATGTTGCCCCGCGCAACAAACACCCGCATGCGGCGCGAGGCGGCCAGTGGCAAGCAAGGCGGCCGTACCGTAGAAATTCAACGCCTGATCGGTCGTTCGCTACGCGCAGGCGTGGATCGGGTTGCGTTAGGTGAGCGTCAGATCACCGTGGACTGCGATGTTATCCAGGCTGATGGCGGGACCCGCTGCGCCTCGATCACAGGTGGTTGGGTGGCGCTGCGTCTGGCCGTGAACAAACTGATGAAAACCGGTGACGTCATTTCCGACCCGCTGGTCGATCCCGTCGCCGCTGTATCCTGCGGCATCTACGCGGGCCAGCCTGTCCTGGATCTGGACTATCCCGAAGACAGCGAAGCCGGCGTTGACGGTAACTTCATCATGACCGGATCAGGCAAACTGATCGAAGTGCAGATGAGCGCCGAGGGCTCTGTTTTCAGCCGTGATCAAATGAACCAGCTGATGGATCTGGCAGAAAAAGGCGTGGGTGAGCTGGTTGCGGCCCAAAAGGCAGCCACCGCATGACCCGCAAGTTCGACGGCGACAGGCTGCTGGTGGCCACGCACAACAAAGGCAAGCTTGAGGAGATGACCCATCTCCTTGAGGCCTTCGGCGTGAAGGTTGTTGGCGCGGCAGAGATGAACCTGCCGGAACCGGAAGAAACCGAAGATACGTTCGTCGGTAACGCCCGGATCAAGGCCCATGCGGCGGCACAAGCTACCGGCCTGCCTGCCCTGTCGGACGATTCCGGGATCACCATTGACGCGCTGGACGGTGCGCCCGGTGTCTATACCGCCGATTGGGCAGAAACCGGCAATGGCCGCGATTTCCTGATGGCGATGACCCGCGCACATGATGAGCTCGAGGCCGCACAGGCGCCTCATCCACGCACAGCACAGTTTCGCTGCACGCTGGTTCTGGCCTGGCCCGATGGTCATGACGAAGTGTTTGAGGGCGTCATGCCCGGTCAGCTTGTCTGGCCCATCCGTGGGGAAAACGGCTTCGGTTATGACCCGATGTTCCAACCGGACGGGCACGATGTGACCTGTGCGGAAATGATTCCGGCGGAAAAACACAAAATCAGCCATCGCGGACGCGCCGTAAACGCCTTTGTTCAAGGCTGTTTCGGTGGATGACTGGCGGCATGGAGGCTTCGGCCTCTATGTACACTGGCCTTTTTGCGAGGCTAAGTGCCCCTATTGCGATTTCAACAGCCATGTTTCGAAAAATATTGATCAAAAACAATGGCTTAAGTCGTATTTGACTGAACTGCGTCGCTCGGCATCTGAAACCCCTGACCGGGTTTTGAACACAATCTTCTTTGGTGGCGGCACGCCGTCTCTTATGGCACCAGAAACGGTGGCAGCCATTATCGACGAGGCGCGCAAGCTTTGGCGCCCTGCGAACGACATGGAAGTCACGCTTGAGGCCAACCCCGGATCGGTCGAGGCAGGCCGGTTTGCCGCCTATCGCGATGCGGGCGTGAACCGCGTTTCCATGGGTGTTCAGGCCCTGAATGACGAAGATCTGCGCCGGTTGGGTCGTATCCACACGGTCGCCGAGGCCCGCGCCGCCTTTGACATCGCCCGCAACTGCTTTGACCGTGTCAGCTTTGACATGATTTACGCGCGTCAGCATCAAACCCCTGAGGCTTGGAAAGCGGAACTGACCGAAGCGCTGTCGATGGCCATCGATCACCTCTCGCTCTATCAATTGACGATCGAGGAAGGCACCGCCTTTGGGGACCGGTATGCAGTTGGCAAGCTGCGTGGACTGCCCGAGGATGACCACGCAGCCGACATGTATCTGGCCACACAAGAGATCTGCGAAGCCCACGGCCTGCCCGCCTATGAGGTTTCCAACCATGCCCGTCCGGGGGCAGAATCCCGGCACAACTTGATCTATTGGCGTTACGGAGACTACGTCGGTATCGGCCCCGGCGCGCACGGGCGTATTACGCTGGACGGCCAGAAGATAGCGACAGAGACCTATCTGTCACCCAACGCCTGGCTCAGTGCTGTTGAAAAAGGAAACGGCGAGAAAGAAAGATCATTGCTATCTACGCAGAATCAGGCAAGTGAATACCTTATGATGGGTATGAGAATTGCTGAAGGACTAGATGTTGATCGTTTCAATGCACTTTCCGATCTCTCACTGCCAGAAAACAAACTAAGAGACCTGGAAGAACTGGGTATGATACACCGATCAAACGGCCGATTGATCGCCACCAAAGATGGTCGCGCAGTCCTGAATGCGGTCATTCGAGAGTTATTGGGATAAACGATGCAGTACCTCTGGGCCGCAATGGGATTGATCTGCGTCGGGTTGGCTGTTGTCGGCATTGTGTTGCCGTTGCTGCCGACGGTCCCGTTTCTTTTGCTGGCCGCGTTCTTTTTTGCCCGATCTTCCTCCCGACTGCACACTTGGCTGGTCAGTCATGGAACCTTCGGGCCGATGATCTTGGATTGGCAACGCTCGGGCGCCATTCGTCCGGCCGCAAAAAAGGCGGCCACCCTGTCGGTTGCCGCCGTTTTTGGATTGTCTGTCGTTCTTGCGCTTCCAAGCCACGTCCTGATCATTCAAGCAGTCGTCCTCAGCTGCGTTATGATTTTTATCTGGACCCGCCCTAACGGCTGAGCTTGGCGCACAGATCGTCCAATTGATCGAGGTTTTCGTAGGTCAGCACGACCTGACCCGTTTCTGATCCCGCTTTGTGGTTGATGGCCACTTTCATCGCCAGAATGGCCGAAAGATCCTTCTCCAACGCGCGCGTATCCGCATCCTTGCCAGCATTCAGATTTCTGGACCGCGGCGCCGCCTGAGGAGCATCCCCCTGCTGTTGTTTTTTCACCAGCGCTTCAGTCGCACGCACGCTCAGCCCGTCCTTGACGACGATCTTCGCCAGCTCAGAGGGGTCTTCAGCTGTGATCAGCGCCCGGGCATGACCGGCAGACAGTTTTCCTTCAACAACAAGCTTCTGAACATCCATAGGCAACGACAGCAAACGTAAAAGGTTCGCAATATGACTGCGGCTTTTACCCAACGCTTCGGCCAGTTTTTCCTGTGTATGGCCAAAACGGTCCATCAACTGCTTGTAACCCGCGGCCTCTTCAACAGCGTTCAGGTCTGCGCGTTGAATATTCTCGATAATGGCGACTTCCAGAACTTCGGTGTCGTCAAAATCCCGCACGATAACCGGGATATCATGCAGCTGCGCCATCTGAGCCGCACGCCAGCGGCGTTCGCCCGCCACGATTTCATAGTCGCCGCCGCGAACCTCACGCACGATCAGCGGCTGAATGATGCCCTTTTCCTTGACCGAGGCCGCAAGTTCATCCAATCGCTCTTGCTGAAAGGTTCTGCGTGGCTGGTTCGGGTTCGCTCGCAGTTTTTCAATCGGAACTTTCATATCCGGACGGCGCGGGTCGGTGGGCATAAGCCCCCCGGTATCCTGCGTCACATCCGCCATCAAAGCGGAAAGTCCCCGGCCCAAACCTCTGGGTTTTGTTTTTTTGGCGGCCACGGTGCCCTCCTCACTGTCGCTTAGGCGGCGACTTTCTTGTTCTTGTGCATGACTTCCCGGGCCAGGTGCCGGTAAGCCATCGCCCCCAGTGATCCCGAGTCGTATTGCAAAACGGGCAACGCGTAAGACGGCGCCTCGCTGACCCGCACATTTCTGGGTATCTTGGTTTTAAATACCATCTCACCCAGATTGTCACGCGCGTCTTTTTCGACCTGGCGGGACAAGTTGTTGCGGTTGTCATACATGGTCAACACAACACCTTCGATTCTAAGGTCCGGATTCGCGGTTTGGCGCACCTCTCGGATGGTCAGCATCAATTGCGACAATCCTTCCAATGCAAAGAACTCACTCTGCAACGGAACCAGGACAGAATGTGCAGCAACCATAGCGTTGACGGTCAGAAGGTTTAGTGAAGGCGGGCAGTCGATTAGCACAAAATCCAGGTCAAACTTGTCGATTGCGGTTTGACGCAGTGCGTCATGCAACAGATAGCTGCGTTTTTCATTGGATATCAGCTCAATATCCGCCGAGCTTAGATCAACCGTCGCCGGGACAACAAACAACCCCTCGATTTCGGTTTCCTGAACGACCGCCTCCAAAGGCGCGTCATCAAGTATCAGGTCATACGTCGTCCAATCCCGATCTTCGACCCCCAACCCGGTAGACGCGTTGCCCTGAGGATCAAGATCGACAACCAGCACTTTGCATCCAGCCTCAGCCAGGCCGGCCGCAAGGTTGATCGCTGTTGTGGTTTTCCCAACCCCGCCCTTCTGATTGGCTACCGCAATAATCCGGGGCCCTGAGGGACGAGACAAATCAACCACGTGATACTCCTTTGATTTTAAGGATAACGGCCTGAGGCTCAGTTAAACTTGTAATCGGGTCAACGTCGAAATTCCATTCTTCCTGCGCCTCTTCCAGCTCTTTTTTCCACCTTTCGCCTTTCGGCAACAGCGCCAGACCCTTTTTGCTCAAATGTCTGTCGCAAAAGGACAATAGCGTAGGAAGATCAGCAAGAGCCCGCGCAGAAAGGACATCTGCGTTCAACGGTTCAACCACTTCGATTCGCTTGGAGATAATGGCGCATTTTGCGCCGCACTCACGTGCAACGTTGCGCAGAAAGGCAGACTTTCGTTGGTCACTTTCAATAAAGGTGAAATTGGCATCTGGTGCGTCTTCAATGGCCATTATGGCACAAACCATCCCGGGGAATCCGCCTCCACTACCCAAATCTACCCAGTTTTTGAATAGACCTGCGCATCTATAAACTTGTACGGAATCCTTAATGTGTCGAACCCAGATGTCATCCAAGCTTTTCCGTGAAACAAGATTGATTTTTGGGTTCCACTGCTTCACAAGCTCCACATACGTTGTGAGGCGCTCGAATGTTTCACGTGAAACATCCAAATCATCAATAGTGGTCCCATTCATACCTTGCGGACCTTCTGATCGCGTCGCAGCTTAGCCAATAACAACGTCAGTGCCGCAGGGGTAACTCCTTCGACACGCCCCGCCTGTGCAATGTTCTCCGGCTTTGCATTTGAAAGCTTTTGCTTCATTTCAGAAGATAGCCCTTCCATCGAAAAATAGTCGAAACCCCGTGGAATCTCATATGATTCATCGCGTTTCATTGCCTCAACATCTTTTTGTTGCCGGGCAATGTAGTTTGCGTACAAAGCGTCCCGCTCTACTTGCAGACGGATCTCCTCCTCAACACTCTCAATCTCGGGCATCAGAGGAACAAGATCACCAAAGTGAACATCCGGGAACGCCAGAATAGCCATCCCGTCCCTGCGATTTCCATCTTGATTGACATTGATACCAGCTGCTCGAACTTCTTTTGGAGTAAAGGTTTTTTCTGTCAGTTGGGACTTTGCGGCGGACAGCCTCTCGATTTTATTGGTAAACACTCTCTTCCGATCACCGCCAACACAGCCGATATCCAACCCAATTGGCGTAAGGCGCTGGTCTGCGTTATCCGCACGTAGTGATAAACGGAATTCTGCGCGTGACGTGAACATGCGATAAGGTTCCACAACACCGCGTGTTGTCAGGTCGTCGATCATCACGCCAATATAGCTGTCAGCACGCGTAAAATGCAGTGGCTCCCGGCCAAGCACCTTTAGCGCAGCATTCAACCCCGCAACTAAGCCTTGCGCAGCTGCCTCCTCATATCCTGTGGTTCCGTTTATTTGCCCTGCTAGATATAGTCCTTCGACATCTGGTAGCGCGAGAGTCGATGTCAAAACACGCGGATCCACATAGTCATACTCAATCGCATAACCAGGCTGCAGGATCTCTGCCGCCTCAAGACCTTTGATTGAACGCACATACTCAAGCTGCACGTCCTGAGGTAAAGAGGTCGAAATCCCGTTCGGATAGATCGTGTGATCATCGACACCTTCGGGCTCCAAGAAAATCTGATGTGATTCCTTATCAGCAAAACGTACGATCTTATCCTCGATGGATGGGCAATACCTGGGGCCCACCCCATCAATATGTCCGCCATACATCGCCGATCGAGACAAGTTTTTTTCAATGATTTCGTGCGTCCGCGCGTTTGTATGCGTGATTCCGCAGGAAATCTGTGGGGCAATCACCTTTGTTGACAAGAATGAAAACAAGGTTGGGTCATCATCCCCGTCTTGCTGTTCCAGATCACTCCAATCAATCGTCCGACCATCCAGCCTCGGCGGAGTTCCTGTTTTCAAACGCCCCAGGGGTAGCTCGAAACTGTCGAGCCGTTCTGCCAATTTGACTGACGGGCGATCACCCATACGACCGCCGGGCCGGGATACATCACCAATATGAATGACACCGCGCAAGAAGGTTCCGGACGTCAGGATAACCGTTTTACTCTTGATTTCAGAACCGTCGGCCAGTTTCACACCTGAAACTTGGTTCCCGTCCATCAGGAAATCGACAACTTCCCCGGTAACGACGAAAAGATCTGTCTGTTTTTCCGTCTCTTTCTGCATGGCCGCGCGGTACAGCGCACGATCTGCCTGTGTTCTGGGACCTTGAACGGCTGGTCCTTTGCGTCGATTAAGCAAGCGGAATTGAATGCCGGCCTGATCGGCAACACGTCCCATGACACCATCCAGGGCATCAATTTCACGGACCAAATGGCCTTTACCCAGCCCACCAATTGCCGGGTTACAAGACATGACGCCTATATCTGATGCGGACAATGTGACTAGTGCTGTCTTGACACCCATACGCGCTGCCGCATGAGCTGCTTCTGTACCCGCATGGCCTGCGCCAATTACAATCACGTCGAAATCTGAATGTTTCACGTGAAACACTCCTTACTTACCCAAGCAGAAACTCGAGAAGATCTCATCCAAAAGGTCTTCTACACCGATTCTGCCAACCAAGGTTTCTAGGGCACGGATCGCCGTGCGCAATTCTTCTGCTGCGATATCATACAAGTCAGGACCCGATTCCAGAACCGCCATAGCAGAACTCAGGGATTCCCGCGATTTGATCAAGGCAACCCGGTGCCTTTCCCGCGTCGCAATACCACTGCTTGTGGTTCGGGTACTAAGTACATCCGAAATCTGGGAAATAAGCTGATCAATACCCTGCCCGGTTTTTCCGGATATTCCACCTTCGGATGGATCTCGAAGATCAGATTTCGGCAAAACCTGTATATCGCCATTCATCATCTGAACACCCAGGTCCTTCGGGTCATCTGTCAGGAACACACGCAAATCAGCTGAATCGGCGCGCTTTCTTGCCAGTTCGATTCCCAAGCTTTCGACGTGATCCTCAGTTTCCCGCAATCCTGCGGTGTCCAGCAATGTGACCGGAAGTCCTGCAAGATCCATTCGAACCTCGATTACATCGCGAGTAGTTCCGGCATATTCCGAAGTAATCGCCGCCTCTCGCCCTGCCAGAGCATTTAGCAAGGTTGATTTTCCGGCATTCGGAAGACCAACAATCGCGACTTCAAACCCTGTTCGAATGCGCTCTGCAATCTGTACGCCATCTGCTTCACGTTGCAGATCAGCCATGACATCCGTCACAAGGGATTTTACCTCGGGTGTAACGTCTGTTGGAACATCCTCATCCGCGAAATCAATGACGGCTTCCAGCAAGGATGCAGCACGGATCAGATCGCGTCGCCACCGTTCCGCCAATACACCCAAATCACCAGCCAGAATAGTTTGCGCTTGTTTGCGTTGCGCCTCGGTTTCCGCATCAATCAGATCAGCAAGACCTTCGACCTGTGTCAGGTCCATCTTGCCGTTTTCCAGCGCGCGTCGGGTGAACTCACCAGGCTCCGCCAACCGCAGCCCGTCCATATCGGAAAGGCACCGCATCACTGCGTTAACCGAAGCGGTGCTACCATGGATCTGCAGTTCAGCCACGTCTTCGCCGGTAAAACTGGCCGGGGCTTGAAAGGTCAGAACCAGCCCGTCATCCAACCGTGCGCCATCCGCAGCATATAACGACCGGACCCGCATACCACGAGACGGCAGCGGGCGTCCGGTTAAGCTGGCAGCTGCGAAATGCGCGTGTGGTCCCGAGAGGCGGATGACCGCCACCCCGGCTTTGCCTTGCGCGCTGGCCAAGGCGAATATCGTTTCCATTCGAAGGCCTCGCGTCGTTTAAGACCTATGTCAGGTGTTCATCGAATCGAAGAACTCACCGTTCGTCTTGGTCTGTTTCAACTTGGACAACAGGAACTCGACTGCGTCGGTTGTGCCCATAGGGTTGAGGATACGACGCAAGACGAATGTCTTGGCCAGATCACCCTTGTCGACCAGCAGATCCTCTTTCCGGGTGCCTGACTTGAGGATGTCGATGGCGGGGAACACGCGCTTATCTGCGATCTTGCGATCCAGAACGATTTCCGAGTTACCGGTGCCTTTGAATTCTTCGAAGATAACTTCGTCCATCCGACTGCCGGTGTCGATCAGCGCGGTGGCGATGATGGTCAGCGAACCACCCTCTTCGATATTCCGCGCGGCACCAAAGAACCGCTTGGGCCGTTGCAGAGCATTCGCGTCCACACCACCGGTCAGAACTTTACCCGACGATGGCACCACAGTGTTGAAGGCCCTACCAAGTCTTGTGATCGAGTCGAGAAGAATAACAACATCTCGTTTATGCTCGACCAAACGCTTGGCTTTTTCGATCACCATCTCAGACACAGCCACGTGGCGCGTTGCGGGTTCGTCGAAGGTTGAAGACACAACTTCACCCTTCACCGAACGCTGCATGTCGGTCACCTCTTCGGGGCGTTCGTCGATCAGCAGAACGATCAGATAGCACTCTGGGTGGTTCTGTTCGATCGAATGCGCGATGTTCTGCAGAATCACTGTTTTACCGGTCCGCGGCGGCGCCACAATCAGCGATCGCTGGCCTTTACCGATCGGGGCCACCAGATCGATCACACGCGCCGACTTGTCCTTGATGGTGGGATCCTCGATCTCCATCTTCAGGCGTTCATCGGGATAGAGCGGCGTCAGGTTGTCAAACGCGATCTTGTGTCTGGCTTTTTCCGGTTCTTCAAAGTTGATCTTGGTGACCTTGATAAGCGCAAAGTAACGCTCATTGTCATCAGGCGCTTTGATATCCCCTTCGACCGTATCACCGGTGCGCAAGGAATGCTGGCGGATCATGTCGGGTGAGACATAGATATCATCCGGACCTGGCAAATAGTTCGCCTCGGGCGAGCGCAGAAAGCCAAAGCCGTCTTGCAGCACTTCCAGCACGCCGTCGCCGCCAACGGTCCAGCCTTCATCCGCGCGTTCGCGCAGAATCTGGAACATCATTTCGCCTTTCCGCATGGTCGAGGCGTTTTCGATCTCCAGCTCTTCGGCCATCGCCAGAAGGTCTTTGGGGCTTTTGGCCTTCAGGTCGGCCAGATTCAGGGATTCAGTGGACATGATATATACCTTCGCCGCTGACATTGCGGCACGAAGTGGAATTTCAGTACGGAAGATACGCCGCCCGGACGGGCGTGTTGATCCCTACATAAGCGCGCGGGCCGTCGGAGTCAAACAGGCCTTCAGAACTTCACAACGACCGCCAGAACGATGATAACCATCAGAACGGTGGGAACCTCGTTCATCATGCGAAACTGCCGTCCAGTGAGCTTGTTTCGGCCTTCCAGGAAATCCCTACGTCTCGCCATCAACCAATGATGGAACCAGGTCATGCCAATTACGGCAGCACCCTTGATCCAGGGCCAGGACCAATCCCACCCGACAATGCCGGGCGTGAACACCATGATCAACCCGCAAAGCCAGGCTACATACATCGCGGGTCGCATGATCACACGCAGCAGCTTCTCTTCCATCTCAAAGAAGATGGTTTCTGCGCCTTCGACCTTTTGGGCTTTCTCAACGTGATAGACGTACAGTCTGGGCAAATAGAACAAACCTGCCATCCATGAGATCACAGCCATGATGTGCAATGACTTCACCCACGGGTAAATCGTGAAAAGAAGATCGGTCATTCTGGCTCCGAGCGTTGGTTGGAACCCTCCCTAATAAAAAAATAGGAAAAGAAAAAGGATGATGGTTTTGTAGGGTGAGTAAATTCCGTGGATTACTTTTTTACGCAAGTGTTTTCCCCAGGTGGATAGAATTGTGCCGCGAATGGGTGATTCTGTTGATTTCAATTTTTATGATTTAAATTCAGTGTCTTAGGCAAAAACCATTCAAATTTATCTGGGGATAACTCGTTGGGTAAGACAGGAAATCCCAGTTTTCCCGCGCAGCAAAGTTATCCTTGTCCCAAAAGGATGGTCTTCGAACGACTCAGGGAAGTTTCAGGCGAAATTCCCGGGGTTGCGTGTCAACCGGAAAACCATACAAACCATCCTAGAACGCTCAACGATTTGCTCAGGGGTTTTCCACATGTCTGTCCCCATCATCCTTGCCTCGGGGTCATCTATCCGTGCGCAGCTTTTGCGCAATGCGGGCGTGCCGTTCACGGTGGAAACCGCGCGCGTGGATGAGGATACTGCCAAACGCGCCCTGTTGGCCGAAGACGCTCCCCCTCGGGATATCGCAGACACTTTGGCCGAAATGAAGGCCCGCAAGGTTAGCGACAAGAACCCGGACGCGATGGTTCTGGGCTGTGATCAGGTGCTGGACTTCGATGGCCAGCTTTTGTCGAAACCAGAAACGCCCCAAGACGCGCTGGCGCAGTTGAAGGGAATGCGGGGCAAGCGACATATGCTGTTGTCTGCGGCCGTGATTTATCAGAACGGTGAACCGATCTGGCGCCATGTTGGTCAGGTACGTCTGCGCATGCGGATGAGTTCCGATGCCTATCTACGTGACTACATAGATCGCAACTGGGACAGCATTCGCCATGCGGTCGGGGCTTATAAGCTTGAGGAAGAAGGTGTGCGCCTTTTCGCGACCATTGACGGCGACTATTTTAATGTTTTGGGTATGCCCCTGTTGGAGTTGCTGAATTTTCTGGCTGTTAAAGGGGTGATTGATCAATGACGGATAACCAAATTCCTTTGGCCGGCGTAATTGGGCATCCGATTGGACATTCAAAATCCCCTAAACTGCATGGACATTGGCTAAAGACTTATGGGCTGCCCGGGCACTATGTCCCTATGGACGTCGCACCCGAGGATTTGGAGAGTGTTCTGCGGACCCTGCCCAAAGCCGGGTTTGTCGGCGTGAATGTAACCGTCCCCCATAAAGAAGCCGCCTTGCAGATTGCGGATCACGTGTCAGATCGGGCGGCAAAGATTGGTGCGGCGAATACACTTGTCTTTCAGCCTGATGGCTCGATCCATGCAGATAACACCGATGGCTATGGATTTATGGAAAACCTGCTTGCAGGGGCGCCCGACTGGAACCCACAGGACGGACCAGCCGTGGTTTTCGGCGCGGGCGGGGCTGCGCGCGCCGTTTTGCAGGCCCTGGTAGATGCCGGTGTGCCCGAAATTATACTGACCAACCGCACGCGTGCCCGGGCCGACCAATTGAAAGAAGAATTTGGACCGCCCATAACCGTGGTCGATTGGGTCAAGGCCGGCAATGTGATCGAGAATGCGGAGCTGGTGGTGAACACCACATCGCTGGGTATGCAGGGACAGCCCGAATTGCGTGTGCCGCTGGATGGGTTGCAGCCGGGCTCTGTGGTTACTGATCTTGTCTACGTCCCTCTGAAAACCAGGCTTCTGCAAGCGGCCGAAGAGGCCGGGTGCACAACCGTCGACGGTCTGGGCATGTTGTTGCACCAGGCGGTTCCAGGTTTTGAGCGTTGGTTTGGCAAACGGCCCGAGGCAACGGATGAGTTGCGCGCCACGGTGCTGGGATGAGCTTTGCTCTTGGCCTGACAGGCTCGATCGGAATGGGCAAAAGCACCACGGCGCAAATGTTCGTGGACGAAGGCTGTGCGCTGTGGGATGCGGATGCAGCTGTGCATCGACTGTATTCAGGGGGCGGCGCAGCGGTAGAGCCGATGCGTGATGCGTTTCCTGAGGCAATTGTTGATGGCGCGGTCAGTCGGGATGCCTTGAAACAAGCTATTTCCGCGGACCCGACGGCATTGAAAGTGATCGAAAGCATCGTGCACCCTTTGGTGGCCGCCGACCGGGCGGGTTTTCGGGATAGCGCCACGGCGGACATTCTGGTTTTCGACATACCCTTGTTGTTTGAAACAGGCGGCAATGCGACGATGGATGCGGTTGCTTGTGTTCAGATCCCGGCGGACGAGCAAAAGCGACGTGTGATGGAGCGCGGAACGATGACTGAGGCGCAGTTCGAACAGATCCGCGCCAAGCAGATGCCCAATGACGAAAAATGCGCGCGGTCGGACTTTGTGATCATGACGGACACACTGGACCACGCCCGCGCACAGGTGCAGGATGTGGTCAGGCAGATACGGGCGGGGATGGCTAATGCGTGAGATTGTACTCGATACCGAAACCACGGGGTTTGATCCCGAAAGCGGTGACCGGATCGTAGAAATCGGCGCAGTCGAACTGTGGAACCATATGGCCACGGGTGAGACCTATCACGTCTACATCAACCCCGAGCGTTCGATGCCCGAAGAGGCATTTGGTGTGCACGGTATCGGTCCCGACCTGCTGGACACTCCGCGCCCCCCGGAAAAGGGTGAGGTCACGCTGAAAGACAAGCCGGTTTTTGCCAAGGTGGGTCAGGGCTTCCTTGATTTCATTCAGGATTCCAAACTGGTAATCCACAACGCATCCTTCGACATGAAATTCCTGAATGCGGAACTCAGATGGATGGGGTTGCCCCAACTGCCGATGGATCAGGCATTGGACACGTTGGCAATTGCGCGTAAACGGTTTCCGGGCTCGCCCGCGTCATTGGATGCGTTGTGTCGGCGGTTCAACATCGACAATACGAACCGGGTGCTGCACGGCGCGCTGCTCGACTCGGAAATTCTGGCCGAGGTTTACCTGGAACTGATTGGCGGGCGACAGCCGGACTTTGGCCTGTCTACCAGCGCGGCATCTGCCGGTGGCGGAGGGGACGATTGGCGGCCAACAGCGCGCCCGACGCCGCTGGCGTCGAAAATCACCGCGGAAGAACGCGCGGCACATGAAACATTTGTGGAGAAGCTGGGCGAAAACGCCCTGTGGACCCGCGCCTGAGCCCCTGCCCGGCGCGGGTCGTACCGATTAGGCTTCGGTTTTTTCGGTTTCGGCCTGACGGCGCATCAGCTCGTTACGGTACAGCGCAACAAAGTCGATATTGTCCAGGTTGACCGGCGGGAAACCACCGTCACGGGTGATGTCGCTGACAATGCGGCGCAGGAACGGGAACAGCATGCGCGGGCACTCGATCATCAGGAACGGGTGCAACTGGTCTTCTGCCACGCCTTCGATGTGGAACAGGCCGCAATAATCCAGCTCGCACAGGAACAGAACGTCTTCCATGCCCTTAGCTTTCGAGGTCAGGTTCAGTTTGACGGCGACTTCGTACTGATGCTCGGTCGGGCGCTTTTTGGCGTCCAGGTTCACCTGAACGGCAATCTCGGGCTGAACGTCACCAGACACGCCTTTTTGCGCCATCACGTTTTCAAAAGACATATCGCGAATGAACTGTCCCAGAACGCGCATCTGGATCTGAGGAGCGGTCTGTGCCGCGGTGTTTTCTGCAGGGCTTTCGTCAGCCATGGATCTACTCCGAAAATGAAATTTGCCACTGCTTAGCAAGTTGGGCGCGGCACCTCAATGCTGGGGTGGACCTTCGACCCATTTGGATGGCTTTGAGGGGTTCTGACGCGGGCGAACTTCGGTAAAATCTCCGTCGATCACGTCATCCTGATCAAACTGGGTGGGACCAGTGCGGAACTGCGCGCCGGTGCCCATCTGGAAATGCGTGATGGTCGCCTTGGATTTCAGGTATTTGAATACGGCCACTCGAATACCCGGAACAAGCAGTGCAAAGCCAACGGCATCGGTGAAAAATCCCGGCGTCAGCAGCAAAACACCAGACAGCAAGATCATCGCGCCATGGGCCAAAGGCTCGGTCGGGTCATCCAGTTCAGAAAAGGATCGCTGCAAATTGACCAGTGCCATGCGACCTTGTGTCCTTACCATAAAGGTGCCGATAACGGCCGTCAGAACGACGATCGCCAGCGTAGGCCACAGGCCAATCAGGCCGCCGACCTGTATGAACAGGGCGATCTCGATGATCGGCACCAACAAAAATGCCAAGAACAGGTACATCTGCGTTATCCTTTCCCTTAGGCCGGGCTGTGGACTTGCCACGATCTGTCACCTACATAGTGGCATGAGGCCGCGTATACAAAGTCGCGGTCTGAAAAGAGGATGAAATGAACGAACCGATGATCCAGTTGCTGGTCCTGGCCGGAATTGCCGTTTTCCTGATCCTGCGCCTGAAAAGCGTGCTGGGTACACGTGAGGGTTTTGAGAAACCCCCTGTTCAACAGCAACCCGAGGCGGACAAGTCGCGTCGCGGCTTCGAGGTGATCGAAGGCGGGCCGGATCATGACATCACAGACCATGTCGCCGAAGACAGCGAACAGGCGAAAACGCTGGCCGCGATGAAGCGGGTCGAGCCCGAATTCTCTGTTGGTGAATTCGTGCAGGGTGCCCGCGGAGCCTATGAGATGATCGTCATGGGGTTCGAAAAGGGCAATCTGGATGAAATCCAGCCCTTCCTGTCCGAAGAGGTGTTTGACACATTTGTTTCAGTTGTGGCGGCCCGTGAAGACCAGGGTCTGACCATCGAGGCCGAGTTTGTCGGCGTGCGCGAAACCGCGCTGGCGGATGCGACCTTCGACAAAGACACAAACCAGGCGGAAATCACCATGCGGTTTGTGGGCGAGCTGACCTCGGTCGTGCGTGATCGTGGCGGTGATATCATCGAAGGCAACCCAAACACTATTAAACGCCAAAAGGACAGCTGGACCTTTGCCCGTGTCATGGGCGCTGATGATCCAAACTGGCTGCTTGTTGCCACGGACGCATGATTGGCGCGCTCCGGTCGCTATTTCTGGTGGCAGTTATGACCACTGCCGCCAGCGCGGAACCGACGCGATCAATTCTTTCCTTTGACGATCTGGATGGATGGGCTGCCGACGATCACGGGGCGGCCCTTTCGGTATTTCTGAACACCTGCGGCGATCTGGACGATCCGGATTGGCAGGCATTGTGTCGCGTCGCCCGAACCTACGACGCAGACGCGGCGCGGTCGTTTTTTGAGCTGTTCTTTCGTCCGGTTCTGGTCGAGGACGGAGAAGAGGCCCTGTTCACCGGCTATTTCGAACCTGAACTGGACGGGTCTAAAACCCGGACCGACCGGTTCAAATATCCGATTTACAAAATGCCGCCAGAGGCGCGGGCCGAAGGGCTTTGGCTCAGCCGCCGTGAAATCCTGACGGGCGACGCGATGCAGGGCCGCGGCCTTGAGATCGCCTGGGTGGATGACCCGGTCGAGTTGTTCTTTCTGCAGATTCAGGGCTCAGGGCGTGTGCGCCTTCCTGATGGCAGTGCCTTGCGCGTCGGCTATGGCGGCGCGAACGGTCACCCATATCGTTCCATCGGGACTGAGCTGATTCGTCAGGGGGCGCTGGGTGCGCATGAGGTTAGCGCCCAGATGATCCGCGCTTGGGTGCGCAAAAATCCCGAAGCCGGGGCAGAGCTGTTGTTTCACAACCCCTCTTACGTGTTCTTCCGCGAGGTCTCGCGCGTTGCGCCCGAGCTTGGGCCGCTGGGTGCCATGAACCGGTCGGTCACCACGATGCGCAGTATTGCAGCTGATCCGGCTCATACGCCGCTGGGTGCCCCTGTTTGGGTGGAAAAGGACGGCAAGACCCCGTTGCGAAGGTTGATGATTGCGCAGGACACCGGTGCCGCCATCAAAGGGGCGCAGCGCGCGGATATATTCTTTGGCACAGGGGACGAGGCGGGAAAGGCCGCCGGGCGCCTCAGGGATCCGGGGCGGATGGTGTTGCTGCTGCCGATCCAGCGGGCCTTTGCCCTGTTACCGGATGAATTCTGATGTCCCGACGCAAATTGACGGCAGACGAGATCGAGCTGTGGCGCAAGGTCGCCAAACAGGCTGAGCGGCTGCATCCCGAAATTCCACAATCGGTCCACCCGGTCACACTGCCCAAACCCAAGCCGAACAAACCCCCAAAACCCCGGTTTGAGGCATTCGAGGTCGGACAAAACGCGCCCGGTAAACCCGTGCGAAATGCGTTTAAGCCCTCGATCAGTGAAAATTTGCGTACCAGCCCGGTGCAAATGGACACCAAGGCATTTGGCCGTATGAAACGCGGCAAGATTAAGCCTGAAGGGAAACTGGACCTGCATGGCATGCGCATGGACACGGCTTTTCCGGCGCTGACCCGGTTTATTCTAACTGCCCAGGCGTCAGGTAAGCGCCTTGTTCTGGTTGTCACCGGAAAGGGCAAGGACAGGGATGAACCCGGCCCAATCCCGACCCCACGCGGCGTATTACGCAACCAGGTGCCGCAGTGGTTGGCGTTGCCGCCACTTGCGCAGGCCGTATTGCAAGTGACCCCGGCCCATATCAGCCACGGTGGCGAAGGGGCTTATTACGTCTATTTGCGCCGGACGCGTTAAAACGAGCGCATAGCGCGCGTAATTCCGATTTTAGCCGACAGGCATACAAGAATGAAAACACCGCCGATCCACAGGAACTGTGTGCTCAGCGGTATACCGGCGTCGATCAATATCCCGGTAAGGCCGGGGCCGATTGCTGATCCTAAAACCATGACTGCTGTGGCCATCGCCTTGATCGCCCCAATGTGCCTGGTGCCGTAGAATTCAGCCCAAAAGGCGCTTGGTAGCGTGTTGTTTGCTCCAACCGTCAGGCCCAGAAAGATCATTGCAATCAGGGCCCCGCCGATTGAGTTTGTCATTCCTGCGATCACAAAACCAATTGCGATCGGGATTTGGTAAAAAGGCATCAATCTCGCTGTGCCCCATTTGTCCAGCGCCCAGCCGGCCGCAAACATCCCAATCAAGGATACGCCGGTGAAAACCGGAAACAGGGCGACCAGTTCGATATGCTGCCAGCCTTTGATTTGGGCCAGATGCACCTGATGGAAGAAAAACGCGGTGATAAAGGCCGATGGGGCCAGTATAGTCGGGGCCATGAACCAGAACAGCGGATGAAACAACGCGTCCTTCCGGGTCCAATGGCGGCCCTGCATCCCTGTCGCTGAATAGGCATCCGCCAGACTCTGCGGCGTGCGCTCTTGACGCAAAAGCCGTGTCAGAACGGGTATCCCCATCAGGACGACCACTGCGGACAACACCCACAGCCATCGCCAGTCCAGAAACGCCATCGCGGCCACGAAAGCCAGCGGCAGCAGTGCCTCACCAATCGCGTAGCCAACCGATGCAATCGACAGGGCTTTGCCACGTGTAACGATGAACCATCGCGCCATGGCGACCTGTGCCAGATGGACGCTCATCCCCTGTCCGAACAGGCGCAATAAAAAAACTACCAGCGGCAACAGGACAAGCCAGCTGTTCACAGCCATGGCCACCGCCGCCACGGCCAGACCAGCCAGAACGGCGGGCCCCAAAACGCGGACGCGGAAAACATCCGTCAGCCCGCCGGCCCAGATCATAACGATGGCCGAAACGGTGGTGCCCAGAGAGTAAAGCCCGCCCCAGGCGCCGTGCCCAAGACCGAATTCCGCGCGGATGTTTCCAGCGAAGATCGAGATAAAGAAGGTCTGCCCAAAGCTGGACAGAAAGGTCAGCAAAACCCCCGCGCCCAACCAGGTCGTGTTGTCCCGAAAATATTGACGCAGGCTGAACCGCGTCACGGGGTAGTGACCTGAGCCTGCCCTGTTTCTGTCAGAACGATTTCCGTGGCGCCGTCTGGATTACGCTCGCTGGGCGGCACCAGTATATCGATGCCGGGCCTGTCTTCGCGTCCGAACGTGTTATTGACGCGCCGCAACGAACTAAGGATCGACAACAGAGCCGGAGAAGTCGCCGCCACAAAATGCGAGGATTCGGCATCGCTGCTGAACGCAGTTGTGTCGATCACGTTGATCGGGAATTCCTCGAGCGACTCGAGTGAGGTGATGTTTCCCAGCCGCACACCCTCATCCGTGCCGCGCAGGCGGGCGGAAATGTTCAGGATTTTGTCCTTTTGCGAGACCATTACGATAAATGGGTCGGGCGGATTGTCGATCCGCCTCATCTGCGAGCGAAACAGATCCAGATCCAGATCGGGCGAGATCAGCACAACCCCTTCGAGGTTCCTTTTCGCCCAACCCGGTTCCTGCAGTTCCGTTTGGCGCATCATCTCCATCGTCAAAGCGCCACCCATGGAATGTGCTACCAGAATGACGCGTTTGACTCCCATGGATTTCAGTTCGCGGATGGTTTGCTCCAACCCGTCGCGGGCAAACAACATGCTGTCCAGATCATAGGCATATCCATACCCGGTCGCGCGGCTAGGCCAGGAGTAAACCAGCGTGGAGCCCGGAAGACCAATGTCATGGGTCAGCTGGGCCGCGCGGAAAATCGTTTCTGTCTGGGTCGAGTTGTAGCCGTGTACAAAAATCGTAACATCGTCTTCGCCGCGCAAATGTTCGCGTAAACCCTTTGGCCCGCCCAGTTCGGTCACATTTGTAAGAACAAATTCTTTTTTCGGGTTCGGATTCGCATAAGAGAATTTCAATGTTCCCGGTGTGTGTGATGGCGGGATCGACACTGTTGTTTCCAAAAACTTCAGCGCTTCCCCACGCTTGAATCCATAAGTTCCGTCTGCTTCACGCGCTCGCGTTGTGGCTGCGAATATCTTTTCAGGCGTTCCGACAGTTACGGCCGAGGGAACAATCTCGGTTACCGTCCGGTCGACACAGGCGCTTAGCGACAGGGATGTAATCAGAATTATTAAATAGCGCAGCACTGGTCAGCCCTCTGGGTGAATTGCGACTACGCTATCTCATTCTGGCCCGGCGTCCAGCGGCACAACGCTGCCAAAGCGGCAAAAACCGGCTGGCGATGTTACAAAACGTAACGGCTGAGGTCGGTGGATTTGGTCAATTCGCCCAGATTGTCGTCCACGAATTGGGCATCAACCGTGATCGAAATTCCGGCCTGATCGGGCGCGGTAAAGGACAGCTCTTCGAACACGCGCTCCATCACCGTGTACAAACGACGCGCACCGATGTTTTCGACGCTTTGGTTCACATCAGCTGCGATACGCGCAAGGGCCGCGATTCCGTCATCGGTAAAGCTGACCGTGACCTCTTCGGTGCCCATCAAAGCGGTGTATTGACGGGTCAGCGCGTTGTCGGTTTCGGTCAGGATGCGCACGAAATCTTCTTCGGTCAGTGCGCGCAATTCCACGCGGATCGGTAGGCGGCCCTGCAGTTCCGGCAGCAGGTCCGACGGTTTAGCGATATGGAACGCACCCGACGCGATGAACAGGATATGGTCGGTTTTGACCGGGCCGTGCTTGGTGGATACTGTCGTGCCTTCGATCAAAGGCAACAGGTCGCGCTGTACGCCTTCGCGGCTGACATCGCCGCCCCGCGCGTCAGTGCGGGCGCAGACCTTGTCGATCTCATCCAGGAACACGATGCCGTTCTGTTCAACGGATTCCAGCGCGATGCGGTTAACGATTTCATCATCCAGCAGCTTGTCGGCCTCTTCCCCGATCAGCGCTTCATAGCTTTCCGAGACGGTCATCTTGCGTTTCACGGTACGCCCGCCAAAGGCCTTGCCGAAGATATCGCCCAGATTCATCATCCCCATCTGGCTACCGGGCTGGCCGGGAATATCGAACATTGGCATCGGGTTCGACGAGTCGGACAGCTCCAGCTCGATCTCAGTATCATCCAGTTCGCCCGCTTTCAGCTTTTTGCGGAACATCTCGCGCGTGCCTTCGCGGGCGTCAGTACCGGCGATGGCCTCGATCACGCGGTCTTCGGCGGCTTGATGCGCCTTGGCTTTGACATCCTCGCGCATATATTCGCGGGTTTGCAGGATGGCGGCGTCCGCCAGATCGCGCACGATCTGTTCCACGTCACGACCGACATAACCCACTTCGGTAAACTTGGTGGCTTCGACCTTGATAAAGGGCGCGCGGGCCAGTTTCGCCAGGCGGCGGCTGATCTCGGTCTTGCCGACACCGGTGGGGCCGATCATCAGGATGTTTTTCGGATAGACCTCGTCCCGGATGTCGTCGGCCAACTGCTTGCGCCGCCAGCGGTTGCGCAACGCAACGGCCACTGCGCGTTTGGCATCCTTCTGCCCGATGATGAAACGGTCCAGTTCCGAGACGATCTCGCGCGGGGTCAGGTCGGTCATGTGAGTTCTATCCAATTGTTTCGCACCGGAACCTAATCATAAGCCACAAAAACACAAGCTGATCACGAAAAACTCACGCCAACACACGGTCTGCACACGGAAAATCGTGGTGATGTGAATCGCCTGACAGAAAATAGCTGCGCATAGTCTGCGTCGACGGGCAAGTTCGCCTGCACTTTGAAATGGAGACCCACATCATGATGACTCGTCGTTCGCTCTTTTTGAATGCCGCTGCAACGGGCGCCGCTCTGACACTGGCCAGCGCCAATGTCGCTGCCGCCGGCGGTGCCAAGAAAAAGGGCACATTCGAGGGCCGCTCGAAACATATCACCACCGGTTCGGTCAAAGTGGTCAAAGACGGTGAGCGCTATATTGTTGAGCTGGGTGATGACTTTTCGCTGGATAACGGTCCGGACCCGCGCGTGGCCTTCGGCAAGGATGGCACCTATGACCCGAACTCGAAACTGGGCGCGCTGCTGAACCTGAAAGGCAAGCAGTCTTATGCGGTACCGCCGACCATGGATATCTCGGACTATAACGAAGTTTATATCTGGTGTGACGTTGCCGGCGTTCCGCTGGGCGTTGCAGCGCTTTCGTAACCCAACGACGAATTGCGCCCGGAGGCCGGTAAATTACCGGCCTCTGACAAGGCGTTAGGTGCCATAGCACCTGTCTGTTACACTCACCTCAAGGAACCAGTTCCAAGGTGTGTATCATGACGAAGATTGCCAAGATTACGTTGTTGTTCGTGGTATTTGTGGATCTGATCGGACAAGGGCTGGTCTTTCCCATCATCAACTCTTTGATCATGGAAACAAAATCCGGGATCCTGCCGGAAAGCACAACTATGGGCCAGCGCCATTTCTACTATGGGCTGGTGATCGGGTGTTTCTTTCTGTCGTGGTTTTTGGGTGTGGTCTATGTCTCGAAAGTGTCGGACTCCATCGGGCGTAAGAATGCTTTGTTGGTGTGTTTAGGTGGGGCGCTGGCCGGTTATGCCATCACCATCACGGCACTTTACCTTAACAGTTTGCTTCTGCTGATCGTTGGTCGGTCGATCACCGGCTTTACGGCGGGTAATCAGCCCATTGCACAAGCGGCGATGATTGACGGCAGCGCCGATGCCGCCGACCGCGACCGAAACATGGGGTATATCATCACCGGCGTCAGCTTTGGTCTGGTCGGCGGCCCGATTATCGGAGCTGTTCTGTCCGATGCAGCGATACTGGGCAGCTATGCCACGCTCAAGATGCCGTTCTACGGCGCGTTTGTTCTGGTGATGATCGCCATCTTCCTGGTGAGCTTTTTCTTCAAGGACACCCGCACCGAGCGCGCGGCATTTGTCTTTCGCCCGCGCGATATCACCGACAGTCTGATCGCGGTACGTGAACACCCGTTGGTTCTGAAAATCCTGCCTGTCTATGCGCTGTTCATGATTGCCAATGTCACGTTCTACGTATTCGTCGATAATTTCCTGACCAGTGCATGGGGCTACGGTGTCATCGGTGGCAGCATGGCTATGGTGGTCATCGGTTTTGCCTTGGCGTTTTCCAGCACATTCCTCGTGAAACCAGCGCAAGAGAGGTTCAGCAAGCATTCCATCATCCATACCTCATTGGTGGTGATGGTGATCTGCGGCTTTGGCTTCGCCTTCAGCCCCAGCGGCGTATTGAGCTATGTTCCGGTCTTCTTCTTCTATTTCTTCTTTGGCGTCGCCTACCCGACCCTGCTGGGTCTGTTTTCGTCCAGCGTTGGCGAAGCGGATCAAGGTTGGGTCATGGGCGTTACGACGGCGGTCTTCTGCCTTGCCGGCGGTGTCATGTCTCTGGTCGGCGGCGGATTGATGAGTATCGACATCCGCCTACCCTATTACATCGTCATCGCAACCGCCCTGCTTGGGCTGGTCGGTATGTACCGGCGCTGGAAAGGTAAAGAGATCTCGGCGCTGTTGGCCTAGATCGTTTCAACCGTCAGATTGCCATTGGTATAGACGCAGATGTCAGCGGCAATCGCCATAGCTTCACGCGCGACCTCTTCGGCGGGTTTATCGCTGCCCATCATTGCTCGCGCAGCGGCCAGGGCAAAGTTTCCACCTGATCCGATGGCGGCCACGTTGTGTTCGGGTTCCAGCACATCCCCCGCCCCGGTGATAACCAACAGGTCTTTGCCGTCGGTGACGATCAGCATTGCCTCAAGCTTTTGCAGGTACTTGTCGGTGCGCCAGTCCTTGGCCAGCTCGACCGAGGCACGGGCCAGTTGACCGGGTGTCGCTTCCAGTTTCGCCTCAAGCCGTTCAAGCAGCGTAAATGCATCAGCGGTCGAACCGGCAAATCCGGCGACAACTTCAAACCCGCCCGGCGACAAGCGGCGCACTTTGCGCGCAGTGCCTTTGATCACGGTCTGGCCCAGGCTGACCTGTCCGTCCCCGGCAATAACGACTTGCCCGCCTTTTTTGACACCAATGATCGTGGTCCCGTGCCATCCGGGAAAATCGCTGTCCGCCATGAAAGCCTCCGTGTTCTCAGTCGCTATATATGGGCCGGGCGCGTGATCGGCGCAACCCGTTGCACAACTGCCCAAAAGATATGCACAAAACGCAAACCGGGGTTACCAGACCAGCAATTGTGAGTCCCCGCGCTTGGGACTACATGAGGCTCACAACCGACAACGGGTCGGCTGTTTCAGATACAAGGACTGGGAACATGGCAACAACTGCAAACATCCATGCCCCACTCGGAGCAGCTACCATCCTGCACGTAGTGGATGCATTCATCAATGTCTTCGAATCCGCTGTTGAGTGGAACGAAAGCCGCAAGACACGCAAGATCCTGTCGGGTCTGACCAACGCACAGCTGGAAGACATCGGTCTGGCGCGCGCGGACATCGCAAAAATCTGATCCCGCAATCAGAACCAGAATTTGAAGCAGCCGCCCGGGTATCCGAGCGGCTTTTTCTTTGTCAGCATTGCACGTATTTACCAGCCTGATCCGGCAAAAACGCCTCGATCGCGGCAGTGGCGATGACATGGCGCGTGCCAGCGGCGTCATCCACAACATCCAACCCACCCTTGACGGCCCGCACTTCGGCGCGGCCCCTTGGCAGATCGGCGGCGACCTTGTCACAGTCAACCTCATCAGGTTGTTGAACGGCGATGGTCACCTGAACCCGCATCTCCGTGTGATCGATTCCAAGCTTGGAAAACAGCGTGATCGACGAATGATGCAGCGCGTCCTGCACGGCGCGGCAGGCGGCTTTGGTGTAGTCCTGACCATAAAGATCGTTGCCGGTGCCCATTTCCAGAATGATGCGTTTTTCGGTCATTGGGCGGGCTCCATATCGAATGAGACGATGACCGCCGCGTTGGCGATCACAGTGCAGCCATCGATGTGGGGCTTATCGATATCCAGACCACCCTGTGTTACTGTGATGTTGGGCTGGCCGTACGGAAAGATCGCCTTCAGCATATCGGTATCGACCTTGTCGGGCTGCTGCACACCCACTTCGGCGTCGATGATCATCGCCTCTTTCGGAAACCCGAACAGCTCGGCCATGTTCACCGAGTTATGCCACAGCGCATCCTTGATCGCCCGCAGGGCGGCCTCAGTGTAATCCTCGCGCCGCAGGGATGTGCCCATCCCGAATTCCACCAGAACCCGTGTTTTCGCCATTTGCTTTCCCTGTATTGATGGCCCAATTGAGCCAGTCACAAAAAAAGGGCGCCCGAATTCGGACGCCCTTGATCAAAACCGATCACATCGGATCAGATGGATTCGTCGATCCAGCTTTGCAGTGCGGCTTTGGGGGCAGCACCGGCGCGGTTCGACACAACCTGACCGTCCTTGAAGATGAACAGAGCAGGAATGCCACGCACACCCATGGCGGCAGCGGCGTTCGGGTTGCTGTCCACGTCTACCTTGGCAATTTTGATTTTGCCGCCGTATTCGTTGGCCAGTTCTTCCAGAGCGGGGCCGATTTGTTTACAGGGGCCACACCATTCGGCCCAGAAATCCACCACAACGGGGACATCAGAGTTTTTGACTTCGGCGTCAAAGGTATCGTCGGTAACGGCAACGGTCGACATATTCTGTCTCCTGAATGGGGTATCTCGGGAACAGAACGTAGGGGCCGGGCAATCCAAGGTCAAGATATCTGGGTGCGCGACAGGGCGTGCGTCACAAGATCGTGTGGCAGCCACATCAGATCTGCTTTTCTGGTCCATAGGATCGCGGTGCGGATTTCGTGGTTCGGATAGACCTGCGACAAGGCGTTGGCATACGCCCCCATCTGTCGCAAAAGCCCCTCAGGGCATGTCTCTGCACTGTTGGGAACCGTTGCATTTGTTTTGAAATCAATGACCTGAACCTCGGTATCGGTGACGATCAATCGGTCGATCACCCCGTGCATGCGGCGTCCGTTCAGGTCGGCTGTCACGGGCACCTCAGCCAAGGCGCCGGCGGCAAAGACAGGCCGAAGATGCGCCGCAGTCAAAACGTCGCATGCCTCATCCATCAGCTCTTGCCGTTCCGCGTTCTGCATATCGGGCAGAACCCGCGCGCAAAGCTGCGGCCAGTCTTCCCGCGTGACCGAAGGCAAGTGTTCCAGCAGCAGGTGCAATCGTGTGCCGCGCAACTTTGCCACTTCTTCGTCGTGACCTGCATCGCCGGGCAAAGCCTTGGCGCCGCCAAGATCTGAAGGGCTGAGCGTTTCCGCTTCGGGCTCTGGTGGTGTGGCGGGAGACAGGAACGGGGCTGGCAGGTCCGTCACGGCAGTTGAGGTCTTTGCGGATTCAATAATCGGCGATGCGTTCCAATCACCATGTGACAATCGCAGGGTTTCTGAGCCGGGCAGTGCCACCGTCCCTGCCCGTTCCATCGCGGCCTGAACCATCTGATACCAGCTGGTCCCATCCTTACCGACATCGCCAGCAGCCGCCACGATCAACCACTTTTCAGCTCGTGTTAGCGCCACATACAACAAGCGAAGCCGCTCATTTTCTTCCCGCGCTCGGGCTTCGTCGCGCGCACGCGCAATCAACGCCGGGGACGCGTCAGCCGGAACTTTCCAAAGCGGTGTGCCTTCGGCCACCATGATCTCGGCATCGCGCGGAGCTTGCCGTTTGCCCGTATCCGGCAGGATCACAATCGGAGCCTCCAACCCCTTGGAACCATGCACCGTCATCACCCTGATCATGTTTCCGACGCCGCTCATCTGCCGTTTGATTTCCAGATCATCGGTCTGCATCCACACCAGAAATCCAGTCAGGCTTGGGATATCTGTGCGCTCGTACGCCAATGCCTGCGACAACAGCGCGTTGATCCCGTCTTCCGCCTCGGCTCCCAACCTGCCCAGCAGTTTCCGACGGCCATCATGGCGGGTCAGGATGCGTTCTATCAGGTCGTAGGGGCGCAGAAAGTCGATCTGCCCGCGCAAGTCGTGCAGAACGGCCAGTGTTTCAGGGTACTCTTCGGCGCGTTGACGCAGGGCCGCCCAAAGGAACTGTTCATTGCGCCGATGTGCCAAATCGAACAATTGTTGTTCGCCCCACCCGAACAGCGGCGATTTCAGAACTGTGGCAAGCGACAGGCTATCCTCGGGCGTGGCCAGAAAGCTCAGCAGCGCGGCCAGGTCTTTGACCGCCAATTCCGCGCCGACCTTCAGCCGGTCTGCCCCGGCGATCGGCAGGTCAGCGGCTTTGCAGGCGCGGATGATCTCGGCAAACAGGTCCGAGCGGCGTTGAACGAGGATCAGAAAATCCCCCGGTTGAACCTTCCGCCGTACAAATGTGCCGGGCGTTTCGCCATCCTCAGGGATCGTCTCACCCTGTTCGATCATTGCCTTGATCGACTGCGCCACCTTCTCGGCCAGAATGACGGTGTGATGCCGCGCGCCGGGCCGATCTACCGGATCGGTCCAGTCGGTATCTTCATCGTCTTCGACCTTTTCGACCACGGGCCACAGGTCCACCCGGCCCGGCAGATCCGCCTTGAACGCGCGGTGCTGGCTTTCCTTATGAAATCCGGCTTCCGCTCGGTTTTCGAACAGGATGTCGACCAAAGACAAGATCGCGCTGGAGGATCGGAATGAGTATTCTAACGTGGAATCCCACAATTTAGAGCCTGATTCAGAGAGCTTCCGCCCAAACTCAGCCTGCATCAGATCGAATGCCTGCGGATCGGCGCCTTGGAAGGAATAGATCGATTGCTTTTTGTCACCGACCACGAAAATCGTGCGTTCAACCCCGGACCTGGCCCCTTCTCCGCTGGTAAATTCCTGCGCCAGTTTTTCTACCACGTCCCACTGATCGGGACTGGTATCCTGCGCTTCGTCCACCAGAATGTGGTCGATGCCGCCATCCAGTCGGTACAACACCCATTCGGCAACCGCCGGATCATTCAACACCTGCCGCGCACGTAAGATCAGGTCGTCAAAGTCTAGCCATCCGCGCAGTTGCTTGCGCCGCTCATATTCCGGCAAAAACGCCGTCGCGAAGCGATGCAGCACCATTGTCTTGCGCGCGGCCACCAGGGCCAGCCGATGTTCGCGCGCGGCCTCCACCCGCAACATCAACGCTTCGAGCTGGGGCATCTTGCCCACCAGCGCCCCTTCGCGCAGGGCTTTGGTCGGGAAACTGTTGATTTTAGCCGTGAAGGGTTCTTTGGCGGATTTTCCGGTCAAAAGCACGCTTTCCAAAATAGGTAAGCTGCTAACCCGGGCCTCGGTAAATGCCGCAAGCTTGTCGGCCGCCTTGGCGTTGTTGCCGCCACTTTCGGAAAGCACCGGCAGAATCGACCTGATCAATTCCACCTCGCCGCCCAGAAACACACGTCCTATTAAAGCGTCTTCATCGAACCCGTCGGCCAGTTCAAACCGTTGCAGCACATCGGCCCATTCCAGCGGCTGCGCAAACAGGTTGCGTTTCTGGGTGATGGCCGCGGTAAGTTTGTCGAACCCGGTATCGGTGACAAACCGGGCGACATCTTCGATCAGATACGCCTGCGGACCTGCGGCGAAATCTTCGACAATCTCTTCGCGCAATAAGGCCGCCGCGCGGTCCTCCATCTCGGAAAATTGCGGGCTTACCCCGGCCTCAAGCGGGAAACGTCGTAGCAGTGAAGCGCAGAACGAGTGGATCGTCTGGATCTTCAGGCCACCGGGCGTTTCAATGGCGCGCGCAAATAGGGTTCTGGCCTGTGCGAGCCTGTCTGAGTCGATCTCGCCGGGTACGCCCAGATCGGTCAGTTGGGACATCAGACCGGCATCATCCTTCATTGCCCATTGTCCGAGGCGATCAAACAACCGGTTTTGCATCTCGCTGGCGGCGGCCTTGGTGTATGTCAGACAAAGGATATGCTGTGGCTGTACACCGCCCAACAGCAATCGGGCCACCCGATCAGTCAGAACCCGCGTCTTGCCTGAGCCTGCATTGGCTGCCAGCCAGGTCGAGGCGTCGGGCCGCGCGGCCTGTACCTGCCGCTCGGTTGCGTCGTTTCGGGCGCTCATGTCAGGTCCTCAGGCGTTGTGTCATCAGTGCGGTCCCATTCTCCAAACCGCGCCAGTTGATCGTAATCGCCCACATCCGAATCCTTGTGCAACATCCGACGGGATGAAAACCCTTGATCAGGCTCTAAATAAGCAGAAACCAACTCTTTTAGCTCGGCCAGAACCTTGTCTGGCGGCTCTTTCGCCAGCGGTGCGGGTACTTCTTTGTAGGTGCCGCCCATGCCGATGAAAATCGCCTCGGCTACGGGTGAAGGGTCGAACCCGTCGATACCGCCCTCTTCGGCCATCGCGGCTTCGATCAGCAACTGTTTGTCGAACTTGGATTGCTGGCTTTCCGTCGGGGGCGTTCCTGTCTTGTAATCGACAATCCGCAACGCGCCGCGTTTGTTGCGATCTATCCTGTCAGCACGGCCCGCGATAGTGAAATCCAGGGGCGTTAGCACAAGTTTCACCGCCGCCTCGAAGGCGACCGGCCCCCCGTCCCCTCGTCGCGCGATTTCGGCGGCCAGAAAATCATCCGCGATGCGTTCCAACCGCGCCAGCCACAGCTTACGCGCCGTGGGCCACGCAACATGTTGATCCAGCAAGGTTTCTGCGCGTTTCAAAAAATTCTCGCGGGTCAACAAGGCGGTGTCCAGAACACTGTCTTTGACGAAATGTTCCAGAATTTCGTGGATGACGATCCCGCGCAACAAGGCATCCGGCGCTTGCACCAAAGGGTCCAGCGGTTTCAGGCGCAGCACATGTTTGGCGTAAATCGCATAAGGATCGCGGATCAGCCGTTTGATTTCCGTCACGCTCAACCGGTTTGGGCGCGATGCCACTGCCGGCCGCGGAGATGGACGCGTTGCCGGTTCGATATGCGGCGCGATTTCAAGCTGTTCCGCCCATTGCAGCCATTGCCGGCCTTTGTTGCGCATTTCTGACAGAGCCTCACGCCCGCCCTGCCCTGGCAAGCCATGCAGCAGGTTCGTAAGGCGGTTCAGCCAGCGTGATGGAACGGTTTCTGCGTCATCGGACCGCTTGGCACGGGTCAGCCAGACCTCGGGCGCGCCGATGGCTTGTTGAAAGTCATGTGCCGACAAGCCGATCCGCCGTTCGGGCAGCAAAAGTCCGGCCTTGTCGCGCATCTGGCGGTTCAGCCAGGGGTCTGGCGCGGCAGCCTCGGGCCAGCTGCCTTCATTTAGGCCGCCCAAGATAAGCAAATCTGCCCCTTGCACGCGCGCCTCAAGCGTGCCCCAGATCATGATGTGCGGATGCGGGGCGTCGCGATCCCGGACCTCTTCGCCCGCGAGCAAAGCACCCAACAGGTCGGCGAAATCATGGGCGGTCATCGGGCCGCCGTGTTGTGCCTCTTTTTCCAGTGCGCTTAGGACGCCTTGCGCCTTTTGGCCTGCGTTCTTGTCCCAGAGCGTGCCTGTTTCCCCTGACGCGCCCGCCGAAATCGCCTCGGCCAAGATGCGCAGCCTGGCAACCCAATCCGTCAATGGGAGTTGGCCCGCGATCTGTTGATCGCAGAAATGGGAGTTTAGCCAACGTACCCAGTCCTCGGGAACTTCTTTGCGGATTGCAAAAGCGGTCAGGCTAGCGCTGTCCGGGAAAGGCGGGCCATGTCGGCGCAAATCTAGTTCAAGGTCCCGCGTGTGCAGCAAATGCGCGCCGCGCTCGTCACCATCATGACACAGCGGGTGTTTCAGAAGGGTCAACAATGCCTCGCCATCCAGACGCCGTGCGAAAAGCCCCGCCACGTGACGCAGAAACCGGCCGGGCGGCGATAGTTGCAGCGGTAGACCAGCGCTGTCATCGGGAAGGATGTTCCAGCGATCTAAAGCAGCGCTGACTTGGCGGGTCAGCATCCTGTCAGGTGTGATTAGCGCGGCAGTTTGGCCGGTTTCGGCTGCCTGGCGAAGGCGCAGTGCGATGGCCAGGGCCTCGGATCTGGGCGATTGCGCCTCGACCAGTGTCACGTCCTTTGTGGCGCCATCCAGATCGGTCAGTTGCGGGCCTTCGGACATCCATGCATCAGTGATTGGCGCCGGGCGTAAAGCCAGCGAAACCAAGCGGTTGCGAGCAGGCGAGGGTGGTTGATCACCCGTCCAAGGCATGATTTGATCTGGCTCCAAACCAAGCCGTGACATCAGCTTGCGGAACCGGTACTGCGGGTGATCTTCCGATGTCAGCGCATCGTCCAACCCGCGCCAAACGCGGTCGGGCTGATCGAAATCATAACCCGGCAGGATCAACGCGCCCTGCGGCAGGCGCGCAACCGCCTCCATCAGCATCAGGGTGGTTCCGCGTGACCCGGTTGACCCGGCAAGGATAACCGGATGCTGCGGCGGAGCGACTTGCCAACGGTCTATCAGGTTTTCCACCACAAGCCGCTGCCGGGCCTGAACATCCAGCGCATCTGGGCCTGAATCTATGATTTGATCGGCAATTCCGATGAACTTTTGCGCCCTTTCCCAATGTCCGGACATGTCACTGACGTCCAATTGCCGGATCGCGTCGGGCGAAACACCTTCGCCCTGCATCTCATCAATCAGCGCGGCTAGGCTGTCGGACAAGTCAAAAAGTGAAGACCGTGCAGCCAGATCAGGCTGTTGCTCCAACAGCTTAGCGATCAACTGCGTCAACTCCAACCTGCGCCGCAGCGGTGGAATTGCTGGAGGTATCTGCGCAAGATCGACGCTTTCGCCCAAATCAGTGACCAGTGTCAGGCGCGGCAACAGGCAAGCCGGGCCATGATCAAACAGGTCGCGGACACGCCGGGCCATTCGCCTCGTATTGACGACCAGTTGAACGCGCGCCAACGCCTCGGGCGGATGCGTGGCACTTCGATCTCGTAGCCCTTGAACCAGCGTTTGCGGGAAATCCGAACCGGGTGGAACGGCGAAAACACGTGGAACTGGGCTGGGTTCAAACATCGGCAATCAGCCCTTCGGCGAGAGCAATCCCCTCGGGGTGGCCGACATCGCACCAGCGACCGGGATAGGTGAGGGCAAACAGACGATCCTGCCGCTGCAACCGGTCCCATAGCACGTTAAGTGAGAACGCTTTCTCTGGGATATCCATCAACCCTTCGGTTTTCATGATCTGCGCACCGCCATAGATCAAACTGCCGCCGCGCACGATCCGTCCTTTCTCATCTGCTGTGAAATCGCCTTTGCCCGTGTGCCCGACAGTCTGGTCCACCGGTACACACATCAACAGCGCGTCCATGTGATCGGGATTCCACGCCTCGCGGAGCATCGTCAAAGGGTTCGGTCCTGACCAGATCGCGTCTGGGTTCAGGGTGTAAACCGGGTGCGATCCAAGCAGGGGCAAAGCGGCGCGTATTCCGCCGCCAGTCTCAAGAATCTCCGGCGTTTCATGGGAAAGCAGAACACCTTTTGGGACTAGATGAGCTTCAAGCTGATCTGGCAGATAATGTAGGTTGGCCACGATACGCTTTGGTTGCAGGGCATTCACCAAATCCAACGCGTGATCAATCAGAGGCCGGCCGGCGACCTTGATCAGTGGTTTGGGCCGATTTTCGGTCAATGCGCCCATACGGGTGCCAAACCCGGCTGCAAACAGCATGACGGCTTCGGGGTCTTGGGTCATTTCTGTCGGAGCCTGTCCAGATTTTCAGGGGTGGGTGCGGGCAAGGCCTCGCGCAACAGATTGGCGATGGTTACCAGTGCGGGATGTTCCAGATCCCGCATCAGGTGGGCCCAAGTCGCCGGAATCAGATCGACATAGCTGGGCTTGCAGTATTCGGTTGCCAGCCGGGCAAAGACGCCCAGAATGCGCAGATTTCGCTGAGCACCCAACACCGCATAGGCGGTGCGGAAGTCATGATCATTCACCCCAGTCGCCACGATATAGCGATTCACCATTTGCATCTCGGTTCCGAGTGACACATCGCGACGCACATCCTGCAACAAAGATACCAGATCATAGGCCGGATGGCCCAGCATGGCGGTTTGAAAGTCCAACAGACCAGCGCGCTGAACCCCGTCGCGATCCGGCAACCAGATCAAGTTTTCAGCGTGGTAATCGCGCAGCACAACAACTTTGGACCCCGAAGTTTCCCGGTGCAGAATGTCCGAGAACCGGTTTTCAAATCGGTTACGCGCATCGGCGTCGTGCGTGCCCTGCACGGCCTGCGCGTATTTGGTAAAGGACAACGCGGCAAGCTCGGTCATCAAACTCGGATCATAGGATCGCAAAGAAAGGCTTGGCGCGTTGTACAGGTCGATTAGAACATCCGTCGCGACCTCATAAAGCGCACGCTCCATGCTGGGGGTCTGCGCAAGCACGCGCGCGAAGAGGTCGTCGCCGAGATCTTCGAGCAGCAGAAAGCCGTAATGCGTATCCTCGGCATAAATCTCGGGCGCGCTCAGACCAAGGGACCGCAGGTATTCGGACATGCGGGCAAAATCTTCGACATTTTCTGCCTTGCCCGGAGGTGAATCCATTAACACCGCCGTCTTGCCGGTTTCCGGATCGGTCAGCCGCTCGTACCGCCGGTTCGAAGCATCCCCAGCCAGCGGCGCGTGCTTTGCATTTGACCATTTGGTCTGCGCGATCAACGCTTCGGCCAATACCGCGCGGTTTGTCATGCGGGAATCCTTAGTTTCACGGGCCATTTCGGGTCTGACCAGCGAAGGGTCAGATGGCGTGCTTCTGTCATGTTGGGGTCTGTTTCGAAGGATATCTTCGCCGCAGACTCCGGCATCAGCGGGCCCAGTTTATCCGGCCATTCAATCAGACAGATTGCGGTTTCGAAAGCCTCGGTCAGGCCCAGTTCTTCGACCTCCTCAACCGCGCTCAGGCGGTACAGGTCACAGTGCCAGATTTCCCCGGCCGGCGTGTCATAAGCCTGAACCAAGGTGAAAGTCGGCGAAGGCACATCTTCGGGCTCGATCATTAGCGATTGGATCAGGCTGCGGGCAAAATGGGTCTTTCCGCTGCCGATCTCGCCCTCAAGCAACAAGATGTCTCCAGATCTCAATTCTGCACCGAGGCGGGCAGCGAATTCTGCTGTTTCCTCGGGCGAATTCAAAGTGATCGTGCAGGGCGAATTGGTCATGGCGCCACAATGGCCTTGCGCCCGGTTGGCTGCAACCCGGTTCAGGCGCTGATTTGCTGCGCCTCTTGCCGCATCAATGCATCCCGATCCACCGAGAAACGAACTATGGTGGCCCCGTTCTGCATTGGGCTGACCGTGCACAACACCTGGATACCGTTTCGCAGATAGATCACGCCTGACCATTCCGCGCGATTTTCCCGCGCCTCTACAAAATCGCGAATTTCGCCAAGGATCGGTGTCGCGGTGCAATGTTCCTGCCAGCTTTTGGTCACCTCAAGAACGGAGTCCGCGTCAAAGCCTGCGTCGCCAGTATCACCCCAAAGCTGTTGGTAGGCGAAATTGGTAAAAGCCAGCGTACCATCGTCACTGAAGACGGCGATGGCATCGGCCAGTTTGTCCAGAATGGATTGCATCAGATCCATTTCTGACCGGAACCGGCGGGTCAGAGTGATCTCGGCAGTGATGTCCTCGAACAGAAAAGCAACCGCTCCGTCCGGGTGCGGGCGCCCACTGACCGAGTAAACCGAGCCGGAGGGCAGGGACCAAGTTTCTTGATAGTTCCCGTCTTCTGCCGCTTCTAGAAGGTCGTTCATCTGACTACGCCAGCTGCGGTAATTCTTGGGCTCGGGCACCATGTGCTGATCCCGCAAGCGATCGAAAAAGCTGGACAGGCTGGGGCGGCAGCTTAGGAAATCCGGGGGCAGGGTGGTCAGGTCGATCAGGGCCGGGTTGAACAATGCCAGCTGGCGGTTGCGGTCAAAAATAGCCAGCCCGATGGGCAATTGCGCGAAGGTCTTGGTCATGGTCTGAACGAATTTGCGCTGCGCCACCTCCGCCTCGACGATTGCGTTGATGTCCACGGCATAAGACAAGTGCCCTTCGGGGTGATCTACTAACGTCAGATCGAACCACAGCTTGTTTTCACTGAACTCGGAGGAAATTGAGACCCGCGCCTTTGCACATAGCCGTTGGTCGGCATCGGGGACCGGAAACAATGGTGCGGTCAGGTCCGTGTCCTGATCCCGTACTTTGCGCACCAGCGAAACATAAGCAGCATTGCACCAGCGCACATCGCCCTGATGATCCAACAGCCAGACAGGGTAGGGCGCTTTTTCCATGGCAAGGCGGTTTGGATCATTTGATGCGATTTGAGTTATCGTGGGGCAATCGGTACGGTCGCGCAGCTGAACGCGTACAATTCCGTCTATCCATTCGCACAGAACATCGCGTTCAACCGTGCAATCGATGGCCGGGATGACCAGGTTGCCTTCACGCCGGACCTGATCAGGTGTTTCGGGGAATGTTGGAAAATCCCTGTGCAGCAGCCGGCACAGATCGGCCCAATCACGGACCTGCTCGAACCCTTCCAACGCGATGTCCGAGTGACTGATAAGCCGGTCACCATCAAACAGGAATGCCGCATCAAACAAGGAGGCAGGTGAGGACAGCCCAAAATTGTCCCCCCGTTCCCGCCTGCGGGGCAACAGCCACTGCACGGCAAGACTTGCGGAAACAATGCCGATGATGGCCAGAATGATCCAGTCGACCATGCGCCCTCCGGTGCGCGAAACCAAGAAGCGGTACTATGCGCCTTAATGGTTAACGGGGTCTTAACCAATGTTCGCCAGTATCAGGTCAGGTTTGGAACCGTTGGTTTACACCTGAAGGCACAGGCGTATCACCGGTTTGCGCATCCACAAGGTTACGCGGCCAGCTCACTTTGACGATCGCGCCCCGACGTTCGGGGTTATCCGACAGGGTTTGGTAAGGGTCCGATCCGTTGGCGAAATCCAGCTCTGCTCCGCTGCGTTCAAGCAGCGTTTTGGCAATGAAAAGACCCAGACCCATGCCTTCATATTCCGGACGGGTCCTTTTTTCGGTCTCACTGCGGCGGCGGCGCATGAAGGGATCGCCGATCCGGCCGATCATCTGCGACGGATATCCACGACCGTCATCCATGATGCTGACGGTGATCTGTTTGGTGGACCATTCCGCCTCGACCCAGACATTTCCGCGCGAAAAATCCACCGCGTTCTGGATCAGGTTGCGCAGGCCGTGAATGATCTCGGGCTTGCGCAGGATCGAGGGCTGCTGCACATCGCCATCCTCGGCCGGGCCTTCGAAGAAATGAACGGTCTTGCCTCGGTTGATATGCGGCTCGGCAGCTTCATGCACCACGGTAGAAAGCGGGGCTTGACGCAGATGCAGGTCGTCTTTGCCCGCCCGGCCCATGTCTCGCAGGATATCGCGGCAACGGTTCGCCTGTTCGCGGATCAGGGCGGCGTCCTCGATAAGGTCGGGCCGGTCATCCAATTCCTCAATCAACTCGGAGCTCGCCAGTTTGATCGTTGCCAGAGGCGTCCCCAGCTCATGCGCGGCGGCGGCGACCACGCCCCCCAGATCGGTCAGCTTTTGTTCGCGCGCAAGCGCCATATGGGTGGCGGCCAGCGCTTCGGACATAGACTGCACCTCTGAGCTGACGCGATGCGAATACGCGCCCAGAAAGACAATTGCGATGACGATTGCGGCCCAGTTTCCGAACAGTAGAATATCTGGGATGTCCAGTTCTGCCCCCAGCGCGGTGCGCAAAGGCAGGTGGAATTCGGCCAGAAGTGTTGTCAAGGCAATGGCAACGCCACCGATTATCAGAGTTGACCGGGTGCTCATGACGCTCGCGGAAATCGTGACAGGCCCTACCAGCAACAGCGCAAACGGGTTGTTCAGCCCGCCTGTAAGGTACAGCAAAATGGTCAACTGCAGCAGGTCGAACAGCACCATCAGGAAGTTCTCGAACTCGGACAGGCGCTTGTTGCGGGGAAACAGCAGAATTGCAGTCAGATTCCCCATGACCGAGACGCCAATCGCCAGATAGCAAAGCGTTGCGTCCAGCTGGATGTCATAAGTTTGCTGCGCGACGGTGATCGCCGTGATCTGGCCGAAGATAGCCACCCAGCGCAACAGGATCAGGGTGCGCAGCCGAATCCAGCTGCTGCGTTCCTGACCGCGCCATAATGTGATGTTGGAATTTGCCATCGGTCGATTATGTCCTGTTGCATCGGCTGAACTTCTTGATAGGTGTCCCGGCCGAAACGATCAACAACCCCTCTTATGTCAGGATTGATGTCATGGTCCGTCTTTATGCCATCCTCGCAACCGTTGTTCTGGCCGTGGGCCTGGTGGCCATGTGGCTGCTGACGCGCGGCGCGGGCTCGGACGACAAGTTCGCGCAATGCCGGACCAGTCAGATCGCTGGCGGAACGGCGGCCATCGGCGGGCCTTTTGAACTGATCAACGGCAAGGGCGAAACGGTCACCGACACCGACGTGATCACCGAACCGACGCTGGTCTATTTCGGCTATACCTTCTGCCCCGACGTTTGCCCGTTCGACATGTCCCGCAATGCCGAGGCCGTGGATATTCTGGCTGAGCGCGGCCAGTCCGTGACGCCTTTGTTTATCTCAATTGACCCGGATCGTGACACAACCGAAGTGATGGCCGACTATGCCTTTAACCTAGGAGGCAAGACCATCGCGCTGACCGGCACGCCAGAGCAGGTCAAGGCCGCCAGCAAGGCCTACAAAACCTACTACAAGGCGCATGACAAAAGCGATGAGTATTACCTGGTCGACCATTCGACCTTTACTTATCTTGTCACCCCCGAAGATGGGTTCATCGAATTCTTCAACCGGGACGACACCGCCGAACAGATGGCCGACAAGGTTGGCTGTTTCCTCGACAAAATCTAGAAAACGACGGGTTGTTTGACCTTTGGGATGGCGCTGCTATTACTCATGGTTAAGCCAAAGGCGTGAAATAGCGGAAAGAACAGAATATGGCGGACAGCTCTGACCTCGACATCGGCCCCGATAAAACGCTGCTTTTGGTGGACGATGACGAACCGTTTCTGAGACGTCTGGCAAAAGCGATGGAAAAACGCGGGTTCGAGGTTGAAACCGCAGGTTCCGTCGCCGCAGGCCGCGCCATTTCCACCGCCCGCCCGCCCGCCTACGCGGTCGTTGACCTGCGTCTCGAAGATGGCAACGGTCTGGATGTGGTCGAAGTTTTGCGCGAAAAGCGCCCCGACAGCCGGGTTGTGGTCCTGACCGGATACGGTGCGATTGCCACCGCCGTTGCTGCGGTCAAGATCGGCGCCACGGATTACCTGTCGAAACCCGCCGACGCCACGGACATCACCAATGCGCTACTGGCCAAGGGCGACGAACTGCCCCCACCACCAGAAAACCCCATGAGTGCGGACCGCGTCCGTTGGGAGCATATCCAGCGGGTCTATGAGCTGTGCGACCGGAACGTTTCCGAGACCGCACGGCGCCTGAACATGCACCGTCGGACATTGCAGCGGATATTGGCGAAGCGCAGTCCACGTTAAATCTCTTCTGGTCGGACCAAAGCGGACCTTTGCTTCGTTCTGGACGTGGAGACAGAAACAAGCGCACTATTTCGGGGGTATCGGCAAGGGTTGCTGATGCCCTTTCTCTTGTTTGCTGCGGAACGAGGAGTATCTAAAAATGTCTGCACTAACCTTTTCACACATCGGAGTAACCGTTCCAGACCTGGAAAAAGCGGTAGAATTCTATTCTAAGGCATTTGGACTTTATGTGCTTATGGAGCCCACCGAAGTGCTGCATGACGATAGTGCCATAGGTCAGATGTGTGACGATGTTTTTGGAGAAGGCTGGGGTTCATTTCGGATTGCTCATCTTTCGATGGGGGATGGTATAGGTATTGAACTCTTCGAGTTTCCAAACACGATCGAAGAAGAGAGGCCGTTCGAATATTGGCGTCGCGGGTTGTTCCATTTCTGTGTTCAGGATGACAACCTTGAAGAACGGGTCAAGATCATCGAAGAGCTTGGTGGAAAACAGCGAATGAAGCAGGTTCGCAAATACTACCCAGGCGACAAACCCTATCGCATGGTCTACATGGAAGATCCGTTTGGAAACGTATTTGAGCTATACAGTCATTCTTATGAACTAACCTATTCGGCCGGGGCATACGCGTGACTTGTTTGTTGGCAGACCACCAATCTGGTAGTTTCCGTGTTAAATAATTTGAAATAGTGATATGTGAATGTCGTCCAATTGCGGAGGATGGCATGAACAATCTCACGACGGCATTTCGAAGGGCTCTGTCAAACTACGCCAATTTCAATGGGCGTTCTTCGCGCCCGACGTTTTGGTGGTGGGTTCTGGCCGTTCTTCTCGTTCTTCTGGTGACGCGAATAATTGATGGCGCTTTGATCGCTCCGATGCTCGGATTTGGGGTGTTTGAGCCGAACGCCGGACAACCGCTTTCCGTTTTGGTTTCGCTTGGGCTTTTGCTTCCCAATCTGGCGATTGGAGTCAGACGTTTGCACGACATCGGACGAACTGGTTGGTGGCTGTTGATTGGCTTGATTCCGATAATCGGAACTCTGGTCCTGTTGTACTTCTACATTCAGCCAAGTGAGAGTGGTTCAAACCAGTTTGGAGAACCCGACGTCTTCCCCTGATTTGAGGGGTGAAAGTCGTCGTTTCAGGCTACAGTTTCAACAGCAGTTCTTCGTGCCGTTAAGTGTATGCCTGCCGCACCTCTGTCGGCGGGCGCAACGTGATCCCCAACCCCTCCATCATCGCTTTGTCCGGCCGCCCAAAATCCTTGAATGCCCTGGCCCAGGAAAAGTCTGCAATAGTGCGCCGGTCCTGACAGTTTAGTGACTTGATACCAGTACCACTTTGCCCGAGGTTCGGGCAGGGAATTCATCTTTCGTCACAATGGAGTAAATCAATGATCGGCTATGTGACCATCGGCGTTTCGGATTTGGAGCGCGCAAAAAGTTTTTATACGACACTGTTTGCCGACAAGGGCGCAAAGGTTGTGATCGACGCGGGGCGCATCGCTTTCATCGGCAATGACCCTTCAGCGCCAATGCTCGCCGTTTGCACACCCTACGATGGCGAAGCCTGCGAGACCGGTAATGGTGGAATGGTTGCTTTTGCAGCTGACTCTAAGGATGAGGCTAAGGCGCTTTACGAGAAGGCAATCAGCCTTGGTGCTACAGATGAAGGAGAACCTGGCCAGCGCGTCCCTGATCGGTTCTACGGCGCTTATGCTCGCGATCTGGACGGCAATAAGCTGTGTTTTTACGTCTTCGGCTAAAGCTGCGTCAGCAGAGCCATATGACGTTCCATATACGCCCGCCGCACCTCAACCGGCGGGCGTAGTGTGATCTCCAACCCCTCCATCACTGACTTATCAGGACGGCCAAAGAACTTCGTCGCCTCAGCCTCGGAAAAGCCTGCAATCTGGGTCGCCTCCATCCAGGCGCTGATCTTGTCGGCCTTTTTGATCTGTCGTTTCACCGTTTTCGGCACCGCTGCAGGTAGGCCGAACCGAATGTGGATGGCTGCTGCCAAACGGTCATCCAGCGCGCCGTAATCCGGGCCAACGGCGGATTTTACGGGCGAGATCATATCTCCGATCACGTATTCCGGCGCGTCGTGTAACAACGCCGCCAGTTGCCATTTCACCGGGGCTTTGGGTGCAATTCGGCCGAAAAGCTCTTCGACCAGAAGGGAGTGCTCGGCCACGGAATAGGCAAAATCACCAACCGTTTGCCCGTTCCAGCGGGCGACAAAGGCCAGACCGTGCGCGATATCTTCGATCTCGATATCCACAGGCGTCGGGTCCAGCAAATCCAGTCTGCGACCGGAAAGCATTCGCTGCCATGCTCTGGGTTGTGTTGCCATTCTGCCATGCCTTGTGAAGTAGGACACGTTAACTTCGCGCTTTTGTGCTATGATGTACCTGTCTGGATCACAGGCTGCCAACAATTTATTGAGCTTTCGTGCTTTGAACCTGCACGTTTTGATCCCGACATATGGACTGAGGGGGGCGTACTCCTTTCAGTTGTGCCCCTCTCGTACTGAAACGCGTATCGAAAGGAGCATGTTATGTTCAAACGTCTATTTGCTATAACCCTGACCTTCGGCATGGCCGCCACAGCGCCGCCTGCCTTCGCCAAAAGCTGTGCACAGCGCGAACATGTGATCGCCAAACTGCAGGACAGTTATTCAGAAGAACTGGTCTTTGGCGGATTGCAGAAAACGCGGGGCGCACGGGCTGTTATGGAGGTTTGGACCTCGAAGACAACCGGAAGCTATACTGTTCTGGTGACCCAGGCGAACGGCATTAGTTGTATTGTCGCCGTTGGCACAGATTTTTTTGAAGCGATACCAAAGATAGAGCTAAAGGGTGAACCAAGTTGATTTAGACGGACGGTTTATCCCCTTTCCGGCCATCCACGTTGCCACCTGCCCCTAGGAGTGCTAGGGGCTGCCCGGACTGTGATTTACCGGAATGGAGCACCTGATGGCCGGGGACTATATCGTCAAAGACATTACATTGGCCGGGTTTGGCCGTAAGGAACTGGACATCGCCGAAACCGAGATGCCGGGCCTAATGGCTTTGCGCGCGGAATACGGTGAAACCAAACCGTTGAGCGGCGCGCGTATCGTCGGTTCGCTGCACATGACCATCCAAACGGCTGTTCTGATCGAAACACTGGTCGCGCTGGGCGCGGACGTGCGCTGGGCATCGTGCAACATCTTCTCGACGCAGGACCATGCGGCGGCAGCAATTGCTGAGGCTGGTATCCCGGTCTTCGCAATCAAAGGTCAGACGCTGGAAGAGCACTGGGATTACCTGGACAAATCCTTCCTGTTCGACGATGGCCCAAACATGATCCTGGACGATGGCGGCGACGCGACATTGTACATTCTTCTGGGTGCACGTGCCGAGGCGGGTGAGGACATCATCGCTGTTCCGACATCCGAAGAAGAAGAAGTCATCAAAGCGCAGATCGCCAAACGTTTGGCGGCATCCCCCGGCTGGTTCACCAAGATGCGCGACCAGATTCAGGGCGTGTCCGAGGAAACCACCACCGGCGTGAACCGCCTGTATCAACTGGTGAAAGACGGCCAACTGCCGTTCCCGGCGATCAATGTGAACGACTCGGTCACCAAGTCGAAGTTTGACAACAAATACGGCTGCAAGGAATCGCTGGTTGACGGCATCCGCCGCGCCACTGACACCATGATGGCTGGCAAGGTTGCCGTGGTTTGCGGTTACGGTGACGTTGGCAAAGGCTCGGCCGCGTCGCTGCGCGGTGCTGGTGCCCGTGTGAAAGTGACCGAAGTTGACCCGATTTGCGCCCTGCAGGCCGCGATGGACGGTTTCGAAGTCACGTTGCTGGAAGACGAAGTCGCATCGGCCGACATCTTTATAACCACCACCGGCAACAAGGACGTGATCCGCATCGAGCATATGCGCGAGATGAAGGACATGGCCATCGTCGGCAATATTGGTCACTTCGACAACGAAATTCAGGTGGCCAGCCTGAAGAACCACAAGTGGACCAATATCAAGGAACAGGTGGACATGATCGAACTGCCCTCGGGCAATCGCATCATCCTGCTGTCCGAAGGCCGCCTGCTGAACCTCGGCAATGCGACCGGTCACCCGTCTTTCGTGATGTCAGCCTCGTTCACCAACCAGGTTCTGGCGCAGATCGAACTGTTCACCAAGGGCGATCAGTACAACAACGACGTCTACATCCTGCCCAAGCATCTGGATGAGAAGGTCGCGCGTTTGCATCTGGATCGCATCGGCGTGAAGCTGACCAAGATGGATAACGAGCAGGCATCTTACATTGGCGTGAAGCCCGAAGGCCCCTACAAGCCGGAACACTACCGTTATTGAGTGCGAAAGAACGCATGAGCAAACACACCGGACGCCGCCGATTCCTGTTATCGGCGGCGTCTTTTGTTTTTAGTATCGCCGTTGTAGCCATCCTGTTCGGAGGGGGTGGATGGTGGTTGTTGGCGCACCCGGAAACACCCGTGCCATCGCATTGGAACCCTTTGCGAGAGCTGAAAATCACCGCGCCGGTCACGCCAATTACCCGGTTTCAGCTTAATCGCGCGCTGGCGAATGAAGTACATTGCCGCGCCGCTTTGGCCGACGCCGGCGCAAACTTTGAAGCGATGGATGATCTGATCGTGGATGAGAATTGCGGCATCACCGGGCGCGGTCTGTTGTCTGCGCTGGTGACATCGGGTGTAAATGCGGTTGAAACCAGTTGCGCGACCACTCTGCGGCTGGCCATGTGGGAACATCATGTCGTTCAACCCACTGCGAGAGACCTTTTGGGCACGCAGGTCAGCCGATTGCGGCATGTGGGCAGTTACAATTGCCGCCAGATGCGGACCGCTCAGGGTCAGAGCAGTGGTTGGAGCAGCCATGCCAAGGCGGATTCCATTGATATTGTTGGTTTGCAATTCGCTGATGGGCGCAGTCTGACATTGCTATCCGATTGGGGCGCCGAAGGACCTGAGGGTCAATTTCTGCACCAGATCTGGCGCGGCGCATGTGATTGGTTTCGTGTGGTATTGGGTCCTGATTTCAATCACTTGCACGCGGACCACTTTCATCTGCAGGGTCCCGGTTGGGGTTATTGCCGATAGGTCACCTTGACGGGTATTTAACGCAGGGACGGAAAGAAATCTCCGCGTCCTTGTGGTGTGAAATCCAGAATATTCCACAGGGGCCACGCCGCATCCACGTGCCGCGGATGCCAGTCACTGGGTTCGAAGAACAGCTCGGAACTCCAGAAATGGCTTATGCCGTCCGCATCGCGCTGAAAGATGTTCAGGATAGGCAGTTGGCTTCCATCCTCGGCCTCGGCCAGATAGTCGCGCTGATAGTCTGTGCCCAATGCAGAATAAAGCGGCAGATCATCCCAAGACATTTCCGCTTTCAGCGCTGCCAGCCTTTCACAGGTGTTTTGCGCCACGACCGCAAAGGCGATTTTCTGCGATATATGGGCGATCTGCCCATTCAACCCGTCCAGAAAGGCAGAACACATCGGGCAAGGTGCCTCTGCATCCGGACCGTACATAAGCGAGTATATAGCCAAGGTGTCATGTGATCCGAACAAAGACGACAGCGGTGTCGGCGCACCCTTGTCTGACCGGAATGCATAGTCCCGCGGAACTGCCCCACCTTTGGGCAAACCGCGGCGCAGTTTTGCAACATTTTCAATCTGAGCCCGCAGTTCGGCTTCAGCCGACAGCAAGGTGTTTCGTGCGGTTCTGTATTGCGAAGTTTCGTTGGGTAGCGACACAGGCATTGTAGCCTCCTGGTTCTGGAACAAGTAACATATTTAACCTTATTGTTAAATAAAGGGCCATCAAAATCAAGCCTCAGATCAGACCGGCAGGGTTTAGGGGGAATGCCGCTAATTTTTCCCTTTGTGCAAATTCCCGCTCCCGTTACCGTGTCTGCGGCGCTGGTATGGCCAAAAACGAGTTTCAACCGGGAGATAACCATGGGAAAACGCGACGACCTGATCGCTAAATATGCCGAGGACCTGAAGTCCAAATGCGGTATGAACGCAGATATGGATCTGCTGACCAAAGTCACAATCGGCTGTGGCCCTGCAATTTATGACGCCGATGCATCGACTGTCGCGGCAACTCAGGAAGGTGAGTTGGAAACGGTCAAGAACAACTTCCTCATCAAAAAGTTGGGCCTGTCAGATGGACCGGAATTGATGGAAGCGATCAACAAAGCACTGGAAACCTATGGCATGTCCGAGCGTAACAAATACCGCGCCGTCGTGTATTACATGCTGACCAAGCACTTCGGCAAAGAGGCTGTTTACGGCTGATCCCGCCACACCTTTTTTGCAGCGCCCGTCAGATCCCTGGCGGGCGTTTCCAATTTTAAGTACTTGCCGTTTGAACTGCGCCGCAAGGATCGGTTAGTGTCAGGACGTGACCAGGACGGTCAGAGCCAAAATTTCCATACGCGTGTGGTGAGTCGGGAGCACGCGGGGTAGGGAAGGTTCTGCATCTGTCAGGGCCTTCCCTTTAATCTGTTATTAAGTAGCCTGCGTGCCGCCCAGATCGCAGATCACCTGCCATTCCGCCTCGCTGACTGGCTGAACGGACAGGCGAGAGTTTTTGACCAACACCATTTCCCCCAAACGTTCGTCAGCCTTGATCTGGTCCAGCGTGACGGGGGTTGCAAACGGGCGAACGGCCTTGATGTCCACACATTCCCAACGCTCGTCATCCGTGGTGCTGTCGGGGTGCGCCTCAGCGCAGACCTCGACAATACCAACAATCGCCTTGTCCTTTTGCGAGTGGTAGAAGAACCCGCGATCTCCGACAGCCATCTGGCGCATGAAATTGCGCGCCTGATAGTTGCGCACGCCGTCCCATTCTTCGCCCGCATCCCCTTTTGCAACCTGCTGGTCCCAGCCCCAGGTCGATGGTTCGGATTTGAACAGCCAGTACGCCATCAGCCTATGACCTTTTTCCACGCAATCAGGTCAACCGATTGGAACAACCCGGCTTTTGCATAAGGATCGTTGTCCGCCCAATTTTGCGCGGCGGCCATGTCTTCGACCTCCAGAATGATCAACGAGCCGATCATTGCGTCGCCGTCCAGCAGCGGACCCGCCTGCGCAACGACACCCGTTTCCTCAATATAGGCCAGGTGGGCAGCGCGATTGTCCAGCCGGGTTTGCAGCGCGCCGTCTTTGTCACGGGCGATGAGAGCGATCAGCATATTATTCCTCCTTCAGGGGTCGGTTGAGCAGGGCTCGGATAGCTTCGGTCACACTGTAGGCGCCACTGCTAAGGTCCGCCACCGTTGTACTGATTGGCATGTCCAGCCCCTCAGCAGTGGCAATTTCCGTCATGGCCCGCGCGGTGGCGACCCCTTCAACGGTGGTGTGGGTATCGAATTGGATATTCCGACCCAACGACAGGCCAAAGCGATAGTTTCGGGACAGTTCAGACGAACAAGTCAGGACCAGATCCCCCAATCCAGACAATCCCATCAGAGTGTCAGGTCGCGCCCCGCGCATCAGCGCAAAGCGCTGCATTTCTGCAAACCCGCGTGTCATTAAAGCGGCGCGTGCGCTGTCGCCCAACCCGGCCCCGATTGCAGCGCCGCATCCGATGGCCATTACGTTCTTCAAGGCGCCGCCAAGTTCCGCCCCAATCATGTCGGTGGTTCGATAAAGGCGCAGGTTGGCAGTGGTCAGGTCGTGTTGCAGCGTCAGACTCAGCGAGTCATCTGCGCAGGCCAAGGTTAGCGCCGTTGGCAGTCCGCGTGCAATGTCGTCGGCAAAGCTGGGCCCGGTCAGCAGGGCGGGTTGCGCATCCGGGATCGTTTGCTGGATCACTGAAATCGGCCCAAGCCCGGACGATAGCTCGATACCCTTGCAGCACGCCACCAAGGTTTTTCCGGCCAGATCAGAGGCCTGCGCTTGCAAGGCATCGCGCAATTTTTGCATGGGGACAGCTATCAGCAGAACATCAGCCTTGGTCGCCTGATCGATGTTCGATGTCACCGTGATATCAGCAGGTAAAGCCACGCCAGGCAAACGCTGAGTGTTTTCACGTTCTGTCTGTATGTGCCGGGCCTGATCCGGATCCCGTGACCACAGCGTAACCGGCCCGTTCCCGGCCAGTGAAATGGCCAGGCTCGTGCCGAATGCGCCAGATCCCAGAACCGAAACGCTCATGCCTTGGCGCCTTTCTTGCCGCCGCCCAGCATCGCGGGGCTGGTTTTATCCAGCGGCCAGCGTGGACGGGCCGTCAGGTCCAGCCCGTCGCGTGCGCCCATGCGAAACCGTTCCATCCCGGCATAGGCGATCATGGCGGCATTGTCGGTGCAAAGGTTGAGTGGTGGTGCGGTAAAGCGCGCGCCTTTTTCTGCGCAAACAGTCTCTAATGCGGACCGAATGGCGGTATTGGCGGCCACACCACCTGCGACGGCAATAACCGGCTCTGTAGGGTTTTCCTCAAGATACCTGTCAATCGCACGGCGGGTTTTCTCGGCCAGAGTATCGACGATGGCTTGCTGAAATCCGGCACACAGATCAGCGCGGTCCTGACGGGTCAGGCCGCCCTTTTCGGCAACAATCTGATCCCGCATCCGCATCAACGCGGTTTTCAGCCCCGAAAAGGAGAGATCACATCCCGGCCGATCCAGCAGAGGTCGGGGAAACCGGAAACGCTTGGGATCGCCAGAACCTGCTTCGGCCTCCACAGAGGGACCGCCGGGTTGCGACAGGCCCAGCAGGCGGGCGGTTTTGTCGAACGCCTCGCCGGGGGCATCGTCGATTGTGCCGCCAAGGCGGGTAAATTGCTCGGGCCCGTGCGCGATAAGGTACTGGCAATGCCCGCCTGAAACCAGCAGCATCAGGTAGGGAAAGGCGATGCCATCCGTTAATCGGGGCGTCAGCGCATGACCCGCCAGATGGTTTACGCCGATCAGGGGAAGCCCGGTCGCGGCACTCAGCCCTTTGGCGCACATGACGCCGGACATGACCCCGCCGATCAGGCCGGGACCCGCAGTGACGGCGATCGCATCCATATCGGCCAGTGTCAGTCCTGCAGCCTCTAACGCCTGCACCACGCAAATATCCAGTTTTTCGGCATGGGCCCGCGCTGCGATTTCGGGCACGACCCCGCCAAATGCGCTGTGCAGCTCGGTTTGACCGTGAACAATAGACGACAGAACCTCGGCACCCGCACCATCGGATTGGCGCACAACGGCGGCGGCCGTGTCATCACAGCTGCTTTCCAATCCAAGAACGGTAAGTGTTTGCACCATAGGTCTGATCCGTTGCATCATGACTGCCAAGCGGGGTATCACCCTGCGCGGACGCAAACAATCCCAAGGCCGAAGGCCCCGCCATTGTATTTGTTGATGACCCGCCCTCGCGCCGCCTCTGAAAGGTTTGTCGCACAGCTGTCGGACCGCGTCAGGTCGCGGGTGGATGTCATCTATTCTCCGATTCTGGAAATCCGACCCCTGAGAGTTGCGGTCGAAACGGACGGAATTCGCGGATTGATCTTTACTTCGGCCAACTCGGTCAATGCCGCCGCGTCGCTGGGCGTTAAACCCGATCTGCCCGCCTATTGTGTTGGTCCGGCGACCACTGGAACCGCCAAAGGGGCTGGATGGGATGCATTGATGGTGGGTAATACCGCCGAAGAACTGGTGGCCTACCTGTTGAAACACCGGCCTGAAAGCCCGTTGCTGCATCTCAGGGGTGAACATACGCGGGGAAATGTTGCCGGGCGTCTGACCGAATCGGGGCTGACGGTTCACGAACAGATTGTTTATCAACAGCGTTTGTTACCGCTGACATCCGAAGCGGCTGCGGCCACATCCGGTGACAGACCTGTTCTCGCACCGCTGTTTTCGCCCCGAACGGCGCGACAATTTGCCGAAATCTGGACCGGAACCGCGCCCTTGTGGCTGGTTGCCATTAGCGAAGCCACGGCCGAGCCCCTTTATTCCTTGGACTATGAGCGCCTGAAGATCGCCAAAGAGCCGACACCCAAGAAAATGCGGAAAGCCGTGAAAAAGCTTGTCAAACACGCGATGCGGGTTGAGCGTGGAGAGACCACTGATTAACTTAGAGTGGTCTGTTATTCATATGAAATTGGATTCGATAAGGGGAACGTCGCGGTGGCTCGTAAGAAAAAAACCGATCAAAAGCCGGTGGAAGACCCCAAGTCGGACGAAACGGTTGAATTCACCTCGCAGCGTGATGAGACAGTCGTTGACGCGGATGAGCCGCTAGAAGAGGCCCTTTCCGAAGCCGAAGCCGAAGCCGAAGCCGAAGCCGAAGCCGAAGCCGAAGCCGAAGCCGAAGCCGAAGCCGAAGCCGAAGCCGAA
>NZ_JBXWQH010000013.1:0-136860 GCF_059612275.1 Ruegeria sp. CDSA034
TAGATTGAAACTACGGCGAGCCTGATCCTCCTAAGCCAATCAAACGCTCGTGTTCCAAATCATTCGATGACGGACACGCAGCAGTGAGGGTATATTCGTCTGGACGGCACCTGCGAACATCGCTGCGGGTACAGTGATAAACCCCGCATTTACCGGGCCAAACTTTTCGGCCAGCGGCGATCAGATCCACGCGTATCAGGGTGATGACGACACGCCCAGTTTTGTCGCATCGGTTCATTTCAATGAAGACGGATATGAGGCTGACGCAACATCGTCGAATACGTCTGCACTGCCCTCGGGGCTGACAGTCGGCACCAGCGCAATCGCCCTCACCGAAACCGATAACGGTGTTTATTCCGGCCCGCTTACCGGTACCAAAGCTGAATTGCAGGCCGCCATTAACGATCCCGCCAACTGGACGACCGACAATTCCAGAATTGAAGATGTTGAGCCTGCAGGCTTTAAGGTCACGGATGCCGCGCCTTCACCATCGGTCATCATAAATGATCTGGACCTGGCGGCCGATGAAGGGGGCATGGCGGATAGTTATGAAGTCACGTTGTCTGTCGCGCCCGAGCAACCCGTCACGATCACCATAGCCGCAGGAGCTGATCTTGACGTTGCACCAACCGAATTGGTTTTTGACGCGACCAATTTTGATCAGCCACAACAGGTCATAGTCACGGCCGTTGACGACGATCTGCCCGAAGCAGCCGAGGTCGCGGACATTCAGCACACGGTAACCTCGGGCGATCCCGCCTTTGACGGTATTCTGGCCCCTGTTGTCGAGGTATCCATCTCGGCCAGCGACATCGAAATAGTGTCAATCTATGAAATACAGGGCTCAGGCCATGTGTCTGAATTTGTTCTGGCAGATGGACAAACGGTTGCCGAATTCTTCGAGGACTTGCCTGCCGGCCCATCAAACGTTCTGGGCGATATGGTTTCAACCAGTGGCATCGTCACTGCGGTAGATTCCAACGGATTCTATCTTCAGGATCCGGAAGGCGACGGAAACGATGCGACCTCGGACGCGATTTTCGTGTTCACCGGATCAAGCCCTATAGTGTCAGTAGGTGACGCCATTTCCGTGGGCGGAACCGTTGCCGAATTCTTTCCTGGCGGCACTGGCAGTGGCAACCTGCCGACCACCCAACTGACCAATGTTTTTGACCTCGAGGTGCAGTCATCGGGCAATGCGCTGCCCGAAGCGGTTCTGATTGGCAATGATCCGGGTGAGCGAGCGGTGCCCAACCAAAGCATCGACGATGATGCGTTTGCCTCATTCGATCCAACCCAGGATGGCATCGACTTCTTCGAAAGCCTGGAAGGGATGCGCGTGACTGCAACGGATTTGCAAGCCGTCAGCGGAACCAGCCGGTTCGGTGAAATCTTTGCGGTTGCCGATCAGGGCAGTGGCGCAACCGGTCTTTCTGAGCGGGGCACGCTCAATATCTCACCAGATGACTTCAATCCTGAGAAAATCCAGATCGACGAAGACAGTGGAATTTTCGATTTCGACTTTCCCACGGTGAATGTCGGCGATCACCTTGGCGACGTCACGGGTGTGGTGGGCTATAGTTTCGGAAATTACGAAATCCTGCCGACCGAGGATTTTACACCGAATATCCAGTCAGCAGGGTTGGAACAGGAAACGACCACCCTCGCCGGTTCAAGCAACGAGCTGACGATTGCCACATACAATGTTCTTAATCTCGACCCCAATGATGGCGACGGCGACCAAGATGTCGCCGACGGTCGGTTTGCCGCCATTGCCGAGCAGATCACCAATAACCTCAACAGCCCGGACATCATTGGTCTGCAAGAGGTGCAGGACAATTCGGGCTCGGACGATGACGGAACCGTTTCGGCGTCGGAAACCCTGGCGGAACTGGCCGCGGCTATTCTGGCGGCGGGTGGTCCGGCTTATGAGGTGATCGACAACCCCTTTATCGGGGACGGAACATCCGGGGGTCAGCCCGGCGGCAACATCCGAACCGCCTTTCTCTACAATCCTGATCGTGTCTCGTTAGTGGAAGGATCCGTGCAGACCATCAGTGGGCAAGGTGAAGGCGAGGCCTTTGAGGGCGCACGATTGCCGTTGGTCGCAGATTTTGTTTTCAACGGTGAAACCGTCACGGTGGTCAACAATCACTTTTCATCCAAAGGTGGTTCTGCGCCTATTCTGGGAACCGAACAGGACTTTGCCGCTCGCCAAGTAGACGTTGATGTGAACGGCAGTCTGGATGAGCGCCAGGCCCAGAGCCAGGCTGTTCAGGATTTTGTTAACGGACTGGGTGATGGTGCTAATACGGTTGTGTTGGGTGACTTCAACGAGTTTGAATTTGTCTCACCCGTAGCCGGCCTTGAGGCCAATACCGACCTCGTCAACCTGACAAACGACATCCCGGAAGACGAACGCTATAGCTTTGAGTTTCAGGGCAACAGCCAGTCGTTGGATCATATTCTGGTGTCCGAGGATCTGCATTCCGGCGCACAGGTTGACATCGTCCACGTCAATTCAGAGTTCGCCGCAACCAGCGGGCGCGCCTCGGATCACGATCCCATGGTGGCAAGCCTGTTCATTCCAGAAACCCAGAGTTTGGCGGTTGAGTTCGAGGCCGGTCGCTGGTTCAAAACCAAAGCCTTTGAGAGCATCGATGGCGAAGACGTGGATGTCGACAAGCTTGGTCCGGTTCGGAACAGCCTGACGTTTTCGGATGTGGGTATCAAGGTAGATGCGGTCGATCCGACCGATTTTGAACTGGTCGCGATCAAGCATGGGGCGATTGGCGTGTTCTCATTCGACGACTCGTTGTTTAGCCGCGATGCTGCATCGGTTGACGGTGACGAAAGCCTCAGAATTGCGCTGGAAGACACGGACCTAGAAGCGGTGGAATTCATCTTTAGCTTTGGCGACAGTCACGGCAGCGGTGACGTCGAGGTTGCCTTCTACGATGACGGTGTTCTTGTCGGCACCATGGTGGCGGATGCCGACGACGGTGATTTCTCGGGCTCACTCGGGCGCAAAACCTTTGATGCGGTAGAGCTGTCAGCGATCGACGACACCATGTTTACAGTCGACGAATTCTCGTTCGAGGTGATCGACCAAAACTTGATTGCGTAAGACAATGCCACACGGGGTCACCCCTGTACCACCGTGTGGCATACCACTGCCGGATCCAACCGCATCGCGAACACCAAAGAACTCGAACAGAGAATTTTAGCCTAAGTGATTTAGTGAACGTGGTGGGTTGCGAAAAAAAGCCTGGCTGCTGAACCGTGCAGGTTTGATCCCATCTGACGACCTGTAAGAACTCCATCCGCAGCTTTGTTATGGCTACCGGCCATTCACGCCTTGCACAGCATTGATCAAAATGGGCTCAAAGCGACCCCATGCCGTGTTGATCAATGTTCTCAAGGCGACGACGCGAACCGACGCTAGCTTGATGTCTTTTCTCAAAACCTTGACGTGCAATCGCAATAAACCTGAGCCGCAGAATGCCAAATTGAATGCACACAAAGCGTTTCAAGCACGCTCAACCGAAAGGGACCAAGAAATGAAAAAAGTAATAATTGCATCTGCTACCGTGTTCGCACTGATCGTAAGTGCTGGAATGTCCTCGGCGCACCCGTTGGGTGACATCGACCAACAAACCGTAAATCTGTCCGGCCCCGGCTTCCAGTTGACACCAGAGCTTTCGAATTCCGACTCTTGTGATTCATGCAGTGATGCCTTCTCATAAACGCGCTGACACATAAAAAGCGGATGCCTGAGGCTACGTTTCAGTAGATCAGCATCCGCTTTCTTGCCCGAGATCACTGTAACAACCGAGTTGCATGCCCTGAGATCAACCTAAACTGTTCGAACACTACCCGGAGATTGGCCCGTCCAGGTCTTGTAGGCATTGGTAAACGCAGCCTGATCAGAGTAACCGAGCGCAAAAGCAATATCGGAAAGACTTAGCTTGGGGTCATCAAGATACTGTTCTGCCAGCCTTGCGCGAATGTCTTTGAGCAGTTGTTTGTAGGTTGTGCCTTCTTTGGCAAGTTTGCGTCCGAGTGTACTGATGCTCATCCCCAGCGTCTTCGCGATTTCATCTTGTGTGGGAGCGTTAAAAGACAGTCGCGACGTAATCTCGCTTTGCACCAAAGAACTTGTTTCGCCGATTGCGGGCGGCAAATCCTTCATCAAAGTTTGCACATGTTTTTCAAGATGCAGAAGCAATGCGGGGTCTGTATCTTTGATCGGAATATCCATCACTGTCTGGTCAAACAGGATACCCGGAACCCTTTGACTCTGTTTGATATTGACCGCTAAAGCACCGGAGATTTCGGATTGCCTTTCTTCGGTCAATTCATGCGGAAAACGTATCTCAAGGACTGGTAAGGGCGCTTCAGCTGCAATCTGAATACTGGTCAAGAAAGCGGATATTCGAAACTCATTATGAGCTCCGTCAGAACGCATTAGTTCAGCGATGGAATCTATCTCCAAGAACATGCCACGCTCTTCTTCATAAAACGACAATTTGGCGAAACCCCGCGCCAGGCGCGCGTAGGTCACTGCCTTCTCAATTGCGTCGCCAGCGGTCGGAGAGTTCAAAACGACGTAGCTGAGAAGTGTCGTTTTTCGGGGGTTAAATGTTCTTCCTGCTGAGATTGCAAATAGGGGGTCCCCGGTCTCTTCAATGGCAAGCTCTAGGAGGCGAAGCTCATTCCGGACATCAACAATATCCGGTGGTGTTTCGTGGAGATCAACGGGTAGGTTGGCCGATCTCAGAAGCGTAACAATATCCGAACCACGGTTTTCCAGAAGCTTGGCAATGTGATGCACGCCAAAACCTGGAACATTCCAAGTTTCGCTATCAGAATTCAATTTGTTCTCACTCATGTTGCCATACCGCCCGAGACTGAAACGCCCCATTTAACCTAGGCGCTTTGTGTTTTGGGCGATAATAGACAGGCTGCAAAAGCTATGCCAAGCAATCGTTTGGTTGCCGCTAGAAGGGCAGGCAAACGAATGTCTGCTGCCGCATAATCTTGCGGCCCTGCGCCACCGGGGTCACCTTCGCTCCATTGGCACCCGCCGACGTGACAATCTTAAGATTGAACGCGCCATGCAAGATAGCCGATTTGATCGACACAACTTTTGACGATGTGCAGAGATAGACACCAACTGTGCATCTTTGAGCCTAACGGTGCGAGTTTTCAGCACACACATGTCTGCGGAAAGGAGTAAGCGCATGCTTGATACATACGACATTCGCACCGCCGATATGCCGGGCGAGATGCAGATCTTGCTCGAACAATATCCACGCGACAGCTGGGAAGCACACCCCGGCTTCACCGAGAAAACCCGCCATTGGCTGGGTGCCCATCTGATGTTTCGGCGCCTTGCCCGGCTGGTTCGCTCTGATGCAGAAAGCTATCTTGAAAAGGACCTGTCCCCCGAAGAGTACGCCGCGCGCCTGTCCTATTATGGAAACGCGCTTGTTGGAAACTTGCACGGCCATCACGGTTGGGAAGATCATAGCTACTTCCCCGAGCTTTCTGCCGCGGATTCCCGCTTTGACGCCGGACTGAAGGTTTTGGAAAAGGACCATGCCGACCTCGATCTGGTCCTTGACCAATACACAAGGACGGCCAATCGTGTGATCAAGCTCATCCAATTGGATGAGGCTCAGGCCCGATCCGAAGTCGGATCTCTGCGCGACACCTCAGAAGCCATCGAGGCCTTTCTGAAACGCCACCTGAGCGATGAGGAAGACCTTGCGGTTCCGATCATCCTGCACCACCGCCTAAGAGGATAAGGCCACGCATGACCGACCATTCCAAACAGGAAGATCAGGCCCATGCCTCAGAACGCCGCGCACGAGGAGAGTTCGTGCGCGGCGTCAGCGGATTCCGACATGCTATCGGCGATCCAGAGTTCCCGGCTGAACCAGGGCGCTATCACCTGTTTGTTGCGCTGAATTGCCCATGGTGTCATCGGGTGACGCTGGCGCGCAATGTGTTGGGTTTGCAGGACAGCATTTCGATGGATGTGGCCTTTCCCAATCGCACCACAGAAGACGACCCAGAGGGTCCGAACAACTGGCAGTTCGCCCCCGAGCTTGTTGCTTCAGCAACTGGGGCAACGTTGCCTGAATGCACCTTGGAAACCGCAACGGGACAAGGTTTCAGGTTGGTTCGCGAAATTTACCGGGCTGAAGGCTCAGAAGAACGTTCAGTCCCAATCCTGTATGACAAAATAGCCGGCCGTATCGTGAACAATGAAAGCGCCGAGATCATTCGAATGCTGAATGGCAATGCGGCGCTGCTGGGCAGCTACTGCAATGAAGCCAACCGGCCCAACCTCTACCCGGATGATCCTGCGATCCGGGCTGAAATTGACGAACTGAACGTGCAAATCTACGCCGCCATCAACAACGGGGCATACAAGGCCGGGTTCTCGTCTGATCAAAACGTCTATGCCACCAGTTTCGGGACTTACTTCAAGACATTGGCGCAGTTGGAAGATCGCTTGGCCAGCGATTGCAGACCTTTTCTAACCGGGGAGCGATTTACAGAAGTCGATCTGCGCCTTTTCCCGACGCTCTACCGCCACGACCCTGTTTACTACGTGCGAATGAAGCTGAACGGCGCCAAGATCCTTGACTACCCGCATCTCTGGCGCTGGCTTTGTCGCGTCCATGACCTGCCCGGGGTGGCGAACAGCAGTTCACTGGATCACTGTCGGCAAGGGTACTTCGGCCGAAGCTGGAATGGTATTATTCCCGCAGGCCCGTTTGTTCCCATGGCATATCCCGAAGCCTATGGGCATCCTGAACTGACGGTCCAGCGTGTGACTCCGCCGCTCATTCCCAAGACAAATGTTTAAAGCGCCGAAGCAGCGAACTTGGTATAAACTGGCACGGATTTTTCCAACCAAGAGAGGGATATTGCCATGGGCATTCGGCAGACTGAGGGACGCAAACGGCTTTATGACAGTGTTCTCGATACCGTAGGTGACACGCCCTGCATTCGGATCAACAAGATCGCGCCGTCGCATGTGACGGTCTATGTGAAATTCGAGGCTTTCAATCCTGCAGCTTCGGTCAAGGATCGTTTGGCGCTGAACATTATCGAGGCGGCGGAACGTGACGGGCGGCTGAAACCCGGCCAGACCGTGGTCGAGGCCACATCAGGCAACACTGGGATCGGCCTTGCGATGGTGTGTGCTGCCAAAGGGTATCCTCTGGTGTTGACCATGGCCGACAGCTTCTCGGTAGAACGCCGCAAGCTGATGCGCTTTCTGGGGGCGAAGGTCGTGCTGACGCCGCGCGCGCAAAAGGGCTTTGGCATGTATGTCAAAGCCAAGGAACTGGCCAAACAGAATGGATGGTTTCTGGCCAGCCAATTCGAGACGTCGGCAAATGCCGATATTCACGAGAACACCACTGCCCGAGAAATCATGGCAGATTTCGAAGGTGAGCGGCTGGATTACTGGGTCACCGGCTATGGCACCGGCGGGACCGTTTCCGGTGTCGCACGCGTTCTTCGCGCAGAGCGCCCCGGCACGAAAATCATCCTAACAGAACCCGCCAACGCGGCGATTGTGTCATCGGGTTATACAAACACCCGCAACGAGGGCCACCAACCCACGGAAAGCCATCCGAATTTTGAACCTCACCCCATTCAGGGCTGGACCCCAGACTTTATCCCATGGGTTCTGCAAGAGGCGATCGACAAGGGTTACTATGATGAATTGATCCCTGTCCCCGGTGCCGAGGGGATTGAATGGTCCAGACGGCTGGCGTCGGAAGAAGGGATTTTTACGGGAATATCTGGTGGCTCGACGCTTGCTGTTGCTATGAAAGTGGCCGAGCGAGCTCCGCAAGGTTCCGTTTTTCTGGTGATGTTGCCAGACACGGGCGAGCGCTATCTCTCCACACCACTTTTCGACGGGATCGAAGAAGATATGACCGAAGACGAGCGCGTGATTTCGATGTCGACACCTTCGGCACAGATGGCCGCTGAATAGGCAAAGCACACTTCATCTGGACGCTTCTATGACTATGGCTTTCGGGACGATCTGCGCCCCGAAAGCCCTTTTCGCAGCGCGCTCACAACCTTCGAAACACGCAGGCCAGTCTGTAGTTGAAGCCGCGCAAAAAGTCGTCACCCGAATGAATTCTCATCGTTAAATCAATTGTATATGTCGGGACGTTTCGCCGATTTTCGGGTTTGAAGCTTGACTCAACAACCCTCCCTTCGTGCATGATGGACGAATAAGCATCGTATTTTAGCTGCTTTTTCGAACGGTCTAAGTTCTCAGGAGGCGGACGATGGAAGCAATTGTTAACGGCATTAACTCTATTCTTTGGAACTACGTCCTGATCTACGGGTTGCTCGGCGTCGGCATATTTTTCACCATTCGTCTGGGTGCGCTGCAGTTTCTACATTTCGGCGAGATGATCCGCGTCCTTACCTCGTCCAAGTCCACTGACAAACGCGGAATTACACCGTTTCAGGCACTGACCGTTAGTCTGGCGTCACGCGTTGGCACCGGAAACCTGGCCGGTGTCGCCGTGGCTTTGACCCTGGGTGGCCCCGGCGCAATTTTCTGGATGTGGATCGTAGCCTTGGTCGGGATGGCCACAGCCTATTCCGAAAGCACTCTTGCGCAACTTTACAAGGTCACGTCTTCGAACGGGCGGTTCCGTGGCGGTCCTGCTTTTTACATGGCCAATGCCCTGAACGCGCCTTGGGCCGGTGTGATCTTTTCGATCTGCCTGATCGTCAGTTTCGGCCTGGTTTTTGTCGCCGTCCAATCCAACTCAATCGCTGAGGCGTTCGAAGGCGCGTTCGGGTTGAACAAATTGATTGCTGGTCTGGCGCTGGCGGCTGCCGCTGCTGTGGTCATCTTTGGCGGCATCCGAACCATTGCGCGATTTGCCGAAATCGTCGTGCCGCTCATGGCCGGGCTTTACCTGTTGCTGGCCTGTGTTGTCGTTGTCCTGAACCTGCCACAGGTGCCTGCAATGCTGTGGTCTATCGTTGCAGGGGCCTTTGGCCTTCAGGAAGCAGCAGGCGGCGTCACAGGTGGCGTGATGGCAGCAGCGCTCAATGGTATAAAGCGCGGGTTGTTTTCAAACGAAGCTGGCATGGGCTCGGCCCCCAATATCGCGGCTGTTGCCACACCGGCTCCGCACCACCCGTCGAGCCAGGGTTTGGTTCAGGCGTTTGGCTGTTTCGTGGATACGATACTGGTCGCCACCGCGACAGCATTGCTGATCCTGCTGTCTGGCGCCATCGAACCAGACGGGGCCACCGGTATGCGTCTAACTCAGGATGCGGCAGCGGTCCATCTGGGTGAGATCGGCCGCCATTTTATCGCAATCGCAATCGTGTTTTTTGGCTTTACGTCGATATTGGGCAATTACTCATACGCAGAAAACGCCATGACGTTTCTGAAGCTGGAAGGCAAAGTGCCAATCTACATCTTGCGCCTGGGTTGTCTTGCCATGGTCGTCTGGGGCGCGGTGCAAGCGGTCAGCACAGTGTTCAATTTTGCAGATGCAGCCATGGGCGTAATGGCAACCATCAACCTGGTCGCCATCGTGCTGCTATCGGGCACGGTGTACAAACTGACCGTGGACTATTTCACACAGCGCAGACAGAATCTTGAGCCCCGCTTTGTGGCAAGCAAATTCCCTGAATTTGACAAAGGCGTGGATCACTCAGTCTGGACGGAGGAGGCATATGCCGAGACCCAGCGTGGTTGAAACCGGTGAGTTGCAGGTCATTTTGGATGACATCGCCGATCGCGTTGCCAGCATGTCGGAACGCGGGAAGGTCGCCCAATATATTCCCGAACTTGCCAGCGTTGACCTGAACCAGTTCGGCATCGCTGTCGCGCCCATTGACGGCGCGCCTGTTTCGGCCGGAAATGCGGACACGCTGTTTTCCATTCAAAGCATTTCCAAGGTTTTTTCGCTGACAGAGGCCCTGCAACATGTGGGCGCGACCCTTTGGCAACGTGTGGGGCGCGAACCTTCGGGCGATCCGTTTAATTCAATCGTCCAGCTCGAACATGAACGTGGAATTCCCAGAAACCCGTTTATTAACCCCGGCGCCATCGTCGTGGCCGACGTTCTGCTAGAAGACCGAAGCTCTGATGAGGCGGTCAACGATGTACTGAACCTTTGCCGGACGCTCGCAGAGGATGCGTCCATTCAGGTGGATAAAGCCGTTGCAGACTCCGAGATGCGGACAGGGTCCAGAAACAGGGCGCTTGCGCATTTCATGAAAGCCGAGGGAAACCTAAAAGCGCCGGTCGAAGATGTTCTGTCGCTGTATTTCCGCCAATGCAGCATCGCCATGTCGTGTCGTCAGTTGGCGGTTGCGGGCCGCTATTTGGCCGCCGCAGGCCAGAACCCTGCAGACGGTTCAACCGTTCTGTCCGCGCAGCGCGCCCGCAGAGTGACTGCGCTGATGATGATGTGTGGATCTTATGACGCCTCGGGCGAGTTTGCATTCCGCGTCGGACTTCCTGCCAAAAGCGGTGTCGGCGGCGGCATCCTGTGTATCGTTCCTGGCGTCGCAGCGGTCACAGCATGGAGCCCGGGACTGGACGCAAAAGGCAACTCTCATTTGGCAAGCATTGCATTTCAGGAACTGGTCCGCGCGACCGGATGGTCGGTGTTTGGGCCAAGTGTTTGATTGCCGAAACACACGGTTCACTCACGCCGCTTCTCTTGTACATTTCGCGTGGTTTTGGTCAACCTTCTGGGGTTCCTCCTGTCAGCCGCTAAGACACGTGGCATACGGCCGGCGTGTGACGGACTTTCCCAAGAAATCTAGAGGTTACCTCCACCCGGCTTTTGCGGCGTAGCGTTTCAACAGCAAATATAATAATGTTTCAATATGACAAACAGCCTGCGCCGTGGAGTCGGTATTCTGAAGGGGAGATTGGAATGAAATTGCAGTGTGTTTTTGTGTTGTCGATGGGCTTTGCTGCCTTATCGGCTGAAGCGCAGGAAAACCCAATTCAACACGATGCGGAATTCTATATCCTTCAAGCACAGCTTGGATCGCAATGGGCCCAAGATGACGCAGCCGTTGACCAAGCATTAGCTGCGTTTCGGGAAAGTAACGGTGGAAACCCTCCAAATATCGTCAGTGTGCTGATCGATGACTTGGGCTTTGGGGATATGGGCATCCCAGAGCTGAATGCAATACGCGGGTATGAAACACCGAACATTAATGACTTCTCGGATCAGGCCATGCGGATGGTTCGGATGTACACCGAACCATCGTGCACGCCGACGCGCGTGGCACAAATGACCGGACGCCTGCCTGTCCGTATGGGTATGGGGAACACACAAGTTGATATTGCCGGAGAAGGCCTGCCGGGTGGCGAAATTACACTCGCTGAAGTGCTTAAGCAGGCCGGCTACTCCACGAGTCATGTTGGCAAATGGCATATGGGTGACATTTCAGAAAGCTGGGCAATGAATCAGGGGTTTGACTATGCCCAGCATGCGATTCATCAGCAGGGGCAGTTAACCATATTCCACGATGACGCGATTAAGGAGCAGGTTTCCGTAGCCATCAACGATTATGACGACAAGTATACTGTCGACAAGTGGTTCCGCCCCGACGCCTCGGCCATGATGACCGTGATTGAAGGCGAGGCCGGGGGTCCCATCCGCGAAATTAGGATGAAACCCGGCGAACGTTGGAACGCGGCCAAGTATGACGAGATGAACCAAGCCTTCCAAGACAAGACCATGGAAGAACTAGAGCGCTTGGCTGGTGGCGAGGATCAGTTCTTCCTGCAATACTGGCCGATGATCCCACTGGACAACACACGGACCGGCCGGACCGGACCAAAAAGCGCAAATGGCGGCCTTTATGTCGACAAAATGCAGCTACTTGACCAATGGCTTGGAGATCTCTTTGCCAAGATTGACGAGCTTGGATTGGCTGAGAACACCATCGTTATTGTAATGGGCGACAACGGCCATTTTACCAAATATTCACCGCAATCTGGGTTCACACCGATGATCTTCCGTGGCGGCAAGGCCGACACCACTGAAGGTGGCGTACGAGTTGACGCCTTTATCCGATGGCCCGGCATGATCGAAGCGGACGGGCTGCTCAACAGTATCATCCACGTCTCGGACCTTTATACCACCTTGTCGCGCTTTGCCGGTGCTGATGAGTTCATACCGCGCGACCGCCTGATTGACGGAGTGGATCAATCCGCTGCGCTACTTTTCGACGATGAATCCAAATCGCGTCGCGATCACGTGATCATCTATTCGGACAAAAAACCCGAGGCGATCGTCAAGGATCAGCTCAAACTCATCTTGCCGCCTCCGGGCAAGAACCCGATCGCGGCCAAGTTCTTTGACCTCTATCGAGATACTCGTGAAGAATTTTCAGTCTCGACCGAGGTTGGCGCATGGGGCGGCCAGGAATTTGTGCGCATCTTGGGTCGTCACATGGCACGAAAGGAAAAATTCCCGGATGTGCCTCCAGCATATGGCGCGCCCTACGAGGGGATCGAAAACACCCGCCCCGAAACCCAGCTAGCCGTAGATGCGTTTCTCATAAAACGCGCGTCACCGCAGCAATAATTCCTGACCGCCCGCGGTTTTCCTGCAGGCGGTCTATTGGAACCCGAAAATAGGATAAGCATATGGCAGGAAACATCATTTTCGCTCTGGGTTTAGTCGTTTCACTGGGTATCGGGTTCGTCTATTTCCGCGATCTTGGCGACATTTCGCAAATGGTGCTTAAGGTTAAACGCAAAAACATGATCCGGTTTATCCGACACGAATACCGCCTGATCGCAGTGGGGTTGAGCGGATTTGCCGTCGCTACGCTTGCGCATTTCATTCTGGGCGGCGGCCCGTTCTGGCTGTGGCTGATTGCGGCGCTGCTAGTTTTGGTTTTGTATGGATTTCCCTATGTGTGGGTCCATCTGGGGCTGAGGAACCAACTCAACACTGCGGCCTTCTTTCCTATTGCCGAGGCGCAAAAATTCATCGGCCCGACCGCGCCGGTCATCGTTATTGAAAACAATGGTCACGCCCGCGCGCATCCCGATGCGCAAATCATGCGACCCCACTTGGCCGGCAATGCTGACGGGCTGGGTGGCGAAGATATCGTCATGACCTTTTGCGCGATGGCCAACCTTGGGCAAGGCTATGCCCCACGCATCGAGGGCAACCGCCTGGATCTTGAAGTTCTGGCCCAACATGGCAACAACCTGATCCTGCGGGACAACGAAACCGGGGAACCCATCCAGCAGATCTATGGGTTTCGCGAGACGGATCGCGATACTGGCGCGGATGGGCCCGCCTGCCCTGTGCGCCCCGAAGCAAAGATGCAGCCCTGGCCCACGTATCGGATGACGTTCCGCGGATTTCAAAAAGCGTTTCCCGATGGCGAGGTGTATCTGAACACGCCCTCGCCGAACCCGTTTTTGCGGCTGCTGGATATGGTGACGGAAATTACGTTTGGCTGGGGGATCGCGCGCCAGCATCAGGAAGATGCGCCCGTCATGGACAATATGGACCGATCGGACGACCGGCTTCCGAATAAGTCCTATGTCTGGGGGATCACGATCGGCAATGATGCCGCCTGCTGGACCGATGATTTCGTGGTCGAGAATGACTGGATCGTAAACGCAAATGTCGGTGGACGAGACGTGGTTGTCAGTCTGGACCCAAAGTACGAAAGCCTTGGCGTTTGGTACAATGACAAAGGCCAGCCCATCACCCGCTGCGATTTCTGGGGGATGTCGGATCAGGGAAAACTGCAACGCGTCGAGACCCTGCGTGCCGGTGTATTCTGGCATGTCTGGTCCGAGTTCTTTCCGGAAACCGATATCAACCGTGTCGGTGCGCGCGTACAACAGTCTGGCGAAGCCGCTGAATGAGTGAGCAATCAGATCAGATTGCCAAATTGGAACAAACGGAGGATCAAAATGGTCTTTAAGAGGGCAATAACAACCGCTGCGTGGGCCGTGGCGACCTGGATTCCAATGACAACTGCCGCTGTGGCGCAGCAGTCCGACTGGTCCTATGAGGCAACAATATACCTGTTCATGCCTGAAACGGAGGTTACGCAGGAAACAGCCCGCGGCACAGTTGATGGAACGCTCAGCTTCTCTGACGCACTAAAAAATCTCGATCTGGCCTTCATGGGCGTCTTTGGTGCATCGAATGGGCGCTGGTCACTGTTGGCCGACTACAACTATGTGGACGTCTCTTTCAGCAATGACACGCCCGGTCCGGCAAGCTCTGGTCTTGAAACCTCTCTCACAACGCAATTTTTCAGCGGTTATGTAGGCTACCGGGCTTATACTACAGATACGTCCTACGTGGACCTGGTCGGCGGTTTCCGCTGGTTCCGGACGCAGACCGATTTCACCGTCCTTCCCGGAGCAGCCCCCGGCCGGTCCGTCAGTGTCGATGAAAGCTGGACAGACCCGGTCATCGGCGTTCGAGCCCGCGTCGCATTCAACGACAGATGGTCTGGCACTGGCTTTTTTGATTACGGCGGCTTCAGCAGCGACAGCGAAACATGGCAGGTCTTGCTGACTGCGGATTATGAAATCAACGACAGGTGGGTGATCCGCGGCGGTTATCGCTATATCTCTTTCGATCACGAGATTGACGGCAACGATTTCACGTTCGAACAGTCCGGCCCCATGATTGGTGCGACTTATCGGTTCTGAGGGGCTCTTTTAGCCCTTCAAACCTTACCCGGTCCAAAGTCACTTAAACATCGGGGTGATCATGACCGCGTAGTTGTCGGCCAGCATGGCGGCGTCTTCGCGGTTGAATTTGACTGATGAGAGCATACGCAGGTCGACTTGCGTGGGCCCGTCAAATAGCTTTGCAACATCGACGTTCATGTGCAGGTCCACATCGCCCTCAACAACGATATCCGGTGGCAACTGGATATCGACCTCGCGCGCGTTTTCCGAAAACCCAACGTGATAGACCAACGGCGAGACCTCTTCGCCAATCCGCAGCGTTCCTTCCATCACGACGAATTTATAGCCGACCTCCCAATTCCAGGCCATTTGGCTGTTCGGGTCCAGGTCCCCGCGCGCTTGGATCGAGCCATTGGCTTCTGGGTCTACGCCGATCATGAAACGGACCTGCTCAATGCTGCTCACGGGAATGTCGTTCAGCCTGAGCGAATGGGTTGTTTCCGGGTTGTCGAACCGGAGCAGATGATAGCTGTCAGGCTCAGCAAACAGTGCCCCATCTTGCGAAAGGGTCAGGTTGCTGAGGTAGAGCCGAAAGTCACGAACCCTGAACGTGCCAGGCCCGCCGGGGTTTTCGTACAAGAACTCATCAAATACCAACGGATGTTCACCCATCTTCGCGTGAAAGGTCAAAGTGATCGACGTGGTGCGCTGCGGACCAAGAGCAAAGAACAGCGCTCCGCCAACGAACAACAGTATCGCAAGCCCCGTCATCCAAATACGCATCAGCCGTCTCCTCCGAAAGGATTGGATAACTGTGTGTTTGTCAGAAAACCCTCATCCGTCAGCGTGTGCAGGAACGCGATGATGGACTGCACTTCGTCGGGCGTCATACGCAGGCCCACAGTGCCCTGCCCGGCCTCTGGTGCATTGTCGGCCTCAAGGATCAAAGGGCTGAGCGTATCGCTGACGACAATCCCGTCATTGTAGTGATCCATGACCTCTTCTAACGTCTCGAACCGACCATCATGCATGTAGGGCGCAGTTACTGCGATGTTGCGCAGTGTCGGCACTTTGAAGAAGCCCTTGTGCGCCGGATTGTCTGTCACAGCCATCAGACCATCCGGCAGGTCGTCATCGGACTCCAGGCCGTTGTTTGAAAACCCATCCAATGCGTCCCGAAACCCGGAAGTCAAAAACTGGCTGTGGCAGTCGATGCAGTTCCCACCACGCAATGAAACCTTGGTGTCCGGATGCGCCATGAATAGTTTGCGACCATGTTCTTCCTGCACGGTCAAACGCACTTCGCCACGCAGAAACCTGTCGTATTTTGAATCCGACGAAATCAGCATTCGCATGAAGGTCGACAATGCCCGGGCCACGTTTTCAGCGCTGACTTCCCCGTATGCCTTGTGGAACATCCGTCGATAATCGCGGGATGCTTGCAGTTCGGTGATCAGCGCATCCAAGTCCTGATCCATCTCGTCCGGGTGTTGAATCGGCATCAACGCCTGCGCTTCCAACGACGTTGCGCGACCGTCCCAGAAGAACCGCTCTTGCCCCCAAAGGAGGTTGGTCAAACTCATGGAGCTGAACTCCAGCTCTCCGCCCGACAATGCGGGCGACTTTGCCAGACCATCAGTGAAGGCAAGGGCCTGCATATGGCATGTCGCGCACGAGACCTGATTGTTGCCGGACAGGATCGGATCGTAGAACAGGTGACGCCCAAGGGCAAAGGCCTCTTCCGTCAGCGGGTTGTCCGGGGGCACAGCAAAGCGTCCGAAAACAAAAGGCGCCGAGAAGCCAGCAATCGGCGTCGCCGTCGGCCCGCGTGCGCGGTCCCAGAAGACCCACGCCGTCGCCGCGATCACCACAGCGACGGCTGCTGTCAAAAACACCCGAAGCATAACGCCCCCAGAGCATTAATGGTGGTGCACAAAACCCGAACCGAACAGCCCTTCAACGTTGTCCACGCCTTTGTTGTAGCGTTCTTTGAAATTGACCTCGGCGATACGTTCACCTGTCTCAAGATCGTGGATCGTGATCGTGTGTGCGTTCAGGTCAGCAATAAAATCCACATCCGTTGGGTCGTCATCAGCCGCGTTGCCCAGATTGAGCAGGTTATTTTGAACGGCGATCAGGTCCCGGCCCGAAGCGGACGTGAAAAAGATCATGTGATGTGCACCCGGATCGGCAACGATATCCGGCCCGCTGGACACAAGCTCGGGCAGTGCAGCCAATTCATATCGCTTCACGACACCCGGCAGCCCATGAGAGATGAATAGCTCATCTTCAGTGCCATAGAATTCCAGCGGAACGGCGGTTTCATTGGCCACGCCACTATATATGACTTCGGCTTCACCAAAGGTTTTGGAACCGGCGTCATAGGGGATTTTCCAGGTCTCGAACCCGAACATCGTGTTGGCCAGAATGGCCGGTTCAATGTCAGCGTGCATGTCAGGCCGCGCGAACAGCACCTCGACCGGTGAAGACGGAAAATTCAACGGCTTTTCGTTTTCCACAACGATGTTCTGAATGGGTTCAAGCGTGTTGAGATCTATGATCGTCAACACATTTCCAACGCCAGTCGTCATATCGGGATGTATCGTCGAGGTGACCACCATGCGGTCGTCGAACGCAGATATCCCGTGTGGGTACATGATATATGGCTCACCTTCGCCGACTTGGCTTTTGCGTGCTTCGATAATTTTGACCACCTCATTTGTCTGAGTGTCGAAAACACCGACCGAGCCGCCATCATCGCCCCCAGTGCCACCCATGAAGGTTACGAACATATACTCCTGCCCGTTCGACGTGGCCCACATAATGTCCTCGCCAACGATCTGCCCTTGGGTATCCAGACAGGTAAAGCCTTCGATCACAGGCGTTCCGCTGGAATCGCGGGACAGCCCGATCTCGGCCAGGCTGCAGGACGGGTCCAACCCGGTCGAATAGAGACGCCCGTTCGGGCTGTAGTAGAGGTGATGCAATGGATGCTGAATATCCGGCTGTTCAACTTCGCTCAGTAGCTCTCCGAACTGGTCGGATTCCGGATCCAGCTCGACAATCGCGATGCTGTGATTTGTATCCAACGTCGGCAAACCGCGCAGCAGAACCATGCCCTGACTTTCCTCGCGGGTCTGAGATTGCGCCGGCGTTAGGCCAACCATCAACAGCCCGGCACCGAAAAGTACGCTTTGCGCAAGCAATTTGAATTTCATAATTTCCCCCCTTGCGATGAAACTTCTAAAAATGTTTTTGAAATTCACTTTACGTAGCGTCATATCACATTCAGGAAACTGCATCAAATTGGGGTGCAATCGACCAAAGAAACGCCGCCCCGAACGGGACGGCGTAAGCTGAATACCTGCAGGTCGACTTCTTTATGACGCTTGGACGGCCTTCATAAAGCGGTCGCGGATCACAACCGGGTCCATCGTGATTACCGGCATCTTGGCATTGCCGCTTTCGCACTTGCTGACGATGATTGTCATTTGGCCGCTGTCGAGCGCTGCCTGCAATGCGGCGCCAGTGTCTTCGGCCTGGCACTCGACCACATTCTCGCAACCACAGGCCTGCGCCACAGCCGCCAGCGATGTCTTTTTGCCCGCGTAAGTCGGCTGATCCCCGGTCGACCCATAAGATCCGTTATCGACAATCAGCAAGATGTAGTTGTCAGCCACGTTGTTGGCGATGGTCGGCAAGGTGCCGAGGTTGGTCAGGATGGACCCGTCACCGTCGATTACGATGACCGGCTTTGGCTGAGACAAGGCCAGACCCAGGCCGATGCTTGAGGCCAACCCCATAGTGCCCAGCATGTAGAAATTGGTGGGCTGGTCGTCGATGGCGTGCAGCTCCTGGCTGGGAATGCCGATGTTGCAAACAACCAGTTGATCTCGCAGGATCGGGGCGATTTCTTTCAGGATTTCAGAACGGATCATTGGTCGCCATAGCCTCCCCAGAAATTGGCGTCGGTCAGAATGGCGACCGGCTTGTTGCACATGAAAGTGTATTTCAGGATCGCATCCAGCTCCTCGACATCTGCCTGATGATGGAAGTGGTAGGTCGGGATGTTCATCTGTGCCAGAAGCGCCTTGGTATGCACCGCCATCTCGACCTGGCAGGCGACGGGTTCGCGCAGCTCTCCGCGATATGAGATCAACATGGGCAAAGGCATCCGGTAATACTGGATCAGCGTCGCCAACGTGTTGATGGTTACGCCAATGGCCGTGTTCTGCATGATGATCGCGGGGCGTTTGCCGCCCATCCAGGCACCAGCACACAGGCCCATGCCTTCATCCTCTTTGTTCGACGGGATGTGAAAGATGTCTTCTCGCGCGTCGATTTCGTCGATGACGCCGGCCAATTGCTTGCACGGAACCGTGGTGACAAATGAGATGTCGTTGGCCACCAGATCGTCGGTGATCTTTTTGTCTATGTTCATGTCCGATATGTAAATCCTGTTTGGGCGCTATAGGCGCGATTGACGGGTTACAGCCTGCGGTGCACATGCACGGCGCAAGGCGCATGACGGACGACGCGCGAGGCGGTCGATCCCAGAAAATAGTCGCTGACGCCCGGTTCGTGCGAACCGATGACGATGCAGTCAAATTTGTTTTGTGTCGCAAAGTCGATCACCGTGCGAGCCGTGTGACCTTTGACAATCTCGGCCTGAACGCCTTCAAGCCCCGAAACTTTTTCCCGCAACAAGGTGCGTGCCGCGCGAAAGCCTTCGGCGACGACATCCTTGTCGAGATAGGCACTGACAGAGCCCTGAGGCATCTCGTAGACGTGCAGGGCCACGATCTCGGCCCCTTTTGCCGACAAGGCTTTGGCGATTTCCAAAGTGTGCGGCGAAATCCCATGATCCAGCGCCATTGGGACGAGAATTTTTTTATACATGAATACCTCCGTTTCTGCCTGGACTAGACCCAGGGTGCGAGGATGATCTTAGGTGCGGCCACAGCACCTTTCCGCAAATCGCGAAAAGCGTCGGCAGCTTCAGACAAGGCCCGTTCCTGTATCCAGTTCAACGGGCCCAAACGGCCATCGAAAATCGCCTGCGCGGTTTTTCTGAAATCCTCGGCAGTATAAGTATAGGTGCCGATAAACGTGATCTCCTGCAAGGTCATACGACGTATATCCAAACCGCCAGCATCCTCACCCAACCCAACATGCACGATAACGCCGCCCGGCTGAACGTGATGGGAAGCGGCAGCACGGGTCGCAGAATACCCCACTGCGTCAACAACCAGTGAGAACGTATCATCCGTGGCTTCAACCACATTGAAAGAGCCCAAACTCTGTAAATAGGCGCGCCGCATATCATTCGGTTCGATGATGACAATATCGTCAACGCCGGCCGCTGCCAGTGCCAAAGCTGCCGCCACACCAATCGCGCCGCCGCCAATCACCAACGCATCACGCGCCATTCCCTGATGCAGCGCCTCAAGGCCCAAACGAACCGCATGCCAGCTAACCGCCAATGGCTCAGCCAAAGCGGCCTGCTGAAATGATACGTGGTCCGGCACCTCAACCAGATTTGCATCTGGCATGGCCACATATTGGGCAAAAGCCCCTTCACGCGGTGGCATCGAGATGATCTGCCGGCTGGGGCACAGGTTTTCCCGACCTGCCTCACACGCCGGGCAGACACCGCAGTTGACCAAAGGATTGATCGTTACGCGCGTACCGTCGCGTGGACCTCCAACAATCGTCCCTGCGGCCTCGTGACCCAGAATAAGCGGTGCAGGTCGGCGCGCGTCGTGACCCAAATAGGCGTGCATATCCGAGCCGCAAATCCCAACGGCCTCGACCCGGATCAATTGCTCACCTATGTCGGGCGCAGCATCTGATACGTCCTCATAGGTCAAATGCTCAACACCCTGATAAACAAGCGCTTTCATTTCGCTGTAAACCCTCCGTCGACCATCAAAACTTGCCCTGTGACGTAGTCGGACGCCCGTGAGCACAGGAACAGGATCGGCCCATCGATATCTTCAATCTGCCCGTTCCGGTTCATACAGGTTTGCGCCGCGTTACGATTTGCCCGGTCGGGGTCATCGAAAACGGCCTGCGTCAGCTCGGTCGGGAAAAACCCCGGCCCGATGGCGTTTGCAGTGATACCGTCAGCGGACCAAGCCTCGGCCATGGCCCGCGTCAGTTGCCCAACCCCGGCCTTGCTGGCTCCATAAGCAATACCGCCCGGGAAAGCGCGCGTGGTCTGAAGCGAGGCGAAATTCACGATCCGCCCCCACCCCCGAGCTTTCATCGCAGGCACCAATGCCTGGCTTAGGAAGAACGGGGCGCTCAAGTTCAGCTCAAGCGTCTTGTCCCAGCCTTCGGCGGTCACGTCATCGGCCACTTCGCGCATGTTGATGCCCGCCGCATGTACAATGATATCCGGCGCGCCAAAACTGGCTGAGACCTCTTCGGTGAGCGATGCCATGCGCGACCGATCGGCCACGTCGGCAACAACTGTGGCCACGCTGTCGCCCCCTTCAGCTTGCAAATCTGCCAGTGCTTCCGGTCGACGCGCGACACCAACGACGCACGCACCCGCTGAGGCCAACACAAGCGCTGCTCGACGTCCAAGGCCCGCGCTTGCGCCGGTCACGCAAGCGACACGCCCGGTCAGATCGAACAACGCGCGCGGATCATTCATCGGCGGTCAGGTTGAACTGTTCGTCAGGGAAATATTTGGCAAGGCGCACGTCTGCAGCCCGCGCATGCCCTTCCATACCTTCCAGCCGGGAAATACGAGCGGTCGCCTCGGCAATGGATTTCGAGCCTTCGCGTGTAGCGCGCTGCCATGTGACGATCTTCATGTACTTGTGAACGCTCAAGCCGCCGGTATAGCTGGCCGCGCCGGATGTCGGCAGAACGTGGTTCGTGCCAGTCGCCTTGTCACCGTAGGACACTGTTGTTTCTTCACCCAGAAACAGCGATCCATAGCAGGTCAACCGACCCAGCCACCAATCCAGATCCTCGGCCTGAACGGTCAGGTGTTCGGGCGCATAGTCGTCCGAACAGGCCGCCATTTCTTCACGATCTGAACAGACGATGACTTCGGCATAATCGCGCCACGCAGCGAAGGCGTTTTCCCGGTTGAGTTCAGGTAGATCCTCGATCAGTGCTGGCACCAACTCCATGACTTTTTGCGCTAGGTCCCGGTCATCCGTCACCAACCAAACCGGAGAATTGTACCCGTGTTCCGCCTGGCTCACCAAATCGGTGGCAACTACATGCGCATCTGCGGAACCGTCCGCAAGGATCAGGCTGTCCGTCGGCCCGGCAATCATGTCGATGCCAACTTTGCCATAGAGAATACGTTTAGCCTCGGCCACAAACTGATTGCCTGGGCCCACAAGAATATTTGCGCTCGGTAGGCCGAACAAACCATAGGTCATGGCGGCCACGCCCTGAACGCCGCCCATGGCCAGAATGCTGTCTGCACCGCAGATATGCGCTGCATAGACAATCGCAGGCGCCACGCCTTCACCCGGACGTGGCGGCGAACAGGCTGTGATGTGGCGGCACCCGGCAACCTTTGCCGTAGTGACCGTCATGATCGCGCTGGCAATATGGCTATAGCGTCCGCCGGGCACATAGCAGCCAGCCGCGTCCACAGGGATGGCCTTTTGGCCAGCGACGAAGCCCGGGACAATTTCCATCTCAACGTCAGACACCGTGGATTTCTGCGTTTCAGCAAACCGGCGAACGTTGTCGTGCGCAAACCGAATATCCGCCTTGAGCCTTTCGGGGACAAGCGCGCAGGCGGCCTCGATCTCATCGGCGGTCATCAACACGTTGCCGTCAAACTTGTCGAACTTGACCGCATATTCCAGCGCTTTGGCATCCCCGCCAGCCTCAATGTCGGCAAGGATTGTCTTCACTGTATCATGCACTTCCGTGGCATGAGATTGAGCCGTCAGGGTCGCCTTTTTCAGATAGTCGCGAGGCATTTTCAGTAGGTCCTATTGGTAGATTTCAGGAAGCAAAGTGGTCGAAACCGCCGGAACGTAAGCAATCAGAAGAACTACGATCAGCATTGTTAATACGAATGGAATAGCACGGGCCGCAATCTTCAGAATGGACTCACCCGTAATGCCAGATACGACGAACAGGTTCAGGCCAAGTGGAGGCGTGATAAACCCGACACCCAGCGCGGTAATCATCATGATGCAGAACTGAATTTCGTTCATTCCGATGTTATCGGCCAACGGTTTAAGGATCGGGGCGAGTATCACGATGTTGGGGGTCGTTTCCATAACGCAGCCCGCAGCAATCAGGATACCGATCATCAGCAGGATCAGCAGGTACGGATCGTCGGTCAGCGACGTGATCGAGGCGACGAACCCTTGCGGCACGCCCATGATCGCCAGCGCCTCGGCCAAGGGGGCCGAAAAGGCAATGATCGGCAGGATCACCCCGTTCACCTTGGCTGAGCTGACCAACATCGACGGAAAGTCGGCCAGTGTCAGGGTGCGCATGATGAAACCCATGATGATGGTGACAACCACGGCAGTAGCGCCCGCCTCGGTTGGGGTCAGGCGACCCGAGAAGATGCCATAGAAGATAATCCCGGGCACAATAAAGGCGTACCAGCCGGATTTCAGGGCCTTGCCCAAATTGGCCAGCCACTCGCCCATCGTCATCAAGCCGCCACCCTCATAAGCGTAAAGACGGTTCATGATGATGTTGGTGATCAGGATCGAAACCAGAATGGCCAGACCGGGAATCAGGGCAGCCAGGAACAGGGTCGACGCGGAAATCCCCAGCACCAGACCGATGATGATGTAGGCAATCGACGGTGGGATCAGGATGCCGGTACAGGCCCCGGCCGCGACCAAGGCGCAGGCGTAGGGGCGCGGATATCCACTTTCGACCAGCCGGTTGATGGTCATGCGACCGACAGCGGCCGCGCCAGCGGCATCCGAACCCGAAATGGCGGCGAACATGCCGCAAACCAGAACGGTGGCCGAGCCAAACCCGCCCTTGGCGAAGCAAGTCAGCGCCTCAGCCACATCCAGAAATTTACGTGACAAACCTGTACGGACCAGCACGTCACCTGTCAGGATAAACAGCGGCACGGCGGTCAGGGCAAAGGCGTCGATCCCGGTAAACAGGCTCTCGCCCACCAGACTCAGCGGTAGATCGCCCGACATGACCAACATCACGATGGCAGCAGAACCAATCGCCGCCCAAACCGGAACAGCCATGGCGATCAGAACAACGAACAGAATGACGGGCAGGTAGAAATCCCAGCCCAGTTCTACGGTTTGATTGAGAGTGTTCCAGAGCATCTCAAATCCCCTCAGTCAAACAGCTTGTCACCTTCGAAGACGGGCGTGCCGTCGCGAAGGGATTTGATGTCACGCATAAACGATTGGATCAGGCGCCAGATCATCAGCGCAAAGCCGGTCGGCACCGCCATCAGGAACCAGACTTTGGACACCCGGAGGCCATCAGTCACTGACCCGAACTTGGCCGAGACGTGAACCGCCTCATATGACCAGTAAAGCGCGATCACAGCGACGGCGAACATCACAAGATCGCCAAAGATGTACAGCAGGGCCTTGGGACGCGGCCCGAGGTAATGCATGACGACATCAATCCGGATATGCGCCCGTTCCTTGACCGCTGCCGCGGCACCGATCCAGGCCAAATAGATGAAGGAATACCGGACGATTTCTTCTCCCCAGATCGAGGAATAAGCGAATATCTCGCGCCGCAGAACCTCGATGGCCATGGTGATGACCAGCATCACGTAGAACACCAGCAGCAGCCAGCGCTCGGCGTTGCGATCAATATTTCGGAGTAAGGTCATCGTGTTCCCTCGGCGACAGAACAGTCAGGCGCGGCCTTCTGTTTCGGGCCCTTTCAGGCCTGACTGCTGTTGAGTGATTGCGGACGTCTAAAAGACGCCCGCCGGTTTAGGTCATGCGTCGTGGACGTAGTACTTGCCCTGCGTCCCGGCCGCCTCGACAAGTTTCTCAAATGCATCCATCGACCCGGCCAACTCTGTCTTGAACGGATCCCAATCGGCGTTTTGGTAGCCGCCGACACTTTCCCATTCAGCCAGTTGATCCGCGTTGAGCGAATGGAATTCCACTCCGGCCTTGTTCAGTTCGGCCATGGCAAAGGCACGGGCCGAGGGAACTTTGGAAAGGTTCTGATGGCTGGTCATTTCCGAACCCCACATGATGCCTTCCTGAACGTCCGGCGGCATCGAATTGAACCATTCGAGGTTACACGAATAAACCTGACTGTCCGGAACGGCCTGCGTAAAGGTCACGTGGCTGAGGATGTCCTTGAAGCCAAACACATACAGCGCTCCGACCGACGGATCGAGCGCATCCGCAACACCCTGTTTGATCGCCGATGGGGTCTCACCCCAGGCAACAGGTGTCGGGTTCGCGCCGACCATGCGGTAGTACTGCTGCAGCATTTTCGAGCCGGGCACGCGGAACTTCACGCCGCTCATGTCACCCGGCGTGATGATGGCATTACCACCCTGACGCACGGCAACGACGCGCGGGTCGATCACCACATAGAACAGGGCCTTGAAGCCAGCGGCCTCGACTTTCGGGTGTACTTCGTTCTGCCATGTGTCGGAATGCACAAGGTTGGTGAACCGCTGGTTCGACCCGCACAGATACGGCATATTGATAAGGTCTACTGTCGACGCGAACGGGGCGAAGTTGGACAGCGAATGCTGCGCCGCCTGAATGGTTCCGCCCTGCACTTTCTGCACCAATGCACCACCGGCACCCAGCTGACCACCCGGCGCAAGTTTGACGTACACCTTGCCGTTCGTCGCGTTCTGGATGTTTTCTTTCAGATCAAGCTGCATGATCGGATAGCTACGTGACGCGCCCAGTACATATGCGGTCGCGACCGTCATGACATGATCGGCGGCCTTTTCACGCTCACTTTCTTCTTTGGCTGTCTGCGCCACGGCCTCGGACGACCAAAGGACGCCGCCTGCACCTGCGACCAGCGCTGCAGTGAATGACCCACTGGCGCTGAGCTTCAGGAAATTACGGCGTTCGACGGACGCCAGTTCATTTCTGTCGTTTTTCATTTAGTGCCCTCCCAAGCAAAAAATTCAGCCATCCTTTTTTGCGTCGCGGACAGCTTCCCTTTTTAGAATTGCGACAACGAACAGGATCGACGCCGCGAACAGAACCAACATCTCTCCGACGTCACCAAGAAAGGCGCTGTTTGCAAAAGCCCCCAACGCCACGTTCGCAAAATAGACGGCAAACACGAGTGCGGACGCAGCCAGAAACATCTCTTGGACTCCCTTTTCAGATTCGGCCCAACGTCATTTGTAAGCGCTTACATACAAAATGCAAGCGCTTACATAAATGCTTCCCTCTCACCGCAGTTGAGTTTAGAGTTATCAGCAAAAGCAAATTGCGAGTTTGGAAATGGCGAAATCCCGGTCGGCGCCGACACTGGATGATGTGGCAAAAATGGCAGGTGTTTCGACGGCCACTGTGTCGCGCTGCCTCAACAGTCCGGACCGGGTGGTCAAAGCTACCCGTGAACGCGTGCAGTCCGCGGTTGATGCGCTTGGGTACACGCCAAACTTTGCAGCCCGTGTAATGGCGGCCAAGCGGTCGTTCACCATCGGCGCGATCATTCCAACCATGGAAAACGCGATTTTTGCGCGGGGCCTTCAGGCATTTCAGGAGGAACTGCACCAGCGCGGCTATACGCTGCTGGTCTCAAGTTCAGCTTACAAACCTGAAATCGAAGAAGAGCAAATCAGGACCCTGATTGCACGTGGGGCCGACGGGCTGCTGCTGATCGGACATGACCGCGATCCCAAGATCTACGACTTTCTGAGCCAGCGGAAAATTCCGGCATTGGTCGCATGGTCCTATTTGCCGGACTCCAAGTTGCCTTCCGTCGGATTTGACAATCGCGCGGCCATGTTCGACCTCGCCAGCCATGTTATTGAATTGGGGCACACGCGGATCGGCGTGATCTCGGGTCTCGTAGACGGGAATGATCGCGCCCGGCTCAGGGTTCAGGGCATCCGGGATGCGATATCTGATAGCGGGCTCGCGGCCAGCAATCTGACTCTTGTCGAAACGTCGTATGAAATCGAAAACGGTGCCAAAGCCTTCCGCGACCTGATGAACGCTGACCCGCCGCCGACTGCAATCTTGTGTGGGAACGATGTGTTGGCCGCAGGTGCCTTGCGACAGGCCCAAGAGATGGGGTTGGACGTGCCTGGCGATGTATCGATCACGGGTTTTGACGATATCGAACTCGCCCGAATCGTTTCCCCGGCCCTGACGACTGTGCATGTGCCACATCGTGAAATGGGGCGCAAAGCGGCCCTGCAACTGGTGGAGATGGTCGAGAACCAAACCGCCGGGACTGGCGAACAACTGGCGACGAGAATTGTAAATCGACCGTCGCTTGGTAAGCCTGCGCCGGGCTAAGCCGCCTCCCCCTCCATCGTGCGGAAGTCGTTTTTTAGCCAAGGATGCTTGGCGCACATTGGGCGAGTGAAATGTTGCCGGATCAGTTTCACCATAACTTTCTGGATCAGTTCCGAGGTCGTCACGGGATACACTTCGGTCGTGAACAGCGACACGGTTCGCACGAAGTTTCTACCGGGAAACGGCATGGCTTTGACACTGTTATGGAACCGCTGGGTCCGATGAAAACAGGCGGCCGTCGTGATCGCCCAACCGCTACCCTGGGCCACCAAACCGATGATCGACTGGTTGCATTCCAGTTCGAACCTGTTCGGTAGGCTAAACTTGCTGCGTGCCAATTGAATCTCGATCTGCTTCCCGATCACATAGTCCCGCGAATACCGTAATAGGGGTAAGTCCGCGTCCGGGTGAAACAACTCTTCTGGCGACCCTTCAAAACTGTTGGGCAGCACGACAAGAAACGGGTCCCGCATCAACGGGTACTCAATCAATCCTTCGGTTCGCCCAGGCGGTCGGGTGGCAACACCCACATCCAGTTTGTGTTCCTGTAGCTTAGAGAGGATTTCGTGGCTGGGACGCGTATAGTGACGAAAATTGCAACGCGGCAATGCCTGCGCCAGAAACCGGACCATATCAGGCGCGATCTGGTTGTCGAAATCGTCAATAAGCGCCAATCGCAGGTCGGTCGCATGTTGCCAATTGCCCGTTCGGATTTCGGCCTCGCCGCGTTTCAGAACAGTCAAACCGTCGCGGACATATCGCGCAAAGACTTCGCCCGCGGGCGTCAGGCCCATGGGTCTGCGCCCATGATCGACCAGCTCGATACCAAGCGTGTTTTCCAAGCTGCGCAGGTGGTTCGAGACCGTGCTGATCGACAAACCCGTTTCGGACGCGACCTGTTGGATCGATCCGGATTTGGCGATCAATTGGAAGATTTCTAACCATCTCAGGCTCAGCGATTTGGACATGGGTGCCAATCATTGTTTCGATTTGCTCGAAACTAGCCAAACAAAGATTTACTCTTGCGGCAATGCCAAAGTTCCAGTTACGCCTTCATCCGGTCAAAGCCCGGGTCATATGGGCACGACGGAATGACCGTTGCGCGCACACCCTGACCGCAACTGTCCAGATCCATTTCACATCCGATATCCGCGTAGGCGGGATCGACAAATGCATGCGCCAGATTCAATTCGGTGCGGTGCCCCCATTCGCCAGATGTGACGGTTCCAACCACTTGATCCCCCTGCATCAATGACGCTCCAGGATGTGCAGGACCGAAGGTCGAGGAAACCTGAAGCACGACAAGCTTCTTACGAAGCCCCTCCGATTGTCGATTTAACAAAGCGTTCCGCCCGACAAAATCTCCCTTATTCATTCGGACGAACCTGTCCAATCCTGTTTCATAGGGATCGAACTCGGTGATCAGGTCTGCTTTCCAATGAAGAAAGCTCTTCTCCATCCGCATCGATTCAACCGCCCGTGCCCCGAACAGTTTCAACCCGTGCGCCTCACCTGCTTGCCGTAACGCCAGATAGGCCGCGTAGAGCGAGGCGTTGGGCACGTGGATTTCATAGGCCAATTCACCCGAAAAGCTGAGGTTCATGACCGTAGCCGGAGCGATGCCAACGAAGCACTCGCGCACATTGAGCCACGGGAAAGCCTCAGCCGACCAATCCCCTCGGGCGCAGGCCGACAAGACGTTTCGCGCCTTCGGGCCAGCGAGCACCAATATGGTTTGGTCATTTGTCAAACTGCGCAGATGAACGTCTTCATCGCGTCGCATGTGCTGACGCAGCCAATCCATGTCATGAAATTCGCTTGCTGCGGCTGAGCCATACCAGACGCGCGCCTCCCCCCGGTCGCTGGCCGGTAGATTGGCGACAGTAGCCTCTGCTTTGATCATACCAAGATGGTTCAGCAGGTACCCTAGCCCAACACGCCCCTCGCGCCGGGTCACAAGCCCGCAGAACATCCGGTCCAGAAAAGCATGCCGGTCATTTCCATTGATTTCGATCCGATTGAACCCGTTCACCTCGGCCAGTCCAACACCCGATTGCACATTCCGAACCTCAGTGGCGATCACGTCAAATGTTTCGTCAAAACCGAAACTATGCGTCGGCGTGAATTCCGGCGAAGGTTTGATGTAATCCACCCTCTCCCACCCGTTGACCACTGTGAACTCGGCCCCCTCCGCCGCCAGCACCGGCGTCAGAGGTGTGGTTTTGGCGGGACGTCCTGCAGGGCGATGTTCGTGCGGAAAGTGGAACCGGAATTCGTTTTGATAATCTTCGATGGCCTTGAGCGCGGTCAATTCGACATTTGCATGACCAGTGAACCGCCGAGGGTCGAGGCACCACGTATCGTAACAAGCCTCGCCATGCACGATCTGCTGGGCCAGCAACCACCCATGCCCGCCACCTTCACCCAGCCCTGCGCGCAGACCGATGATACAAAAGGCGTTGCGTTTGCCTGGGATTGGCCCCACCAGCGGAGCGCCGTCGATCGTGTAAGTAATCGGCCCATTGACCACCGTGTGAATACCAACCTCCATCAGCGCGGGCATCCGCGCGAATGCGCCTTCCAACACGTCCGTCACTCGGTCCAAATCATCGGGGCAAAGGGCATTCACAAAGTTCGGATCAATCCCGTCCATACCCCAGGTCTTGCAGTCCTGTTCGTAAAACCCGAGCAACAGGCCGTTCTTTTCTTGCCGGCAATAATAGTCGCTGATCGGACAACGCAGCAGAGGCATCCGATGCCCCGCGTCGCGGATCGCCTGTATCTCTTCGGTCAGGAAGTACTGGTGCTCCATCGACGAAACAGGATGATGAACGCCCATCATGGCACCGACTTCGTTGACGCGATATCCGCAGGCGTTGACCACGATGTCGCAATCGATGTCACCATGCTCGGTCTGCACAGTCCAGGTGTCGTCGGCGTGCTGCTCCAGACCAGTCACTGGTGTATTCCGATAAACCTCTGCCCCTGCCTTGCGCGCCCGGCGCGCCAATGCCTGACACAACTGAGCGGGGTCAATATCGCCGTCCAGCGGGTCCCACAGCCCGCCGATCAGGTTGTCGGTTGAAATCAGAGGGTGTCGGCGGGCGCATTCGTCCGCGTCAATCACCTCGAAGTGCACATCCATACCCCGCGCCATGGATGCAAAGTGGCGATAGCCCTGCATCTGGCCTTCGGTGTTGGCGAGGCGTATCCCCCCATCCCCGTGGTGATAGTTGATCGGATAATCCGGATCGTCGGCTAATTCCTTGTACAATTGGATCGAGTGCGTTTTCAGGCCCACCATCGTCTGGTTCATGCCAAAGTTCGTCACCTGCGCGGCCGAATGCCATGTCGTGCCCGAGGTCAATTCGTTCCGTTCGACCAGCACCACGTCGGTCCACCCCTCTTGCGTCAAATGATAGAGGGTCGAACATCCGGCGATGCCGCCACCTATCACAACGACTTTGGTACGCGACTTCATTGGCTTTGCTCCGTAAGATTTCGTCCAAGTTTTGCGGAAGAAAAGGCTTAGGCTACAACTGCGCAAATGCGGGTGCAGGAAAATCGAAACTGCGATTGCGGATTCTGAAAAAGGCAATTCGCCTTTGATGCCGGGATGTTCCGCCCCTTACGGTGCAGGAAAGCGATAAAAAGGAATTGGACCGGATGTCATCAGAGGGTTCTAAACGCAGCGGCCGAAAAGCGCGGCATGCCCAGCGAGCAGCCAAACCGGTCGTAGACCCCTGCCCACCCGGCCAGAAGGGCGGCGCTTATAAACCTCTAAGCCAACGCGAGATCGAACAGATATACGATACAGCACTGCAGCTGTTGGAACGTTTGGGCATGGGAAACGTGCCAGACAGGTTAGCGGCAGACCTCAAAGCCGCAGGTGCGCAGGCGGGTCAGCAAGACCGGTTGCTGTTCCCGCGTGAAATGGTTCAGCGCGCAATCGATACAGCCCCCAAAAGTTTCGTGTTCCACGGCCGGGACGAAAACCGCTCGATCGAGGTTGGCGGCGACCGCGTGTATTTCGGCACGGGTGGCGCCGCCGTTCAAACGCTGGACATCGATAGCGGCCTTTATCGCCCCTCTACCTTGGTGGATTTGCACGACTTCACCCGATTGCAGGACACGCTGGCCAATGTCAGCTGGTTCACCCGATGCTGCGTGGCCACAGATGTACCTGATGTATTCGATCTGGACGTCAACACAGCCTACGCTCTGGTGCGCAATACGACCAAACCAGTGGCAACATCGTTTACTCTGGCCGAACATGTCGGCCCCATTGTCGAGTTGCTGGATATCGTCGCCGGAGGGCCGGGTGAATTCGCCAAACGCCCCTTTCTGAAAGCTCATATCAGCCCAGTGATTTCGCCACTGCGGTATGGGGAGGATGCGGTTGATGTCGTCTATGAATGCGTCGCCCACAACATTCCCATGTCGTGCATCACGGCCGCGCAGGCCGGTGCCACAGCCCCGGCGACTTTGGCCGGGTTTTTGGCGCAATCGCTGGCCGAGACATTGGCCAGCCTTGTCATGGTCTACGCTATCAGACCCGGATTTCCGATGGTGTTTTCCAATTGGCCTTTCATCGTAGACCTCAGGACCGGGTCTTTTGCCGGCGGCAGCGGAGAGACGGCTGTTTTGAACGCCGCCTCAGCGCAGATCACGAACTGGTTAGGCCTGCCCTCGGGCGTAGCCGCGTCCATGACCGACGCAAAGGCCATCGACGCACAATATGGCCTGGAAAAAGGCATGACCTCGCTTGCGGCGGCCTTGGCCGGGGGCAACCTGATCTATGAAAGCTCGGGAATGACCGCATCCTTGTTAGGCGCAAGTTTCGAGGGGTTTGTTCTGGACAACGAAATGCACTCACACACTTATCGGGCGCTGCGCGGAATTGAGGTGAGCGAGGAAAACCTGGGTTTTGACGCCATCTGCCATTCTGTTCTGGGTGACGGGCATTTCTTGGGAAGCGCGCAGACCTATGCGGCGATGGAGCGGGACTACTTTTACCCCGAACTCGCCGATCGACAAGAGCCCCACACGTGGCAAAACGATGGTGCCAAAGACGCATGGTCATCTGCCCGGCATCACGCCAAAGAAGTTCTGGCCAGCCATCACCCAGAAAATTTGAGCGCCGAACAGGATGCCGAAATCCGGAAACGTTTCCGCATTCTGATATAAAAGCCACAGAGCATTCCCAACACTTCATTGGGCCGCTAGGGTCCAATGGGAATTGCGCGAAGGATAAGGCCATGACCGATTCATTTTTTCAGCCGGTATCGGCGATGGAGCTGGCCCGGTTTGCCGGCATCCCCTCGTTCATGCGTTTGCCCAGCCTGGGCCTGGATCACGAACGGATTTTGGATGTTCAGGTCGGTCTCATCGGCATCCCGTGGGATGGCGGCACCACCAATCGCCCCGGCGCGCGGCATGGTCCGCGACAATTGCGGGACTATTCCACGATGATCCGCGCGATGAACCCAGTCACAGGCGTCGCGCCGTTCTCAATGGTCAATTGCGCCGATCTTGGCGACGTTGCGCCCAATCCGGTTGATATCGAAGATACTCTGAACCGGGTTACGGATTTCTACTCAACCCTACAGGCAAAAGGCATTGTTCCGCTCACCGCTGGCGGGGACCACCTGACCACCCTGCCCGTTTTGCGTGCGCTTGCCGCCGCAGGCCCCGTCGGCCTGATCCAGTTCGACAGCCACACGGACCTGTTCGACAGCTATTTTGGCGGCCACAAGTTCACCCACGGCACCCCGTTTCGCCGCGCGGTAGAAGAAGGATTGGTCGACCCAAAACGCTTTGTTCAGGTTGGCATCCGGGGCACTGCGTACAACACCGAAGACATCGAATGGGGCGAGGCACAGGGTATCCGCATCATCCGTATCGAAGAACTGTTCGATCGGGGCATTAACGACGTGATGGCCGAAGTGCGCGGTATCGTTGGAAAAGCACCAACCTATTGCACCTATGACATTGATTTTGTTGACCCAACCTACGCCCCGGGCACCGGAACGCCCGAGATCGGCGGACCAAACAGTTTTCAGGCGCAGCAGGTCATCCGCCGGATGTCTGGTGTGAACCTGATTGGCGCTGATCTGGTCGAAGTATCGCCCCCATTCGATCCGAACGGAGGCACCGCGTGGCTGGGCATTTCGCTGATGTTCGAACTGCTCTGCGTTTTGGCGCAGGCTGTGGACGCACGGCGCTAGCTGGCGTTTTCGGCGATCATTGAAATCATTTCGAACATCACCGCAGCTGCCGTTAGCGCGGTGATGTTGTTCGGGCTGTCCTTGGTTGGCATCATGCAGACGACGTCCCCGCCCACAATGTTCAACCCGCGCGCGGCGCGCAGAATGCCGACAGCCTCGTCAATATCGAAACCCTTCTCGCCCGGTTCCAGATTGGACACGGCAGGCGCGACAGTGGGATCAAGGCAATCCAGATCGAACGTGATATAGACCGGGCGGTCCCCCAGCACTTCTTTGGTCTGAGCCACGACGTCTTCCAACCCGCGCTGGCGAAATTCACGCATGGTGACGATGTTGTAGCCATAGTCGTAGGACGGCTGCAGCCAGTCCAAGCTTCGCGGATGGCCCCTAAGTCCGATTTGCATGGATCGCGTGGGGTCGACCTGCCCCTGATCCGCCAGATACGCGCCCCAATGGGCCGCTGATTTCTTCGCCCCCAGGAAATGATCGACCTTGGTGAAGACGTCCGTATGCGCGTCCAAATGCAGAAAGCTGACAGGCTCTCCACCAGCCAGTTTACCGCGACCCAGCGCTTGCACGATCCCGCCAGTGATGGAGTGGTCGCCGCCAATCGACACCGGGCGCGCACCGGCTGCATCGATGTCTTTGTAAAAAGCCGTAATCCGTTCGATGCAGTCTTCGTTATCGTTTGCCCGCGGAAATGGAACGTCGCCTACATCTGCAATCTTCGCACAATTCCACGGATCAATTTCAAACACCGAATGTACCCGCCGCTGTACGGCAGAGACATGCCGCAAAGCACGCGGGCCCAAATGCTGATCCCGCTCGGTTGTGCCGTTGCCTGCCGAATGCGGCACTCCGACCAAAGCGATGTCCTGCCCTTCGGGACCTTGATTGGGGCACCGAAATAGGGTCGGTATCCCCCACCAATATAGATTGTCCATCATAGACTGTTCGTAACGGTCGGTCATCTGCGTCTCCGGTGAAAGAAAAACACCCCCGATGTGAACCGGGGGCGTTTGCGTTCAGAGTTTCTCGTCTTCTCGGCGGAAGGCACCTTGAACGATACGGTCCATGACCATGGCCAGGAACAGGATGGCGAACCCACCCAGCAGACCTGGACCTTTGGCAGCGTATTGCAGCGCCTCAAGGATTTCCTTGCCCAGACCTCCACCGCCGATCAGCGAGATAATCACCACCATCGACAAGCACATCAGAATGGTCTGGTTCACGCCGGTCATGATCGACGGCAGGGCAAGCGGGATCTCAACATCCTTGAGCAACTGCCATTTCGATGCGCCAAAGGCCACCGCAGCCTCCTTGATGCTTTCCGGAACCCCGCGCATCCCCAGCGCGGTCAAGCGAATGACCGGCGGCATGCCAAAGATGATCGTCGCCAGAATGCCCGGCGGGTTGCCTGTGCCAAAGAAAGCGATGATTGGGATCAAGTAGACAAACGCAGGCAATGTCTGCATCAGGTCCAACACCGGCTCGGCCGCCCGGTAGGCGCGCTTGGATTTGCCGAACCAGATGCCTAGCGGAATGCCAAAAACCACGCATAACAGCACCGCCGCGCCCACCAAGGCCACGGTTTCCATCGCCACATCCCAATACCCCAGAAGCGCGATATAGGCCAACGAAGACGCGGTGAAGATTGCCACCCTTGGCCCTGCCGCGCGCCACGCGGTCACACAGATCACCAACATCACAACTGGCCACGGGGAACCGATCAATGCCACCGTCAACGCATCCAGAACAGATCGCACACCCGCCACGATACCGTCGAATACATCCCCGCCAGCTGCGGCGGCTGCATCTATCTGCGCCTCCATCCAGCTTGCCAAGTTTGAGAACAACGTTCCGTTGCCTTCGCCCAATATCATCGCGGAGACTTCCTGCTCGGGAAATGCATCCAACAATGGGAGTGAGGCGTTGACGGTGAATTTGTACACAATCAGCGGACCAATTGCGGCCACCAAAACAGCACCCAGAACAGTGTTGCGGGTCGAGCGGCCGCTTTCGGTGCTGGCAGGATCTGTCCGCCAATTCGAGTACTGCTTTTCGTACACGCGGTCCGCATAAAAACCTTGCGCAAGCTTGAAAACCAACAACATCAACAGGCCTGTAACCATGATGCCAAACGCCTCAGACTGGGCGGACGCCGCTTTCTCAAAACTGGCATCTGCGGCCTTCTGGATATTCGCTGCCAACTTGTTGAACCGGTCAATGTCCGCCTTTTCGGTGGCCGCAGTCGCACGTTCCAATAGCTCGTTCGCGCGGGTCTGCTGACGTTCAGCCCGTTCGGCCAGATCAGCGCCGGGGTTGCCCCAGGCACCGCGGCCGATCTGAACCCAGGCGATGATTTCCAGGATCAGGAAAGTCCAGAACATCCCCCAGATCGCGCGGGACGCAGACCAGAATGGTCCCAAAACAGCCGCCCAGATGTTGAAGGTATTGGGAATACCGCTGGTCGCGTCATGGATTTTGTGAAACGCGTTGACGTAGTAGTCGCCGTTTGGCCCGGTAAATTCGTGGATCGAGCGGTCCAGCGCCTCGCGGTCGACTTCGATATCCGAGGCGGCCGTGACTTTTACTTCCGTGGTTGCATCAGTCATTTTTGCCCCCCTGAATTCCGCGCAGCAAACGCGGTTTAGTGACCACGCCTACATCAGCGCCAGCATCGGTAATGATGACCGGAAGGTCCGTATTGACTGCAAGGTCAATCAACTGGTCCAAATCCGCCCCTTCATCCGCGCGCGGCGCGCCATCGGTCGGGCCAGAGTAACTTTCGATCGGCTCCATGATCGAATGCGCCTTGACCAGTTTCAGCTTGGAAATGCCCTGCACGAACTCTCGCACGTAATCGTCTGCCGGGTTCATGACGATATCTTCCGGCGTACCTATCTGCACAATGACACCGTCTTTCATGATGGCGATGCGATGGCCTATGCGAATGGCCTCGTCCAGATCGTGCGTGATGAACAGCGTCGTCTTTTTCAATTGCGCCACCAGTGCCTTGAACTGGTCCTGCAATTGCAGGCGGATCAGCGGATCAAGGGCTGAAAACGGCTCATCCATCAGCAGGATCTCGGGGTCCGAGGCCAGCGCGCGGGCAATCCCAACACGTTGCTGCATGCCGCCCGACAATTCTTTGGGCAGGCGGTCTTCGTAGCCTGTCAGGTCTACCAACCCTAATGCGTGATCCGAAACCGCCCAGCGTTTCGATTTCGACACTTTGCGGATTTCCAGCGGGTAGGCGACATTATCGCGAACCGAGCGGTGCGGCATCAGTGCCATGTGCTGAAACACCATCCCGATTTGCATGGCCCGAATGCGACGCAGCTCGGCCTCGGAAATCTTGGAGACATCCTGCCCCAGAATTTCGATCTTTCCGGCGGTCGGTTCGATCAGGCGATTGACGTGTCGTACCAGCGTAGACTTGCCAGAGCCTGACAGGCCCATGATGCAGAAAATCTCGCCCCGTGGCACTTCGAAGGACGCGCCCTGCACGCCAACGACACAATTGAATCTTTCCAGAACTTCAGGCTTTCCGATGCCTTCATTCCGGACGGCTTCCATGGCTTCTTCGGCTTTTGCGCCAAAGATTTTCCAGACATCCGTCAGTTTAACGACTGTTTCGGTCATTTTTGTCCCTTTGGTGCAAAACAGGCCGCCGGGGCTGTCCCGACGGCCTGCCAGAGTTTCAATTCCGGTGGGCGTCAATCAATTTGACATCCAGCCCAGAACGGCATCTTCGTTCGCACCGACCCATTCCTCGGCATAAGCCAAAGGCTCTTGGCCTTCGATCACCAATGCAAAGGTCATCGCCGAAACCGTGTCCGTATCCAGTTTCATGTTGGACAGCATGGTCGCCACTTCCGGATATTCTTCCTCAAGCGACTTTGCGAAGTGCAAATGCAGGTAGGCAAGATCCCAGGCAACGCCGGCCTCGGATTTTTCCAGCCAGTCCGGGTCATCTGTGGGCTGCAGTACGTTCCACTTGGCCGCGTCGTACGCCGGTTCTTCCAAGATCTGCATGTCATGCAGGGCAAACACATAGTGCGGCGTGTAGCAGAACCCTACCCACGGCTCGCCCGCTTTGATTGCATTGTCGAGATTCGCGTAAGCCACTGTCTCGTCAATTTCTGTCAGTTCAAAAACTTGGTCATAACCGTAGGATTTGGCCCGAATTTTTTCGACGTTGGTCGACGCCCATCCCGGCGCACCGATCCATAGCTCACCCTGCCCGTCACCGTTGCTGTCGAACAGCGCTGCATTGTCGGGATTTGTCAGGTCTTCAATGGACGTAATGCCATGTGCTTCGGCGGTTGCCTTGTCGACGCACATACCCTGAAAGGCTTCAACGCCATTCGCGTTGAACGTAACCGTACCCTTATCTTTTACGTAGGTATCATGCAGGTTTTGCTGGTTGGGCATCCAAACTTCGGGGTGTACGTGCATGGCACCGGAGTCCATCGCCTCGAACACAATCGGGTTGGTGCCATTCTGAAGTTCGACCTCAAGACCGAGGTTCTGTTCGATCGCGACCTTCAAAATATGTGCCGTCGCATTTACCGAAGGCCAGTTCGGCACGCCGATCACGATATCAGCAGCAAGGGCGGGTCCAGCGATCACAGCGGATGCGCCTCCCAGTAACGTGGCTAATTTTCTCATTTGTGTCTCCATGTTGGACGTCTGCGGCGCTGTTTTTCTATGCCCGAGGGCCGTGGTGCACCTTGCAAACAAAGTCGGAAAGCCGATGCCTTCCCATTTTTGGGTCAGCCGCACGATGCGCCGACCCGGCAAGAAAAATTGAAACATGGTGACGCGTCACCCATCAAGCGTTACGTCCAAGAAGCATTCAAATTCGATATTATCATAGAAATGTTTCGGCTTTGTCGAAAATTGGCCGTGAACTCGTACTCTGCCATCAGGCAGCGCCCAGTTCCAGAATGTAAGCGACCGCCTCTTCGGTCAGATGCTTGAACCGCGCATGTTCACTGACATAGAGGCAGACCTGGCGCTGATCGGGCAAATCCGCAATTTCGCGAAACGCCGTCGCCTCGGGCATGAAACTGGCGACCGATTGCGGCAACACCGTTACCCAATCCCCGGTCTTGACCATTGTGATAAGGGAATGGGTGTTGTGAACAGTAACATCCGCCTGCGCTTCGGATGCCCGGAACTTGGGCGATTGAATCAGATCGCACAGCGCGTTTCGTATAAACGGAAGTGTCAGGACTTCGTCAATTGTTGGCGTATTTGGCTGTCGTATCAAACGGTGATCAGAGGCGCATACCAGCCCAAACCTGTCTTCGAACAACGGAAGCGACCGAACTCCGTTCAGCGCGTGCTGACCTGAGGCGATGCCAATATCCGCTTTACCCTCAACCAGTGCGTCCAATACCTGCTGAGTATCTGTGTCGCGCAATTCGACTTTTACTCCGGGAAAGCGTTCTGTGACATAGGCCAGAACCTTAGGAAAAATCAGCGCCGCAACCGATGGAACGGACGCGATGCGCAGCAACCCGTGCTCTGCTTTTGCTGCGGCCATTATATCCAAGACGGCCTGATCGAATTGGCGGACTTGTTTCAAAGCCACTTCGAAAACCTGTAACCCCAACGGGGACAACTGGTTTTTGCGCTCTCCTTCAAAGAGCTTTTTACCCAGATGATCCTCAAATTGCTTGAGGGTCATCGAGACCGCCGACTGCGTGCGGCCCAACCGGTCGGCCGCCTCGATCAGGTTGCCAGTTTGAGCGACGGTGCAAAAACACCGTAGGGTCTCGATCTTGATCGCCAAGCTTCACCTTTTTTGAAGTTTGCTCAATTTATTTGAGTTTGACTGATATCTACTCAAAAAGCCATTCTGCGCCAGACCAATTTTCATGACTCTGGGGCGCATCGTGACAAAACTGAACCTGATTGCTGGCGAATGGCTGGCGGGCGAGACCGAAATTGAAAACCGCAACCCTTCGGATCTGAGCGATCTGGTTGGCATGTTCGCACAGGCCAGCGCGGATCAGCTTGAGGCCACATTGGATCAGGCGCGTGTTGCACAGGCAGAATGGGAAGCCTACGGCCCCGAACGCAAGCAAGCGGTTCTGATGAATATCGGCAACGAGCTGATGTCGCGCGCCGAAGAGCTGGGCACCTTGCTTTCCCGCGAAGAGGGCAAGCCGTTGGCCGAAGGCAAAGGCGAAGTGTATCGCGCTGGTCAGTTCTTCACCTATTACGCAGCCGAATGCCTGCGCCAGATCGGTGAGAACGCCGACAGCGTCCGCCCCGGTGTTGAAATTGACGTCCGCCGCGAGGCCGTGGGCGTCGTAGCCATCATTAGCCCTTGGAACTTCCCGACCGCGACGGCCTCTTGGAAGATTGCTCCGGCGCTGTGCTATGGCAACGCAGTTGTCTGGAAACCCGCCAACATCACGCCGGCTTCTGCCGTAGCCCTGACCGAGATCATCGAACGTCAGGACATCCCCAAGGGTCTGTTCAGCCTTGTCATGGGGTCGGGCCGCTCGATCGGTCAGCGGCTGGTTGAAAGCCCCAAGGTCAACGCGATTTCCTTCACCGGTTCCGTTCCGGTTGGCAAAGGCATCGCCGCCGCTGCGATTCAGAACCTGACCAAAGTTCAGATGGAGATGGGATCGAAAAACGCGCTGGCCGTGATGGATGACGCCGGTCTGGATTTGGCGGTGACGCTGGCATTGGGCGGAGCTTTTGGCGGTACAGGTCAAAAATGTACCGCATCCTCGCGTCTGGTCGTTCATGCCGGTGTGCACGATGCATTTGTCGAAAAACTTGTCGCGGGTGCGCAGGCCATGAAAGTCGGCCACGCGCTGGAAGACGGCGTTCAAATGGGGCCGGTCGTCAGTGAACAGCAACTGAACGAAAATTTGGCCTATGTCGATCTGGGTAAATCCGAAGGTGCCGAGCTGGCCTGCGGTGGTCAGCGACTTGAGATGCCGCATGACGGTTTCTACATGTCCCCCGGCGTGTTCCTGAACACCAACAACGATATGCGGATCAACCGCGAAGAGATGTTCGCGCCGTTGACCAGCGTCATCAAGGTCGGCAGCTATGATGAAGCGCTGAGCGTGGTGAACGCAACCAACTTTGGACTGACTTCGGGCATCGTGACGCAAAGCCTTGCGCGCGCAACGCACTTCCGCCGCAACGCACGCACCGGTGTTGTCACAGTCAACCTGCCGACCGCAGGCACCGACTATCACGTTCCGTTCGGCGGGCGCGGCGACAGCTCTTACGGTCCACGCGAGCAGGGCAAGGCAGCGGCTGAATTCTATACCACTGTTAAAACAGCCTACATCAGCGCGGGAACACCGGTCTGATGCGCATCGACGGGCTGCAATACGCCAACTGGTCGGAGAAGATTTTTCGGCAGCTACGTGAAGGGGGCGTGGACGCAATACACGTCACCATCTCGTATCACGAGAACTTCCGAGAAACGGTTCTGAACTTTGAAAAGTGGAACCGCTGGTTTGAGCAATTTCCGGACCTGATCATGAAAGGCCGTTGGGCCAGCGACATCGACATCGCCCGGGAAACCGGGCGGACGGCTGTGTTCTTTGGCTTCCAGAACCCCTCGCCCATCGAAGATGATATCGGGCTGGTGGAAATCCTGCACGATCTGGGCGCGCGGTTCATGCAGCTGACCTATAACAACCAGTCTCTTCTGGCGACCGGTTGTTACGAGGCCGAAGACACCGGCATCACCCGTATGGGCAAACAGGTTATCAAAGAGATGAACCGTGTAGGCCTTGTCGTCGACATGAGCCATTCGGCGGATCGTTCGACAATCGAGGCCGCCGAGCTGTCCGAACGTCCCATCGCCATCACCCACGCCAACCCGCACGAATGGTCCCCGGCCCTGCGCAACAAACGTGATTCGGTGATCCGGGCAGTGACCGAAAACGGTGGGATGTTGGGCTTTTCGGTCTACCCTCATCACCTGAAAGACAAATCCGACTGCACGCTGGAGAGTTTTTGCGAGATGATCGCCCGTACGGCCGAAAAATACGGTGCACAACATCTGGGGATCGGCACCGACTTGTGTCAGGATCAACCCGACAGCATTGTCGAGTGGATGCGCGTTGGTCGCTGGACCAAGGAAATCGACTACGGCGAAGGTTCAGCCAGCAATCCCGGCTTTCCGCCGATGCCCAGCTGGTTCGAGGACAATCGCGACTTTGGCAATATCGAAACCGGGCTGCGCAACGTTGGCATGAACGCCGAAGAAGTTTCGGGCATCATGGGCGGCAACTGGTACGGCTTTTTCGATCAGAACTTTGGACCACGAACTGCATGAACCACGTCAGTACTGATATCCCGCGACGCGATCCTGCGCAGGTTATGCGCCTGTCGCGGCTGGGCTCGCTGCATCAGTGCAGACTCAGCTTCATGCGGCAACTGACCCGGCGTATGGCGCGTGAGAACTGGGCCTTTACGCGCCCTGTTTTTGAGATCGACGAAAACGGCGTCGGCCACGCCGTCTACACCGCGCAAGGTCCGGATCGCGCCTATTCGCTGGTTGCGTTCGCCCATGACCTGCCGCCTGAACAACGGTCGGACCGGGTGATCGCCGAGGCGTGGGACGCCACTTTCGCATTATTCGATGGCATCCCAACGGAACAGGACATCCAACGCCTGTCAGAAAACGTTCCTTTGCAAGAGGCAGGGCGCGTAAGCGAAAGCGAGCTGTCACTGTCCCGCGCCAACCGGTCCGTACGTTTGTGGAAACACGTGGTCGACAGGTTGGCTGCCGGACAACAGCCCGACTTGGAGCAAATCCATAAAGTTGGCTACCTGATGCGGACGACGGCCGTATACGGATCGGGCAAGTTCGGCGCCGCAGATCGCGAGAAGATAGCGAACCGGCCAGAACTGCACGCACCGTTTCAGGCGGAAATGCTGTCGGTCTACCTGACGCGAACTTTTGTCCGCGATCTGGTGCAACATATGGCCCTCGCCAAAGGCGGTATGCAGACGGCGGATCTGGACCCCGAGATTGCGCAGTGGCTGGGCATCGGTAACTCTACCGGCCTTGGCATGGCTCCGTTCATCGTGAACCACCCGGTGCTGTTCAACAATTGGATTATGACGCGCGAGGAAGCTTTGGCACGGGTGCGATCCCTGCAAACAGCGTCTGAGGACGAAGCCCGGCACTTTCGTGAAATCTACGATCGTAGCAAACTGTCGATGTCGTGGTGGCGATCAGAGCATCCGGTCCAGATTGAGAAGCTTGCATCGCTGAATGCCGATCTTGCGGCAATTACCAGCTACCTGGATCAGAATGACCTGAGGCAGGACCACCCGTGGGACAGGCTGATCCGATGGTCCGAAACCGCACTTGGCGAAGAAGGGCAGGAACTGCTCGCCTCACTTGTTCTGGAACCCTATGGCGATCTGGTGGATGGCCTGACCGGCTGTATGGCTGACGGGAATGCGCAGGCACAGGTTATCAACGGGGGCATGACCGTCGATCAGGTCCGCACCGCGATTCAGGACCGCTTTGGTTGGGCGTTGGATTTGGAATGGTCGGCAGAGGCAAACTGCGCGCGCGCCTGGTACGTGTCTGAAGAAAAACTGGAACCACGCTTGGGTGAACGGTTCGAGGAACCAATTGCCGAATACGAACAGCCCCTTGCCCCGGCCAGAGACGCCGCGCTGGCTTTCGCGGACCTTGAGAATTGGCAGGATGACAGGTCGATAGCCGAGTTCCTACTGCGCCATCCTGAACACCGTCACACGATCCGGCGTGCGCAGATCGGCCTTGTCGCGCCATATGGCGAGCTTCGCGACAACACGATCAGCGCTGGGGTCATGCCCATCGATATGCTCCGGGCCAAGTTATCCTTTTTTGGTGCTACGCATTTTGACCCACGCTCGGACCGCTGGGTGCGTATCTGCATGTACGCTGGCGCGCCCTACCCCGAAGACCTGAATGCCAAAACCGCAGATCTGTGGGTTTATCCGGAGCTTTCCCAATGAACGTCTCGCTGAATGAGGTCGAAGCCACCGCAAAGCGTGCGACCCGAGGAGCTCGATATAGCTGGGGACTTGCTGAGGAAGCCGCGAAAGCAACGCGCTGGCTGTGCGCGCACGGGCAAAACGGTACCGGTGCTTTGGCTCAGCTGCTGCAACTTGATTTGGCGAGTACACCAAAGACACACACCCCGTCCGATCTGAGCGGCGAATGGCAGAGCGAAAACCAGCTGTGCCCATTGGTGACCGGCGCATTATTGTCTGATTGTGCCCACCGCCTGAATTCATCCCCGATAGCAATAAGAAACGTAGCCGTACCCGCACTGCTGCTTCCATTTGCGGCCAATGCCGCACGCTTTCTAGCGACATGCGTGAGCGTAGATTATGACCACGCACTAGCGGAAACCGACGGTTTTGACTTGTCCCTGGACGCCCCGATCCCGGACCGGGCACATCAGGTATCTGTGCACCTTGGCGGCCAACTTACCGCCCCCGTCCCGCATCGAACACGGGCTGAACCCGATCTGACCGATTGGGCGGTACTAAACCGGTTCGCCCACCGCACATACGCCCCCGCCACCGAGGAATCCCGCCTGCGCGGGGCCGGAGCGGGCTTATCCGACAACGATTGAAGAGGCCCCAATGATTGAAACCCGTACACTGACCCTTGAGCAGATCGAAGATCTCGCCTTCCGTGCGCTTGTTGCCGCAGGAACCGCTGAAGCCAACGCCCGACCATTGGCCGTTGCGACGGCTGCAACCGAGGCGGATGGGGTTGCCAGCCACGGGCTGGCCTACATCCCGATATATTGCGAGCACGTGCAATGTGGGAAAGTGGACGGAACGGCCCAACCGGAACTGTCGCGCCCGCGCCCCGGCGCAGTGAATGTGGACGCAGCAACCGGCTTTGCCCATTCCGCAATTGATATGGGTTTTGAGGTCCTTATCCCAGCTGCACGTGAACAAGGAATCGCGGCACTGTCGATCCGCAACAGCTATAACTGCGGTGTCCTTGGCTACCACACATACCGGTTGGCGCAGGCCGGGTTGGTTGGGTTGGGGTTCACCAATGCTCCGGCTTCGATCGCGCCTTCGGGCGGTGCGAAACCCGTCGTCGGAACCAACCCCTTCTCGATCGCCGCGCCCGGCGCGGACGGCCAGCCCGCCCTGCTGATCGACCAAAGCGCCAGCACGATTGCTAAAAGCGAGGTCATGAAACACGCGCGCGAAGGCAAACCGATCCCGGTTGGCTGGGCTCTGGACACAGATGGCAACCCGACCACAGACCCCAACGTCGGCCTTAAGGGGTCGATGGCACCGTCAGGCGGCTACAAAGGCGTCGGTGTTGCCCTATTGACAGAGATTATGGCCGCAGCCCTGACCGGCGCGACCCTTGGCATTAACGCCTCGCCCTTTTCCGGCACCGCCGGTGGGCCGCCCAAGACCGGGCAGTTCTTCATTGCGATAGACCCGACCGCCACCTCTGGCGATGCGTTTGCTTCGGGGATCAGCGAGTTGGTCGGCGCAATCCGCGCACAGAACGGAGCGCATCTGCCCGGCGATGGGCGCGGTGGCAAGCGCAGGCAGGCACAGACCGACGGTGTTGCCGTCAATGCGGCCACGCTGGATAAGATTGAGGCAATCATAGCCTAGCTATTCTGCCCAGGTCTGTTAGGTCGCCAGCGAACGGGTCGTTTGTCTGGCGACACATTCCAAATCACAGCGGATGCTGAAATGCTTTGGTTCATCCGACGTGATGAAATCGGTGAATTTCTCACCGGCCAGTGCTCCGATGTTTTCTGCGGGAATGCGGATGGTTGTAAGGCCGGGCTCGACGTCCGCTGAGCCTTTGAAATCCCCGATACCAATTATCGACAGATCATCGGGAACGCTTAGTCCAAGTTTTTGGGCAGCAAACAGCGCCCCCTGCGCAATGACGTCATTGCCACACAGCAATGCCGTCGGACGTTTCGACGTCGTCAAAAGGGCCATGGCCGCCTGCTTGGCCTGAGAAACACTGTACGGCGCTTGGGTTTCATGCTCATCAGGTACGGAAACCCCCCGTTCGCCCAACGCATCATGCACAGCGGAAAGGCGGTGTTGCGCGCGGTCGTTCCCCTGAGTTTCGGGAAAGATCAGCCCGATATCACGATGCCCCAGATCTAGCAGGTGTTCGGCCGCCAATCGTCCGGCCAGATGGTTGTCCGCCCCCACGCAAGGAAGGGGTGATTCTTCTGAGTAATTCCAGATTGCCAATGCGGGTATCTTTTGCTGCGTGATTAAGCGGTTGGTGGCGTCGGAATGTTCCAACCCGACCAGCGCCACACCGTCCACGCGATGTTCAAGAAACTTGCGAACCATCGCGTATTCCCGGTCCAGGTCATACCCATGCGACGCCAGCAACAGGCTAAACCCCGCTTTGTCGATCGAATCCGAAAAGGCCTGAATGACCTCGGAAAAAATGGCGTGGTTGATTGTGGGCACGACAAGGCCAATTGTTCCCGACCGTTTTCCATGCATCGTTTGGGCCGCGCGGTTGCGGATGTAACCCAATCGCTGCACGGCCTTGTTGATCTTTTTGCGAGTCGCCGGGTTGACCAGATCGGGGTGATTGAAGGTACGTGAAACCGTAGACGGCGACACCTTTGCAGCCTTTGCAACGGCCACAATATCCACCTTACCCCTTTGAAAGTTAGCCATAATTTTACCCTAACCGGTCAAATCTATGAAAACATTTGCAATACTATTTTCATCCCCTAACCTGATTTGTCAACAAAAGTAAAAGTGCGAACGGACGGGTTGGGAGGCCCAGGATGGAATTCATTTACTACTTCGGAGATGTGTTCACGCCGATGTCGTTCCTGCTGCTTTTGGGCGGCACGATCGGAGGGTTAATTCTGGGCGCGACCCCCGGCCTGTCACCAACGATGGCGGTGGCCCTGTTGATCCCGTTCACCTTCCAACTTGAGGCCGCGCAAGGCCTGATCCTGCTGGGGGCAGCCTATACCTCGACCGTGGCTGGCGGCGCGGTCAGCGCCATCCTACTGAAGATCCCTGGCGCTCCGGCGAATATCGCCACCACTCTGGATGGCCACACGATGGCCCAAAAAGGCGAAGGTGCCCGCGCCTTGCAGCTGTCTTTTCTGGCATCGGCCGTGGGCGGAATTTTTGGCGTTCTGCTGCTGATCTTCCTGACGCCCGTTTTGGCGCAATGGGCGCTGGCCTTTGGACCATCGCACCTGTTTTGGCTGGCCATTCTAGGAGTGACGGTCATTGGCACGCTGGACTCGGCCTCAGTGGTCAAGGGTTTGCTGTCGGGCTGTATTGGGTTGTGGCTGGCGACCATCGGGTTCGACGACATCATGGGTGCACAACGCTTTATCTTTCACCCCGCACTGGGCGGCGGCATCAACATAATCGCCGCGTTGATTGGCCTGTTTGCGATCCCACAGGTGTTGACCATGTTTGCCAAAGGGCGGCACAACACAGGCGCCGAAGTGATCGAAGTGCAACGCCACTCGATCCTGGCGGCGTTCAGGGAACTGTTCAGCCGCACCCGAGCGCTGAGCATCGGAACGCTGACAGGTTCGATCATCGGCCTGATCCCTGGCGTCGGTGGACAGATCGCGGGCCTTGTCGCTTATGACCAGACCAAGAAGTTTTCGTCCGAAAAGGACAAGTTCGGCACGGGACATTCCGAGGGCGTGATTGCCGCGGAATCTGCCAACAACGCGATGGTTGGACCTTCGCTTGTTCCACTGTTGACGCTGTCCATCCCCGGCAGCCCGACCGCCGCCGTGCTGTTGGGCGGGTTGCTGATCCACGGGATTTTCCCGGGATCGGATTTGTTCGACAACCATCCGGACGTGGCGTGGACTTTCATCAACTCGATGCTGATCGGGCAGGTGCTGATGTGTATCTTCGGCCTCTATGTCGCCGGTCTTGCAGCGCGTGTTGCACAGGTTCCGCAATCCGTCATGGCCGCCATCGTTCTGGCCTTGTCGGTCTTCGGTGCATACTCGGTTCAAGGTTCTATGGGTGATGTCTATGTCATGGCATGCCTCGGCATCGGCATGTTCTTTTTGGAACGCTTCGGTTTCTCGGCTGCACCGTTGGTACTGGGCCTGATCCTCGGGCCAATCGCCGAGGCCAACTTCATCCAGGGTGGAATGATCGCCGACGCGACCGTCGGCAAGGCTTCGTACTTCATGACCGGTGGATTGAACCTGTTCCTAATCGCCGTCGTACTGGCCTCGATCGCCTATTCGGTTTGGATGGAACTGCGCAGCCGCCGCTACACCACCAAAGAGGAGGCACAGGCATGAACCGCTCACAGCACGTATTCGGGTCAGGTCTGGTCTTTGCAGTTGGCCTGTGGGTCGCATGGGTCAGTTACACGCAACAACCCGCCGAGGCATTCCTGTTCCCACGCCTGATCGCAACGGTCTTTGTGGTTCTGGCCGGATGGACATTTGGCAAAGCAGTTATGGGTCTGTCCAAGGTCGGAAACGGCGTGACGCGGACGATGTTCGTGAACATGCTGCCGGGACTGATCATCACGCTGATCTACGTATTTTGGGCGGCGAAGACGCTGGGGTTCTACACCGCAACAACCATCGCCTTTTTTACCCTGCTGTCGATCTACGACCCCGCCCCCCATTCCGAGGTCAAAACCTGGATCAAACGCGGGATCATTACGGCAGTCTTTGTGGCGGTTATGTACGGGCTCTTTGCCATGCTTTTGAACGTCTACACACCAAGAGAAATTCTGTTCTGAACACGCAAATGCGCGGATGAACCAAATCAGGGAGGAAACGCAAAATGAAACGATTGATTGCAGGGGCAGCAATGGCTCTGACGGGCCTGACGGGTGCGGCAATGGCCGAGGAATATCCCGAACGGCCGATCATGATGATGGTCAGTTACGGAGCCGGAGGCGCGACCGATTTCCAGGCCCGGATCGTCACGATGACATCTGGAAACGAGGATGCGCTGGGAATGCCCATCGCCATCATCAACAAGCCTGGTGCCGGTGGGCGCGTTGGCTGGAACTGGTTCGCAACTCAGGCCGATCCGGACGGCTATACGCTGGGTGCCTACAACGTTCCTCATTTCATCGCCCAGTCGATCAAGGGTGGCGTCGATTATTCGACCGACAGCTTTGAACCCATCGCGAACTGGGGCGCAGACCCGGCCGTGTTCGTGGTTGGTGCCGACAGTGAGTTCAACTCGATGGATGATGTTGTCGCCTATGCCAAGGAAAACCCGGGCAAGCTGACCGTATCCGGCGCGGGTCTCTTCGTGGGGCACCACATCGCGGCGTTGCAGATCGACAAGGCAGCCGGGACCAAGATGGCCTACATCCCGACCAAAGGTGGCGGAGCAGCAGCCATGAAGGCCGTCATCGCTGGTGAAGTCATGGGCGGCATCAACAACCTGTCCGATGCGTTCCGCGCACAAGAGGCGGGCAATGTGAAGATTCTCGGCGTCGCTGATCTGGAGCGCAACGCGTTCCTGCCGGATGTTCCGACGATGATGGAACAGGGGCTGGACGTGGACAACTCCTCGGTCAATTTCCGAGGTGTCATGGTGCCCAAGGGAACACCTCCTGAGGTGATCGAGAGACTGGCAGCAACCGTACCCGAGATGTTCGCCAATTCCCGCGTTTCCAAGAAGATGGAAGCGGGTGGCTCGCCCATGCACATCATGACACGTGACGAAGTGATCGAGATGTGGGCGCAGCGCCAGCAGACGCTGAACGAATTACTGGCTGGTCTTTAACCGACCCCAATCGGGGCGGGCAGAACCCGCCCCGGACAACCAATCGAGGACCAAAATGAACGCTCCAAACGACATAGCCCCCGAAATCGCCGAAGTAGACCGGATCGTGGCACAGGCGCGCAAGGCTCAGGCTGCCTATGAGGCAACAGGCAGTCAGGCGCTCTATGACAAGGCGGCGCTGGCGGCAGGCTGGGCGATCATGGAACCCGCGCGCAATCAGGCGCTGGCAGAACTGGCGGTTGAAACCACCGGCCTGGGCAATGTCCCCGACAAGATCACCAAAAACCACCGCAAAACTCTGGGTCTTCTGCGCGACATTGCCGAGGCAAAAACATATGGGGTCATCAGCGACGATCCTGAAACAGGCATCACGGAAATCGCCCGTGCGATCGGCGTCGTTGGCGCGGTCGTTCCATCAACCAATCCGGCCGCAACACCGGCCAACAACATCATTAATGCTCTCAAGGGTGGCAATGCTATCGTCGTCGCCCCCTCGCCCAAGGGCGTGGCATCCTGTGAGATGCTGCTAAGCTTCATACACACCGAGTTTGAAAAGCTGGGGCTGGATCCGAATCTGGTCCAGATGATCCCCGCACCGGGATCAAAGGCCAAAACACAACGGCTGATGGAGACCTCGGATCGGGTGATCTGCACCGGTAGTCAGAACAACGTCCACCGGGCCCAGTCCTGCGGCACACCGGCCGTCGCGGTCGGCGCCGGCAATGTCATCGTGATTGTCGATGAAACCGCCGATCTGTCTGCGGCCGCGGCCAAAATCACGGCGTCAAAGTGTTTTGACAATGCGACTTCGTGCTCGTCCGAAAACGCAGTTGTGGTGGTAAACGCAGTCTACGACGACTTCGTCGCAGCAATGGCGGCCGAAGGCGGTGCGCTTGTCCCTGCTTCAGATGCTGAAGGTATCATTGCCAGGCTATGGCCAAACGGGCACCTCAACCGATCCGCGATCGCTCAGGACGCCGACAAAATGCTTGATGCGTTGGGGATGGCAGACAAAGCGCACGAAGGTACGAAGTTTCTGGCGGTAGAGACAGATGGGATCGGTCCTGACCATCCCCTGTCCGGAGAGAAGTTGAGCCGCGTTCTGGCTCTGTACCGGGCCTCGGACTATGCGGGTGCCAAGGCTACTGCAGCGCGTGTCCTGGCCCATCAAGGTGCCGGACATTCGGTCGGCATCCACACCAGCGACGACGTGCGCGCTGTTGAGTTGGGCCGAGAGCTCCCCACCTGCCGGGTTATCGTGAACCAGGCGCATACCTTTGCAACAGGCGGCAGCTTTAACAACGGAATGCCCTTTTCGCTTTCGATGGGATGCGGCAGCTGGGGCGGAAACTCTATCGACACCAACCTGCATTGGCGGCACTTCGTCCAGACCACCAAAATTGTGCGTGAAATAGCCCCACGCGAACCCGCGCTCGAGGACATATTCGGCGCGTATTGGAGGGAGGCTGGCCAATGATGGAACCGCCCAAAGGAACTGTCCGCGATTGGCTGGACCTAAGAGCCGATCAGGGCGGAACCGGGTTTGTTTTTCCCGATGGCGCACAGGATCTGAGCTGGGCTGAACTGCGCGACTCGGCCAAAAAAGTCGCAGGCATGCTAACCCGCCTTGGGGCGCAAAAAGGCGAAAGCGTCGCCCTTATCTATCCCAATTGCCGCGAAGCGCTTGTCACCTTGTTCAGCGTTCTCTATGGCGGATTCCGGGCAACAATGATCAATCTCGTCGCTGGCGACAGTGCCGTGGCCTACGCCCTTGAACACAGCGGCGCGCGCTTTGCCTTCGTGCACCCGGATCAAGCCGAGCTGTTCGGCCGAACAGCCGACCCTGCCGTGACCAAGCCTTTGCAGATCGCCGATGCTGGTGACGCAGATACCGAGCTTTACGACCTGACGCCCGAAGATCATGCCCTTCTCATGTACACCTCAGGCACAACCGGCAGACCAAAGGGCGTCGTTCATACCCATTCCAGCCTTTTGGCCGGCGGCTGGACTACCGCTGTCGCACATGAACTGACCGACACTGATCGCGGTTTCTGCGTCTTGCCGATCTATCACATCAACGGTCTTTGCGTGACTGTAATGGGAACGCTCGTTTCGGGCGGGTCACTGGCTATGTGCGAGCGGTTTTCGGCCAGCCGGTTCTGGGAGAACCTTGGAAAGACTCAGGCTACTTGGTTTTCGGTTGTGCCCACCATCATCTCTCATCTGCTGCAATCGGACACCAATCCGGACAGCCAAACCCGTCAGCGGTTGCGGTTCGGGCGCTCTGCTTCGTCCGCGCTGGCACCGGACGTACAACGGGCTTTCGAAGAACGGCTCGACGTTCCCATCGTCGAAACAATGGGCCTTACCGAAACCGCTGCGCAGATCCTTTCGAACCCACTTCCGCCGGGTGTGCGCAAGATCGGCTCACCAGGTGTTGCCTATGGAAACGACGCCGCGATCCGCGATGCGAACCAACAGCCCGTCCCACACGGAACCGAGGGTGAACTGGTCATACGCGGACCAAATGTGATGCTTGAATACCTTAAGGATCCGGAGGCGACCGCAGGCACGTTTACTGCCGATGGATGGCTTCGCACCGGCGATCTGGCGCGTATGGATGAGGATGGATACGTCTATGTCACGGGCCGCTTGAAAGAGCTGATCATCAAGGGCGGCGAGAACATCGCTCCGCGTGAAATCGACGAGGCACTTTATTCCCACCCCGACGTTGTCGAAGCCGCAGCCTTTGGACGCCCCTGCCGTAGCTATGGCGAAACCGTCGAGGCCGCTGTCAAAATCCGGGAAGGGTCCGTGCTGACGCCGCTGACCTTATTGCAGATTTGTGAGACCAAACTGGGTCGGTTCAAATCCCCTGACGAGGTTCACATTCTGCACGATCTGCCAAAGGGGCCATCGGGTAAGATCCAGCGCAACCGGATACTCGAAATCGTTGACGATCAGGGCTGAGCACTAGCGGGACTATGACCGCTGGCGCGCAGCCGGGGCCGACCCTGTGCATAGAACGGCGCTAAGTCTTGCGCCGTTTCGGCACAGCCTCTCCGCCCTTGCCCGCTTTCGCGGCTGAAACGCGGGCGCGATTCTTCTTGCTGCTGGGTTTTCCCTTGGGCGGCGGTGGGCCTTTGGTGGGTTTACCGCCGGGCTTTACGCTTCCGTCTTTGCTCTTGTTAGCGGGCGTTTTGTGGGTTTTCTTCTTTGCGCTCGTTGCCGTGAATTTAACATCCGGCTCGCTCAGTGACGAGTCGCGGTGCGGTGTCGAGCCATGTTCTTTTGATCGGGTCTGTTTGAAACCGCGTTCCGCTGCTTTACTGGGCTTGCGATCTTCGGGCTTGGGTTTGCGGTTACGGGGCGTCGGGGCATCGTTCCAATCAACGGGGGTGGTGTCCCCTTTGCGCGGGCGCGGTTTACCCTTGGGTGGGCGGTTGGACCTTGGACGCTCAAACGCTGGCACGTCAGGCGCGCCATCCAAGCGCACAACGTCTTTCGAACCTTCGATTTTCATACCCGGTCCAACAGCCGCCAGAAAGCCCGCAACACTGGCTTCGCGGATCTCGACGTAAGACACATCATCGGCAATCCGGATCGCACCGATATCGTCTTTGGTCAGATCACCGGCCTTGCAGATCATCGGCAGCAAATGGCGCGGCGAAGCATTTTGGTTGCGACCTTCAGACAAGGAAAACCAAACGCTCGGACCAAAGGCGGCGCGGGGTTTGGGGCGGTCCGCCGTAACCGGGGCCAACTCTTCCGGTGCTGAATGGCGCAATTTATACTGACGTAGATACGCTGCTGCTATTTGCTCAGGGGTAAATTTTTCAACCAGGTGCCGAACCGCGTCCTGTTCGCTTTCGGTAACTTCGACTTGCCAGTCATCAGAGGCGAGCATCCGCGTCTGATCTCGCTCGTTCACCTCATCCGAAGACGGGGCGACGCCCCAATCCGCCGTGAGCTTTGCGAACTTCAGAATACGCTCAGCCTTTTTCCGCGATGACGGTTCGACTACCAGGGCGCTGACGCCCTTTCGCCCTGCCCGGCCCGTGCGTCCAGAGCGATGCAATAGCGTCTCGTGACTGTTAGGCAATTCAGCATGGATCACCAGATCGAGGTTCGGCAAATCAATCCCGCGCGCCGCGACATCTGTCGCCACACATACCCTCGCACGCCCATCGCGCATCGACTGCAACGCGTTAGAGCGTTCACTCTGCGTCAGCTCACCAGACAGTGCCACCACCGAAAACCCGCGGTTGGAAAGCCGCGTGGTCAGCCGCGACACCATCGCGCGGGTGTTACAGAAAACGATAGCATTTGGGGCTTCGTAATACCGCAGTGCATTGATGATCGCGTTATCCCCGTCCCGCGGCGCCACCATCATCGCACGATATTCGATATCAGCATGTTGGGTTTTCTCGCTGACCGTGCTCACCCGCTCGGCATCGCGCTGATAGCGCGTTGCTAGGCTAGCAATGGCGCGCGGGACTGTAGCCGAGAACAGCAACGTTTGCCGCTCTGCCGGAGTTTCATCCAGGATGAACTCAAGATCCTCGCGAAATCCAAGGTCCAGCATTTCATCGGCTTCGTCCAGAACCACAGCCCGGATCGCGGTCAGATCAATGGAACCACGCATGATATGATCGCGCAGGCGACCCGGCGTTGCGACAACAATATGCGCCCCACGCGCCAGAGCCCGGCGTTCATCACGCATATCCATGCCACCAACACACGAGGCCAGAAACGCACCAGCATCCGAGTACAGCCAGCTCAGCTCGCGCTTGACCTGCATGGCCAGTTCCCGCGTTGGCGCAACCACCAAAGCCAACGGCGCGCCGGACGCCCCGAACGTCTCATCTTCGCCCAGCAACTGTGGTGCGATCGCCAACCCGAACCCGATGGTTTTTCCCGATCCGGTTTGCGCCGACACCAACATATCGCGCCCTTCCAGCTCGGGCTGTGTCACGGCCTGCTGGACTTGTGTCAAAGTATCGTAACCCTTGCGGGCAAGCGCATCTGCGATGGTCTGTTTCACGGTGGTGTTCTTTGTATCAGCCGGGGGATACGTGCCTTGCGGTATTGCAATCAGCGCATCTTCCAAGGTTAAAGACCGCCTCTTAACGGGAGTCGCTGGCAATGTATAGCCGTGTCTTTTGTGGTGACCGAAGTAAAAAACCGCCGGTCACGTAGGTATCTTTTGATGAACTTGTCTGAAGTTTCAGCCAACTGTCAAAAGCCGATGCGAAACCAATACTTTACCAGATAAAGTGGTGCCCGGGGGCGGAATCGAACCACCGACACGAGGATTTTCAATCCACTGCTCTACCCCTGAGCTACCCGGGCACGGGAACGGCGTTTGCCGTTGGGTGGAGGCGTTCTATGACTTGCTACAGGCAGTGTCCAGAGGCTTTTTCACATTTTTTCAATGTGGACGTTGTTGCTCTGGTTCGGGATCGGAAACTTCTGTTTCAACGTCCTCTTCCCGCTGCGATGGAACCGCGTAGGACCCGTTCAGCCACTTGGCCAGATCAATATCAGCACACCGTTTCGAACAGAATGGTCGAAACTCGGTTACAGACTTTTCTGCGCAGATCGGGCAGCTCATTTCAGCACTTCCGACAACGGGATACGACCGCGTTTTCGCTGTAGCTCGTAGTGGCCAAGAGGGGTCCAGCCTGCCAGCGTGGTTTCGACCGAATCTGCCTTCAACGCAGCGCGCAGAGAGGCCTCGAACCCACGGCGATCCTTTTTAGGCATTGGTGCTAGGTCCAGAGTGATTTGCCCCCCAAGACCGCGAACGCGCAAGGCACGGGCAAGCCCCTTGGCACAGGCGAAATTGACCTTGGTTCCGGCTGCCATCGACGTGTCGGACCCGGTGTTGACATCCACAGCGACCAAGGCCCGGGTGGGCTGAATATATAGATACCCGCCTCCGGGCAGTGGCTCGGAAATACCACGCGCCACGTCCAATGCATCCAATACGCCATGCGTTTCGAAACTGCCCGGCTGTGTCACAACCTCAGCTGGGTCAGTCCAGTCGCGCCAGGCCAGAACATGGGGTCCGTCACCTTCCAGCAGCAGCTCGGGCTCAGTTCCCGGATCGTTCAAAACCTGATCCGCATGGGCCAGCATCGCACCGATATCTTCGGCGATTTCAGCCGCACCTTCGCCCTCACAACAGGACCGCAGGATCAGGCCATGGCTGCTGCCCTCCATGCTCTCATGAGCGATTTCAAGAAGGCGGTCACGCTCATCTTCGTCGCGGATGGAACGTGAGATATTCAAACCGGGCGCATCAGGCGTGACAATCGCATAGCGGCTTTTGAACAGAACCCGATCGGTCACTGGCAGCGCCTTACCGGGTTCGGCATAGCCCGTCACCTGAACCAACATCAGTGCACCGGGTGCGAGCCCTTTGATCTGTCGTAGAAAGGCCGGACCGTCAGGTGTGGTCAGGAACATGCCGCCCTGCCCTTTGACCGGTCGGTCGGCACGGGCACGGTAAATCGTACCCGGCGCGGGCGCGTCAGCTGCAATCAGGAAATCTTCCAGCTGACCGTCGACCATAAAGGCGGCAGCTTCGCGGTTTTCGATGTGATCCAGAACAATGGTTCGACCCTTCATGACACCTCACGATACAGGGGATAGCCGATGCCTTGCAAAAGCGCGGCAGTCTCGGACAGGGGGAGCCCCACGATGCCGGTAAACGAACCAGAAATCCAAGGGATGAAAGCCCCGGCAGGGCCTTGAATGGCGTAAGCGCCTGCTTTGCCCTGCCAGTCTCCGGTCGCCAGGTAAGCGTTGATTTCAACGTCTGAAAGGCGTTTGACCTTGACCTGAGACACAACATCACGTTGCAGAACGCGGTCCCCGCACCGTACAGCGACCGAGGTGATTACGCGGTGCCGCCGACCGGACAAAGCATGCAGGAATTCAGCCGCCTGGCCCGCGTCTTCCGGTTTTCCCAGAATACGGCGACCCAGTGCGACAGTGGTATCCGCGCAAAGAGTTACATCGTCGCCATCGGCCTGTACCGCCTGCACTTTTGCCCGCGTAATGCGATTGCAATAGGGCACCGGCAGCTCACCTTTCAGCGGCGTTTCATCAATGTCGGGTGCACGGATGGCATCGGGCTGCACGCCAAGCTGGGCCAACAGGTCCAGCCGCCTTGGGCTGCCCGATCCTAAGATAAACGCCATTGCGGCAGGCGTTACTTGAAGCGGTAGTTGATCCGACCCTTGGTCAGATCATAGGGGGTCATCTCGACCTGAACTTTGTCGCCGGCCAGAACACGGATGCGGTTCTTGCGCATCTTGCCTGCCGTATGTGCGATGATCTCATGGCCGTTTTCCAGCTCGACCCGAAACGTCGCATTAGGCAGGAGTTCCTTCACGACACCGGGAAATTCGAGCGTATCTTCCTTGGCCATGTTGTCTCCACATTTAAGTTGCACCCGCAGAATCTGCGGGGATGTGCGCTTAAATGAGCCTATTTTGGCCCTATTTCAAGGGCGGAATCACCTATAGGGCGGATATTGTGACCGAATCGACTCGGGGTGATTGCTCATCCCAATGAGTTCGGTTGAGGACATGGCCATCGGAACGCACACCGGCGATGGCTGACATGTCGACCTCAGCATAAGTCCAGCCGGGTTGGTTCAGGGTACCTTCGGCCAGCACTCCGGTCGCGGGAAAGCCCTTGTCCGGTGGACCAAATATACCGCCAGTGCCGGTATTCATATCAACGGCTTCGGACCATTCATTAACGCCCACCAAGGACGACATCACGGTAACGCATTGATTTTCCAATGCTCTGGACATCGCGCCGATACGCACCCGCCAATAGCCTGACAACGCCTCGGTGCAGGATGGGACAAGGATAAGGTCTGCCTCGCTGAGAGCACGACCCAACAGCGGAAACTCACTATCGTAGCAGATCAGCACCCCGATTTTGCCCAGCGCAGTATCAAACAGCTTCAGCGGGCCGCCAGGGGCAATATCCCACGACTCGCGTTCGAACCGGGTCATGATCTGTTTGTCCTGGTGGTCCTGTTTGCCATCTGGGGAATAGAATGCAGCCCGGTTCACTGGTCGCTCGGGGCCATCCACAACCGGGGCCGATGCGCCCAGAATGTACGCCTTGTACTCCTGTGCGAGGCGCTGGTGCAGGTTTTGCATTTCCTCCATCCGATCCGAGACCGCGTGGATTGACCGCTCCAGATCACCCGCCACCTCGGCCCCGTCGAGCGTAGATAGCTCCATCGCGCCATATTCAGGAAAAACCAGCAGGTCCGCCCCCTGCCCCGCGGCGTCTGAGACCCAGCGGTCCAGCTTGTCCTCATACTGCGCCCAGCTGTCGAGCCAATCAAGGTTGTAGGCGGCAGTAGCAACTTTCATGGGCTATCCTTGCGGTCCAAACTCGGGCGAATTTAAGTGTGAGTTCGCGGTCTGTATAGCCCCATCCTGTCAACATGTGTATTGAACGAACAACTCCACTGTGAGCCCAGTGCTGACTTCTTGTTCAAGCGCAACATCCATCACAACGAGTGCATATGCGACTTCCATTTCAGCCACTGGGTTAACAACGGCACAGGGAACTGGCAAAATCTTGCGGGAGAATTGGCAAGCCCCTTTTCATTTTCGGTCAAACCATCGTAGAACCCCGTTAGTCTTCGAACCGGCAATGAAGCGTCTTGGAATACAGCGCCTACAAAACAAATACGATTTGGCCGCGCCTGTCCGGCACCGCCCGAACCGCGATTGCGGTGGGTGTTTTTTGTCTTGTCTCCGCCTGCTCCGAGCGTCCAACCGATGCAGACCTCAATCCGGAACGTCAGTCAATGGCTTTGCGGGAGGTCGCGCAAAAGCAAGCCCGGGGGCAAAGGGTGTGGTGCGTTCCCTACGCACGGAACCTCAGCGGCATCCAAATTCGTGGCAACGCCAAGGATTGGTGGGGAAGGGCGCGCAGTACATTTGAACGCGGCAATGAACCAGCTGTCGGTGCTGTGATGTCGTTTCGGGCAACCCGCGGAATGCCCCTGGGTCATGTGGCTGTCGTGTCGGATATTGTCACTGACCGGGAAGTTATTGTGAATCACGCCAACTGGCACCGAAACAAGGTATCGTTGAAAATGGGCGTCAGGGACGTATCCAAACACAATGATTGGACCTTGGTCCGTGTTGAAACCCAACCGGGCCGGTATGGCAATTTCTACCCAGTGAACGGGTTTATCTATCCGAAAGATGGCGGGTAGCTCTGTTTCTCTTCGCGTCTGCCGCGAGGTATCGGAATGCGCCAAGAGCGTTTCCTGCTTCGGCCGTGAATCGCGGGCACTTACCGTTTGCGCGGGGATGCAGAACGTCGATATCGTCCACAGAGAACAGAAAACTATCTATAAATCCCGCATCCAAAACTGCAGTCGCTTTGCTGTTTCGCCCTCTTCGCCAACATCCTTCCAAGAAAACTGCGCGATCACACCACGTAGCGGTTCGTATCCACGCGCGTGCCAGAAGGCATCCAGGGGGCGATAGTTTTCCGGACGCATCGGGTGATCAACAGGGCGCTGCACGCTGCAAAAGGCGCATTTTCTGAAGCCCAGCTTGCGTGCATGTTCCTCGCGAAGGTCAAAGAACTTATGGCCAACTCCCTGCCCTCGATAATCCGATAAAAGGACAGACTCGGCGCAATAGAAGACTTCGTTCAGATCCAGGCCAGAGCCATCAAAGGCGGCAGCGAAATCATCAGCGTGGTCGGTCAGTGGGGCACCGGTCGAAGCGCCTATCAGGCGGTCTCTATCAAATGCCCCGACCACGATAGCCTTATCGCTGTCCCGGTAGGACTGAAGGTACTTCCGCTCGTATTTGATGTCGCCGTCATACAGATACGGCCACGCCCGAAACACCTGGATCCGCAAACGCGCCACATCATCCAAGGCACCCGTCAGCGCCACCCCGGTCAGGAGGCGGACAGCCGTGACCTCAGCCATTCGAGACCTGCTTGGTCCAGTCTGCGAGGTTGTAGAACGTGGTGACGCGGCTAATTTTGCCGTCTTTCAAGTCAAAGAACGACCCGGCGGGCAAGCGATAGGTCTGACCGCGTGCTTCGGGCAAACCCTCATCCGTTTGCAGATAGGTACCGTTCACAGTGAACTCTGCCGCAGCACGAGTACCGCCTGCGGCCTCGAACACCACGATATCCGTTAGGTGTTCCTTGTAGCAGCGGTTCATATGGGCGCAAAAGGCCGTGAATTTTTCCTTACCGGTGCGGATCTGGCCTTCGTTCACGTGATGCGCCACATCATCGGACAGGCAGGCCAGCATGCCGTCGACGTCACCGGCGTTGAAAGCGTCGAAATAGGTTTTGACAGTCTGGTTCATGGTCACTCCGTAGGTTCGCCCCAGCGGCCTTTCAGATGCTGAATGATCTGGTCGCGGGTCTGTCGGTAGTGAATTAACTTGTCTGCGCGGCTTTCGCCCAGTCCGGTAGGGTCCATTATTGGCCAATAATCGACATCCAAGTGAAAAATGCGCGTCAATTCCAGAGCCTGGCGTTGACTGGCCGGCGACAACGCAACGATCAGGTCGAACGAGCTGAGGTCGTCGCCCCATTCCTGCATTTCATCAAACGAGCGTGACCGATGACGGGACAGTTCAACGCCGACTTCTTGGCAGACCGCGATGCAGAACCCGTCAATCTCAAGGTCATTTCGCACACCGGCGGATTGTACGTAGGTGCCAGTGCCGTAGAACTTTTTCATGAGCCCTTCGGCCATAGGGGACCGAACCGCGTTATGGTCGCAACAAAACAGGACCGACTGCGGCAAAGGCTTCACGCGTCAGCCCCCGAAATGCAGCACGCAGATCAGCGTGAACAAACGGCGTGCGGTATCGGTGTCGATGTCAGCCTTACCTTCAAGACGTTCTTGCAAAACGCGGCTGCCTTCGTTGTGGATGCCGCGACGGGCCATGTCGATGGTTTCGATCTGGCTGGGCGGCAGGGTCTTTACCGCGTTGAAATAGCTTTCGCAGATCTGAAAGTAATCTTTGACCACCTGGCGAAACGGCCCCAGTGACAGATGAAACTCTGCCGCCTTTTCCTCAGCCTCTGTGGCGATGTCGAAGACCAGCCGTTTGTCGCGGATCGATAGCTGCACACGGTACGGTCCGTCGGGCACGACACGGTCATCGCGTACAGGCAGCGCAAAGCTGTTTTCTTCCAGTAGATCATAGATCGCAACCTTACGCTCCTGCTCGATTTCGGGGGTCGGCGGTGGCAGGTTTCGGTCATCTAGTTCGATGTGCGAGATACGAGTCATAATGCGTGGTCCGTTCAGGTCGGGACAGGCTTATCGCAATTAAAAATGATGAACAACGCAAGAGCAGATCAAATCGGATGCTCCGCAGGGTCGATTTGATGGTTTTTCAGAAGCTGATCGATCAGAGAGCCTTCATTGAAGCTCTTTACGCCTGAAAACATCCGACGGAACCATGATCCATAAAAGTGGATCGACATCTTGTCCTGCCACTCGAGAAAATCCAGCTTTGAGATATCTGGGTCGTTCCACAAAGCACGGAAGCGCGGCGGAATTGAATACAATTCGGTTCGCGGCGTTGCCATCGAATTCTCGTCGCTTCTAGAGACATAGTAATACAGCATTGGAGGCCCAAGGCTAAACAGGGGCAAACTCCAATACGTGGATTTTCCAAAGATACGCAGGTAGGCTTGTTGCTGATCTTCCGGCCACCAGGGCGGAACAAGATCGCTTTCGAATGCAAATTCGCACATCTGCTTTAACGCTAGGCTTCCAGATGGAAAGGCCAGAACGCCATTCATCAACCGTTGTTTGTTACGGTTCCCTTGCGGGAACAGGTAGCCCTGGTTCGTCTCGAACGGTCTGTTCGCATAGGCATCGGCATCCACCCAGATATAGTCCGTATCCTGCATAAGTTTCAGGCGGAACAGATCCGCATGAACGGCAACGGATCGGGTGATTGGATCACGGTAAATCTCGGACGTATCAAAAATTTCGCGTGCGTCGCGCGCCTCAATGTAGTCCGGAATATCCTCTAGGTCGCCATAGTGGTAGACGATCGGCTTCTGGTCCACATCCGCGAAGGATTTCAGGCACAAATGCTCCAGAAAACTAAACCGCTTGCCGATCCAGAGTGTTGCCACACGTTCCAAGTCTGGCTCCTATTTGTCAGGCCCTTCTGTCAAGGCGCCGTTGAACAACCGGTTGTTTCAAGTCCCTACCTACATAATCCGTGCAGGTTCGCGGCGGGTGTGACCCTTAGGCCATAAGGATTTAGCCGTTCAGTCGCTTCAACCGCGCCGTTACTGAAAGTCCATGCGCCTCAAGGCTTTCGGAGTGGGCCAGCTGCTCGGCTGCGGGTCCAATCGCACGCAGGGCTTCTGGTGTCATTTGGCTGAGTGTCGTGCGCTTGAGGAAATCCATCACACTGAGACCAGAGGAGAAGCGGGCCGAACGCGCTGTTGGCAGCACGTGATTGGGACCACCGACATAATCGCCAATGGCCTCCGGTGTGTACTGGCCCAAGAAGATGGCCCCGGCGTGGACAGTCTTAGCGCTCAGCGCCACTGGGTCCGCCACGCACAGCTCCAGGTGTTCGGGCGCGATGCGGTTCGACAGTGCCGCCGCCTCGTCCAAATCACGCACGGTGATGATCGCGCCGAAATCGCGCCAACTGGCCCCCGCGATGGCGCGGCGTTGCAGGGTTTTAAGTCGTTTGTCGACGGCTTTGGCGACGGCCTGACCAAACCCGGCGTCATCTGTAATCAGAATCGACTGCGCGCTTTCGTCATGTTCTGCCTGGCTAAGCAGATCCAACGCGATCCAGTCGGGATCGTTGTCCTTGTCGGCGATAACAAGAATCTCGGACGGGCCGGCAATCATGTCGATGCCAACCTTCCCGAATACGCGGCGCTTGGCGGCGGCTACAAATGCGTTGCCCGGACCCGTGATCTTGTCGACCGCTGCAATTGTGTCGGTGCCATAGGCCAGTGCGGCAATCGCCTGTGCCCCGCCAATACGATAGATCGTGTCCACACCGGAAAGCTGCGCCGCCAGCAGGACCAACGGGTTCACTTGCCCGTCCGGTGTTGGCACGGCAATGGCCAGACGCTCAACCCCAGCGACCTTCGCGGGGATTGCGTTCATCAGCACGGAAGACGGGTACGATGCCAGCCCGCCGGGCACGTAGAGACCGGCAGCCGACACAGCAGACCAACGCCAACCCAGCATTGCGCCCGACGAATCTGTCCACTCGTGATCCTCTGGCAACTGCTTTTCGTGATAGGATCTGATGCGCTCAGCGGCCAATTCCAAAGCAGCCCGATCTTCGGACGAGACCTGATCCACAGCCTCGGTGATCTGTTCAGGGCTGAAGGCCATTGTTTCGGGCGTCAGCTCCAGCCGGTCAAACTTGGCGGTCAGCTCGATCACCGCCGCATCGCCACGTTTCCGCACGTCATCGATAATCCCGGCGACAACGGCGTCCACATCCGGGCTGTCCTCGCGCTTGGCGGACAATAGTGTTTTGAAGGCGGTCTCGAATTCAGACGACGTCGTGTCGAGGAAAACAGGCATGTTCTGGCACTCCGGAGCGTTTGATCGGGACATACCGCCCAGATGGGCCGGCCTCAACCCTCAGTCCTGTAGGTGCAGCGATTTGCGCATACTCAAACAGGACACGTCATTGCGCTGACTGCATCCTCCGGTGGTTTCCCAGCCGTGCCGCGCATAGAAACCCTGTGCCGTTTGGGTGGCTTCAAGCTGTCCCTCGGTACAGCCAAAGGCGATAAGTTCCTGCTCAAGTGCCTTCAACAAAGCGCCGCCAATACCCCAACCAATGTGATCTGGATCGATATACAAAAGCGTGATTTCTCCGGCTTCGGTCAGCCCACCGGCTGCCGCAGGCTGCCCGTTATTCTCGGCAAGCCAGATTTGTGCGCCGTTCCTGATCCAGCCCCTGATCGTCGCCGGATCCTTGTTTGCGGTCCATTGTGCGATCACCTCAGGATCATCCTGATGGTCCGCCGTGCAAAGCTCGGTAATTGACCGGACCAGAACACGGCTCAGATCGAACACGTCGAAAACGGTCGCACGGCGCAGCACCAGACCCTGGGGGGGGCCGGTGAATGCCTGCGCTATGCCGCGCTTATTCCGGATGGTGCGGTGCCTGACCGGATGGGGCCTGATACGGCCGGGTCACGTCCTTGAGGGTGACATCCAGCGCCTCGACCGACAAGCGGATCGTACCATCTCCGGCCAGTGTTAGCATGATCTGCCCGGCACCATCTTCGCCCGCTTCGAAATCAATCGACAGCAAGGACATCACCATTTCCTTGTCGCCGCGTTCGACCCCCTGGCTCGCCACAGACAGCACTGAATCGAAAACCAGAACCGACTGTACCCGTTCAAACGGGCGGTCGCGGCGGGCGGCGGCATCCTTGTCTTCCCAGCGGAACCGGTTCAGCAACAGGCCAAAGCGACGCTCAGAGGGCCGCCATGTCATCTCGGTGATTGGGAAAATCGCATCCTGTGCCAAGGTCGAGATCACCTGAAGGTCATCAGCATCCTCGGCCCCCAGATTCAGTGGTGCCTCACGTCCGTCTTCGAAACTTGCATCTGTCATTGGCCTTTGATCCGTTCAATCTTTGCGCCCACGCCTTCCAGCTTACGCACCACATGTTCATATCCGCGGTCCAGATGATAGACCCGACTGACGGTCGTTTCCCCTTCAGCCGCCATTCCGGCCAGAATTAACGAGACTGAGGCCCGCAAATCCGTCGCCATCACGGGCGCTCCCTTCAGACGTTCAACCCCGGTCACGGTCGCCGTACCACCGTGCACTTCAATATTCGCGCCCATGCGCACCAATTCCGGGGCGTGCATGAAGCGGTTCTCAAAGATACGTTCTTCTAGAACCGAGGTACCTTCGGCCGTGCACATCAGCGCCATCATCTGCGCCTGCAAATCCGTCGGGAAGCCGGGAAACGGCTCGGTCACAACGTCCACAGCGTTAACACGGCCGTTCTTACGGGCAACCTTCAGGCCATTTGGGGTTTCTTCGACATGCACTCCTGCCGCATCCAGCTTGGCCGCAAAAGATTCGACCAAAGCCATCCGACCACCCAACAACTCAACTTCACCGCCGCACATGGCCGGGGCCAGCATATATGTGCCCAGTTCGATCCGGTCGGTCACCACCTGATGCGTTGCACCATGCAGGCGATCAACGCCCTGAATCTCGATGGTCGAGGTCCCCTCACCCGAAATTTGCGCACCCATCTTGCGTAGGCACTCAACCAGGTCAACAATCTCAGGCTCACGCGCGGCGTTCTTCAGAACGGTCGTGCCTTTGGCCAGCGTGGCGGCCATAACGATGTTCTCAGTTGCGCCCACCGAGGCAAAGCGCATCTCATGCACTGCGCCTTTCAGCCCACCCGGGGCTTTGGCGTGCAAGTAACCGTCTTTAAGCTCGATCTCGGCGCCCAGCGCCTCAAGACCTTCGACATGCAGGTCCATCGGCCGCGCTCCGATGGCACACCCCCCCGGCAACGACACAACGGCCTTTCCAAAACGCGCCAGCAAAGGACCCAGCACCAGATTGGACGCCCGCATCTTGCGCACGATCTCATAATCCGCTGTCTGACTGGTCAGATCATGGCTGGACATCGCCAGCACCTGACCATCCTGCAACGAGGACACCTCGGCCCCGAGCGATTGCAACAGCGCAGTCATTGTTTTGATGTCACTCAGTCGCGGTGCATTGGTCAGCGTCAGCGGTTCTTCGCTGAGCAACGTTGCGGGCATCAGCGTCAGGCATGCGTTCTTGGCCCCCGCAATCGGTATCTGACCGTTCAGCGGCCCGTTGCCCGTTACCAAAATCGAATCCATCTGCTCTTATCCCTCGTCCTTGCCGGTCTTGTCCTCGGATGCCGCCCGCGCCTTGGCCTGCGCCTTGCGCCGCGCCATATTCGCCTTAAGCGCGGCCTTAAGCCGTTCTTCGCGCGCGTCCCCGGATTTACCGTCTTTTTTAGGTGAATTTTTATCTGCCATTGTCTTTCTCTACAGGAGACGAAAAAAACCGTCCAGACACCCTTGCGCCGCGTTTCGTTTGAGTCTAATCACCCGCCCACAGCGCTGCTGTAGCTCAGAGGTAGAGCACTCCCTTGGTAAGGGAGAGGTCGAGAGTTCAATTCTCTCCAGCAGCACCATATAATCTCCATTGAATAATGCACACGCTGCTCGGTTATGAGCATGGCAGTCCAGTACCCGCTTGCATGTGCCATGGGCGCATCAAGCCCCGGTAGCGCGGTTCGAATTGCGCGTGACGCATTGAGTTTACTTTGAACCATTCAGCTCAACGCCTTGTTCGCGGAGTATGAATGCAACCTTCCTCAAACGGGAGTGAGACTTGGCGTATGCAAGCCCCACTTGCCGGGAAAAACTTGAATTTGTCGATCCACTCTCCCATTGAGAAACCGACAGTGCGTTGAATTTTTTTGTCGAAATTACCCAGCGCGCGCTGGGATCCCCGGTCGCGTCAAATGCGCCGTTCCGACGCTGACAATGCGCCCGCAAGCGAGCTCTTGATCTCTGATGGGATGTCCCGACCTTGCTGATTCAGCTTTGCGGCGATCCAGCCCGCAGAATGTCCACGGCATCCGATCTTGTTCAAGCGCGCCGCGGCCGGTGTTGTCACTTCACCCTGAGCCAGGGCCATGGATGCTTCAACCTCTGTGTCCGGCAGGACCATTCTAACGGCGCTGAACACGTCCATCGAGACCTGTAAAGTTTGACGCTCTAGCCGATGGGCGGCGTTGGTCAGCAGTCGCGTGCAATAAGCCGACAAGAAATACCAACGGAACACCTGAAAAACCTGACCGTTGGACGCCGCCATATCTGGCGCGCGGTCCGCAACAGCGGTCAGTTCGGAAAAGGCAGCTTCGGCCAATTTGGCCGCATCGCAAATCTGACGCTCGCGACTGGCACGAGAAACCGCGCCGTTGGCGAAGCGGGAGTCAGATTTACCGATTTCCAAGTGCATTGATATCCTCCACCGTCAAATTGTGATGAAGATATAAAATCTGACGGCATCGCCCGCATGGGAATTGCGGTCAGAATTTCCCGATTTGTCGTCTTTTTTGGCCAACTTCAGAGTCTGTCTATACATTTCACCCTATAAGTTGGCCTGTTTTGAGCCATTTGGTCAACTGGTGAACACCGCAAACGTTAATGTTTTAAACAAAAAGCACACATATCTGACACGATCTTGTAATAGTTATGCCCACTTCGATATGTATGAATACTCAATCCTGCTGACCAGTTTACCAGTAAAGTTTTAACGAGGGGGTACGAAGCAGGATCAGGGGGTGAGCGCCTGTTCAGCCAGGCTCGCCTTAGGACAGAGACGCTCCCCCCGTCCTTATCACTTAGTCTATCTTGTTCTTTTGGGCATGTGGCGTCACACCAAAACTCGACCGGTAAACGCGCGAAAAATGTCCCGGATTTTCGAACCCGCAGGCCATAGCCACTTCGGTCACGGATGCTTCGGTCTGCAATAGCAGCTTCTGCGCGCGCTCCAGCCGAAGCTCCATAAAGTACTTCTTGGGCGACGTGTTGAGGTATTTGCCGAACAACCGTTCCAACTGGCGCGTTGAAATCCCCAGATCCCCGGCAATATCAGATGGTGAAACCGGTGCCTCAATGCAGTCCTGCATGATATGAATAGCCTTGGCGAGATGCGCGTTACGCATCCCGTTGCGCGATTGAAGAGACACACGCTGTTTAGCCGTAGCATTGCGCACGGCGTTGTAGACCATCTGGTCAGCAACCGCGATGGACAACTCTTGGCCGTGGTCCCGTTCAATCAGGTGCAACATAAGGTCGGCGGTCGCCGTACCGCCCGAGGCAGTGATATGCTTTTCATCGGCGACAAAGACGCTGCGCACCAAGTTCACCTCGGGAAAGGCTTCCATAAAGGCATCGTGGTACTCCCAGTGAATGGCGGCCTGCATCCCGTCCAGAAACCCTGCCTCGGCAAGCAACCACGCGCCCGAACACAAGGCGCCGATGGCGGTTCCCCGTGCCCGTTCGCGCCGCAGCGTTGCAAGCAGAGGGCGCGAGACATGGTTGCGCATATGAATACCCGACAGCACGAACAGCTGGTTTGTTTTTGGCAGCGCATCCAGTCCACCATGAACCAATGTCACCGACCCGTTGGAACAGACGGCCTGCTTGCTGTGTTCAGACACAAAAGACCACTCATACAGATTTTCACCACTGACGAGGTTGGCAATGCGCAGCGGCTCGACCGCGCAGGAAAAGGCGAGATGCGAGAATTCCTCGATCAGGATGAAAGTGATGTGACGGGGTTGGCGCATAAACGTCCGATTCAGTTTGACGTGGTCGACGGCCTATGCTGCACGATTCTTTTCTGTATACAACTTGTATTTTTTTAGAATACAGAGAATGAACGAATTAGCCGACACGATTCGCGCAGCGACTGTTGGAGGAACGGATGCAAGACGACGCCAAATCCCGTAAGGCAGAGTTGATGGAGCACCTGAAGGTGTCGATCCTGACGCTGCGCCTGCAACCAGGCACAGATTTGGACGAAGCGCATCTGTCCGACGCTTTCGGCTTGTCCCGGACACCGTTGCGCGAAGTGTTCCGGCAACTGGCGGGCGAAGGCTATCTGGACTTGCGCACCAACCGCAGTGCGCGGGTGTCTGAGATGTCTTATACCACCCTGCGTGACTTCTTTCTGGCTGCACCCATGGTCTATGGCGCGGTTTTGCGACTCGCCGCGCAGAACGCCACACGAACTCAGATCAACGACCTGAAAGACGCGCAACAGGCGTTCAAGGCTGCGTTGCAGTCCGGATCCGCCGAAGATCGGGCATTGGCCAATAACCGCTTTCATGATGTGACCGGAGAGATGTCAGGCAATGTCTACTTGCGGCCATCATTCAACCGGTTGCTGATCGACCATGCCCGGATCGGGATGACCTTCTATAGACCCCAATCCGCGCACAAGACCGAGAACCTGTCGGAGGCAAGTCGCCAGCATGACGCCATCATCGCCGCCATCGAGGCGGGCGATGAGGCGGCTGCTGCGCAGCTGGCCGAGGATCACTGGAACCTGTCACGCGACCAAATCGAACTGTTCGTGATGCCTGCTGCGCTGGATATCCCGATGGGTATCCCGCCCCTTTCGAAACCTGCATGAGGACGGAATGAACCCGATTTTCAGATTTGAGGGGATCTATACCCCGGTGGTCACGCCCTATAACCAAGATGGCCGCGTGAACTGGGATGCCCTGTCCCACGTGATCGAATACCTGATCGACAATGGTGTGCACGGGCTGATCTCGGGCGGGTCAACGGGTGAGAACTATGCCCAGACCGTCGAAGAACGGCTGGAACTGGCGTCGTTCACGCATAAACAGTTGAAAGGCCGGTTGCCTCTGGTTGTCGGAACCGGCGCGATGCTGACGCCGGATTCCATCGCGCTGGCCTCGGGCGCGCGAGAGATTGGCGCAGACGCAATCCTGCTGGCAAGCCCACCCTATTCTGTGCCGACCGATCGGGAAAACGCCCTGAACGCGCTGGCTATCGACAAGGCCGCTGACTTGCCGGTGATGTTGTACAACTACCCGCACCGCACCGGTACAATGATGGGGGAAGAATTCCTTGACCGCGTGGGGCGCAGCCGAAACTTCTGCGGCATCAAGGAAAGCTCAGGGGATATCAACCGGGTGCATTTGTTGGCGCGGGATTACCCGCATATCCAGCTTGGCTGCGGCATGGATGATCAGGCGCTGGAATTCTTCGCCTGGGGCGCACCGTTCTGGGTCTGCGGTGGGTCGAACTTCCTGCCAGCCGAACATGTAGCACTATATCAAGCCTGCGTTGTCGAAGGGAACTTCGCAAAGGGCCGCCGCATCATGTCCGCCATGATGCCGTTGATGCGGGTGCTGGAACAGGGCGGCAAGTTCATCCAGACCATCAAGCATGGCGTCACCATGAACGGGATCAACGCAGGCGCGATGCGGCCCCCGCTTAAGGGGCTGAACAAGGATGACAAACGCGCTTTGGAACAGGTGACGCGCGTGCTGAAGAAAACAATCGCAGATATCGTGGCGGAGGGCTAAGGCATGGAATTGCTGACACAGGACGAATACAAATCCATCGCTGCGGGCCTGACCTTGCCCACCGGGGCCTTCATCGACGGCGCTTTCCGCCCGGCTGTCTCTGGCAAGACTTTTGAGACGGTGAACCCCGCTACAGGCGAGAAACTGGCCGATATTGCCGCTTGCGACGCGGCGGATGTGGATTTTGCCGTCGAAAAAGCGCGTGAGGCGTTTGACGATGGACGCTGGTCCAGGATGCACCCCTCGGATCGCAAGGACATACTGATCCGACTGGCCAAGTTGATGAACCGCAATGCCCGTGAATTGGCAGTGATGGAGAGTATCGACAGCGGCAAGACCATCTATGACTGCGAAAACCTGGATATCCCCGAAACGATCCACTGCCTGAAATGGCATGCCGAGGCGATCGACAAAATCTATGATCAGGTCTCGCCCACCAGCGACGACCACATCGCCATGGTGGTGCGCGAACCCATCGGAGTTGTGGGGTTGGTGCTGCCGTGGAACTTCCCGCTGCTGATGCTGGCGTGGAAGATCGGGCCAGCGCTGGCGGCGGGCTGTTCCGTCGTGGTGAAACCGGCGACCGAAACCACGCTGACCGCCCTGCGCCTCGCGGAACTGGCGATGGACGCGGGCCTGCCGCGCGGCGTTTTGAACATCGTGCCCGGTGGCGGCGCTGATGTCGGTGAGCCGATTGGTCGACACATGGATATCGACATGGTCTCTTTCACCGGCTCGACCGTCACTGGCAAACGGTTCCTGACTTATTCGGCGGAAAGCAACGCCAAAGAGGTTGTGTTGGAGATGGGCGGCAAGAACCCGGCCATCGTGATGGATGACGCCGAGAACCTTGACCGCGTGGCGGCCCATGTCGTGAATGGCGCGTTCTGGAATATGGGTGAGAATTGTTCCGCCTCGTCCCGTCTGATCGTGCACAAGGACGTAAAGGCCGAGTTGCTGGAGCGGATCGCCCATCACGCGAAGCAGTGGAACATCGGTGATCCGCTGGACCCGGAAACCCGAATGGGTGCGTTGGTCAGCGAAGGCCACTACAACAAGGTCTGCGGCTACTTAGAACAAGCCGAAAACGTGGTGATTGGTGGCAATGCCAACAAGGGTTTTGTCGAAGCGACCGTGGTCGAAGTGCCCAGCAATCACAGCACTCTTGCGCGCGAAGAGATCTTTGGTCCCGTTCTGTCGGTGATCGAAGTGTCTGGCTTTGACGAGGCCATCAAGATTGCCAATGACACCGACTATGGCCTGTGTGCTTCGATCTTTACGGCTAACGCCAAGCGAGCCATCCGCGGCGCGCGGGCGATCCGCGCCGGAACCGTGATAGTAAACAGCTTTGGCGAGGGTGACATCACCACCCCCTTTGGCGGCTACAAACAATCCGGTTTTGGTGGCCGCGACAACTCGGTCCACGCCCACGACCAGTACACCCAGTTGAAAACCATCTGGATTGATTTGGCCGATGACGCGGACGAGGCGATCGATTGACGGCCTATACTGCAAAACGGCTGCCACGACAGACCGGGCCGGCGGGGTGGAACGCCATCCTGCCGCCCCAAACATCGCGACCTCGACTTGAACAGAACACCTCAGCCGACGTCACAATTGTCGGTGGCGGGTTTGCCGGGCTGAGCGCCGCGCGCAGGCTGCGCCAGCTTGACCCAGCGCTCAAGGTTGTTCTGCTAGAGGCTGGTCGCTTTGCCGAAGGTTCCGCTGGCCGCAATTCGGGCTTCATGATCGATCTGCCCCATGATCTGGCCTCGGACAATTACGCCGGAGGCGGGCTGGAAGCGGACCGCGCAACCATAGCCCTAAACCGCCGCGCAATAAGATTTGCAACGAACGTGGCTGAAGAATGCGAGCTGCCGCAGGAAATGTTCGACCCCTGCGGTAAGTTCAACGCAGCCGCCACACGAGCCGGGGACAGGCACAACCGCGAATTCGCCGCACATCTGGACCGGTTGGGAGAGCCTAGCACGCTTTTTGACCGCCAACAGATGCAAGAGATCACGGGCAGCCCGCACTACAGCTCGGGCCTCTACGCACCCGGCACAGTGATGATCCAGCCCGCCGGCTACATTCGCGCTCTGTCCTCTCACCTATCGCCACATATTGATCTGTTCGAAAACTCTCCCGTTACCGGCTTTGAAAAACAAGGCGTGGGATGGCTTGTGAAAACACCTGAAGCGCAGGTTTCGACGGGCCGCATAATTCTGGCCAATAACGGCCATTTGGAAAGCTTTGGCTTTTACGAACGCCGACTGATGCACATCTGCCTTTACGCGTCGATCACCGAGCGTTTGACGCCTGAACAGATCACGACATTGGGCGGTCAATCCCGCTGGTCGGTCACTCCGGCCGATCCGATGGGCACCTCGGTCCGGCGGGTCTCAGGCAGCTATGGCGACCGGATTTTGATCCGGTCCTGTTCAACTTTTCATCCGACAATCGAGACCAGCCCAATGCGCCTGCGCAATGCAGGCTGGGTGCACGACCGCAAATATCGCGAACGGTTCCCGCATCTACCCCAGGTGCAAATGGAGCATCGTTGGGCCGGAATGCTTTGCCTTAGCCGAAACGGATCAGCAGCATTCGGAGAGTTGGATGAGGGCGTCTTCTCGGCCTGTTGTCAGAACGGCTTGGGAATTTCCCGAGGGACATTGCAGGGCATGGCAGTGGCGGAATTGTTCACGCAGGGCGGATCGGACATCGCGGATCATTTCCTGACCCAACCGATGCCGTCGCGCCTGCCGCCAGAGCCGTTCGCATCATTGGGTGCAAATAGCTATCTGATTTGGAAAGAGTGGCGTTCAGGAAAGGAATGACCTGTCAGGGCAGGCTGAGCTTGGTCATGCGACCCCCATCCACCGTGTAAATCTGACCGGTGACAAAGCTTGCGTCCTCGGACGCAAGAAACGCTACCACTGCCGCGACCTCCTCTGGTCGGCCAGTCCGGGCGACGGGATGAATGCGGCCAATGTCCCTGCGAAATGCATCCGGATCCGGCTGAGCGTCGATGAAACCCATGTTCAGTTCAGTGTCGATCCAGCCGGGCGCCACCGCGTTGCACCGGACCCCCTCCGCCCCGTGATCCACGGCGACGGCACGGGTCAATCCGTGCAACCCGGCTTTGGTCGCACAATAGGCCGCATGGCCAGGATTACAGCCCAATCCTTCGATTGAGCCGATATTGACGATGTTCCCTTGCGTCTGCCGCAGATGGGGCAGCGCCGCCTTGATCAGCAGAAAAGGAGCCGTCAGGTTGACTGTCAGGTTGCGCTGCCAATCCTCCAGGCTCATGTCTTCGACAAGGACTTCCTGCATCATGCCCGCGTTGTTGACGAGGATATCCAGACGCCCTGCCCGCTCAACGACCTGATTTACCACAGATTGCGGGCTGCTCGGATCACCAAAATCTGCCTCGATCCCTTCGAACCTGGGATCTTGCCCGCGCTGCGCGGTAAACACCTGCGCCCCGTCCTGACACAATCGCTCAGCAATAGCCCGACCGATCCCGCTGCGTCCGCCGGTGACAAGGACGGTTTTGCCTTCAAATCGGGTCATGATACTGGCTTGCCTCCGTTCACCTCAAGCACCGCGCCGCAGATATAGCGCGACGCATCCGAGGCCAGAAACAGGATTACATCAGCAATGTCTTCGGGTTCAGCAATTCGCCCCAAGGGAACAGTCTGCCCCAGCTTGGCGACAGCTGTGTCCGGGTCGAAGCCACGCTTGGCAAAACCGGATCGCAACATAGGCGTGTTCACCTCGTTCGGGCAAACCGCGTTGATGCGGATGCCCTGATGGGCGTGGTCCATCCCCATGCATTGAGTCAGAGAGGCAATCGCGGCCTTGGTCATGCAATAGACAGCGTGGTTTGGACCGGGGCGCAGGCCCCAGCAGGATGCGGTGTTTACGATCGCACCGCCTCCGTTGGCAGCCATAATCGGGATCGCAGCGCGGCAAATGCGAAAGGGGGCTTCGACGTTCACGCCCAGAGACAGAGACCAATCCTGATCCGAGGTTTCAGTGACGGCACCCCGCGTAATGACACCTGCGTTGTTAACAACAATGTCCAACCCGCCCAGCGCATCTGCTGCCCTTTGCGGAAGTGCATCGGCATAGGTCGGGTCCAGCAGATCACCAGGCAGATGGGCCTCGGCCTCGATCCCGTCAGTCAGGCGGTCAGCAACGGCAACCTGCGCGCCGGCGGCACTTAGGCGGCGCACCAGAGTGGTTCCGATCCCCCCTGCAGCGCCCGTGACCAAAGCTGATTTTCCCGCAAACTCCATGATATGCTCCGTCAGAAAGATGCGACCGGCCCGCCAAAGCGGGTTTCGTCGGGAACGACGCCCAACCCCGGCCCGGTTGGAACTTGGATATGCCCGCCTTCAATGCGAATTCCATTCTGGGCATCGTAATTGCCTTCGATGTATGGCGCAGCCAGCCAAACGCCTTCCAGCAGATCGGGTCGAACAGTCGCGCCGATATGTGTGCATGCTGCGGCAATAATGTCCCCTCCCCAACTGTCGTCGCAGGTATGGGGCAGATTCCGCGCCTCGCAGTGGTCTCGGAACGCGCGCATGGGCTGTAGGCCACCGATCCGCGTGACCTTCATACCGAACCCATCCACCAGACCAATGCCCGCCGCAGTGATAACCGTGTTCAGATTGGTGGCATTTTCGTCCATGTAGATCGGGTGGCTCACTTGTGACCGTATCTTTTGCAGATCTTCGATCGTATCGCAGGGTTGTTCCATGACAAACGGAATGTCCGGGCATTCGCGGCTGACACGCAACGCATCACGGGTTGTCCAGCCGCGGTTTCCGTCCACGGCCAGCCGCATGCCTGACCCGCCGATTGCCTCCCACACTTTGCGGATGGTTTCGATATCGATTTCAACCGGCCGGCCACCAACTTTGATTTGCAGGCGCAGGTAACCTTCGGCCAATTTTTCCCTGGCCAGAACGGCTATATCGTCGGGCGCCCCAACCCCCGTCGCATAATATGACGGAACCTTGTTCACTTCGGCACCGCCAAGAAGTTCCGACACGCTGATCCCAAACTGCTTGCCCAGCAGATCATGTGCCGCGATGTCGATAGCCGCCTTGGCATAGTTGTGTCCGTTCAAAAGGCCGCCCATTCGTCGGTGCAGTCCTAGCGGAGAGATCTCAGCACCCAATAGTCCTTCGGCCATCTGAGCCAACGCAGCCCGAGCGCCAGCGGCGTGGGCCTCGGCGTAAGTGGGGCCAACCGGGCAAGTCTCGCCCCATCCGACCAACCCGTTGTCGGCCACCATTTTGACCAATGTGGTGTCCAGTGCCCAGACCTCGGCATTGGCCATTGTGTACGGGCCGTTTTTGACAGGCAGATCGTGGCTATAGATGTGAATTTCAGCGATTTTCACGACTTGTGTTCCGTACTGCTATTGAAGGGACAAACCCGCCCAACTGGCCGGGCGGGTGGAATGCGGGGGAGTAACTTCAGTAACTTTGGTTCAGCTCATCAGCGGCCGGGATTTCACGCTCACGTCGGGCGATGTAGTCCAGCAAGGCCTCGTTTTTCGCCTCATCCAGTTTGGGTTCTTCATACTCGGCCAGCAACGCGCGTGCGCGGTTCAGGGCGCGCGCGGTGATTTCAATGCTGCCTTCTGCCTGCCATTGTTCGATCGAGTTGTTGTCGAACAGCTCGGGCATGAAGAACGCACTCTGGAAATTGTCCTGTGTATGGGGGTGACCAAGATAATGACCACCGGGCCCAACATCCGGAACCGCTGCGAGGGCTTGATCGAAATCGTGCCACTTTGGCCCCTCGGCCATGCGGTACGCCATCGCACATTGTTCGGCGTCGACGATAAACTTGGCCACGGAACAGTGCATCCCGGCCTCATTCCATCCGGCCGAGTGCCAGATGTAGTTGGCACCCGCATGCATGACTGCCTGCAAGGTGGTGGCAGATTCATATCCGGCCTGAGCATCAAAGGTTTTGGCCCCACCCAACGTGTTCGAAGTACGCCAAGGGACGTCATAATGCCGTGCCATCTGGCCAATCATGAAATTCATCAGGCTGATCTCGGGTGTACCCGCCATCGGAGCACCGGATTTCATCGACACGGTCGACAGGTAGTGGCCATAGATCGCCGGAGCCCCTTTGCGGATGACCTGCGTGTAGGCCAGTGCGCTCAGCGCCTCGGCATTCAACTGGGCCACCGTGGCCGGAACAGATGCGGGCGTGTTGGCCCCCCCCAGAACGAAGGGTGAGCAGAGCACTGGTTGATTGCGACGACAAAAGGCCCGCAATGCACCCAGCATGGTTTCGTCCCACACCAACGGCGAGTTGCCATTGCAGTTACCGGTGGTCACCGGGTGATCTTCAAGGAATTCCTCGCCAAACAGGATCGCGCACATATCCATCACATCTTCGGCGTTCTTGGGTGAGGTGGTCATGCCCATGAACGTTTTGTCCGAGTGTTTCATCGACGAATAGGTGATGCGCAGGTGGCGTTGACTGATCGGATGGTCATAAGGTTCCACGATGTGATGCGCCGAGGAATGCAGCGCGGGCATCATGTGGCTGAGTTTGTGGAACATCGCCAGATCTTCCAGCAACGGATTTCGGCGCACGTCGTCCAGATCGCGCAGGAATGGAGCGCCGGTCATAGGCACAAAGATCGAGTGTTTACCGCCCAGCCGCACATTCTTTTTCGGGTCCCGCGCGTGATATGTGAAATCGCTGGGTATGGTGGCAATCAACTCACGCACCAAACCACGGTCGAGGTAAACCAGCTCCCCTTCGACCTTGGCTCCGGCTTTTTTCCAGTCTTTCAGCGCAATCGGGTCGCGAAACTGAACGCCGACATTTTCCAGAATATCCATCGAAGCAGTGTCGATGCGTTCGACCTGAGCACCATCCATTACCTCACACAAGGGGATACCTCTGGTCAGGCCGGGCAGCATTTCAAAGTTCGGGGCAGTGCGCAGGGCGCGACGGGCAGAGCGTCCGCCCGAGCGTGTCGCGGTACGAATGTTCACGGGGCAATCCTCCAATCTTGCTGATCAGACTGACGGATTCGGCACCGGCGCACCTCACTGATTGCGATATCTGTTTGCAGGAAACGACACGGGAACCCGGAACGAAAAACGCCGCCCCAACTGGGGCGGCGTCTGTTTTGGCATTAAGACCTGCGCTTATTCAGCCGCCTGCGTGCTTGCATCAGCATGCTTGTCGCGCCGACCATCACGATAGAGCGCCTTGGTCAGCGAAACCATCATCAGCCCCATAACAACCGTAAAGGGCAGAGCACCGATGATCATCGCATTGCGCAACGCGTCCATCGGGTTGTTTTCACCAGCGGCCAAGATCAGCGCACCGATCACGGCGGTCAGGATAACACCCCAGATGATACGGTGCTTGACGCCGGTTTCCTGGCTGCCACCGGACATGATGGTATTCATAACCAGAATGCCCGAGTCCGCGGAGGTCACCAGGAAGGTCATGATCAGGATCACGCACATGACGTTCAGCATGGACAGAAGCCCACCGTCGATCATGTAAGACAGCGTCACGAACAGCTTGTTGGTGTTCGACGCACCGATGATCGCGCCTTCAGCTGCACCAGCCAATTCCAGATCAATCGCAGTACCACCCAGAACAGTCATCCAGGCAAAGCAAACCAGCGCCGGCGCCAGTACGCAGCCCAGAATGAACTCACGTACAGACCGACCCTTAGAGATGCGCGCTAGGAACAGGCCCACAAACGGCGAGAACGCAATCCACCAAGCCCAATAGAAGGTGGTCCAGCCCGACTGCCAGCCAAACTGACGGCCTTGCTCGCCTGCGGCGTAAACAGCCGCCAGCGTGTCGTCACTCAACTCAGCCGCAGCACCTTCAAGACCGCTCTTAAAGCCGTCAAAGCTGCCCCATGCGTTGGTTGCGCCACCTACCAGATCAGCCGCATGCGCCTGCGCTTCTGCAGGCAGAGCCGCTGCAAACGCTTCGGTCGACAACGGACCGTATGCACCAAAGCTCAGCGAGAGGAAGTGCAGCAGGTAGTCAAACAGTGCTGTGCCATAGGTCGTCATAGCGAATACGAACGAGCCGAAGATCACAAAGGTGCCCAGCAGGATGATCGACAGAACAAGGTTCAGGTTCGACAGGTATTTAACACCGCGACCAACACCCGAGACCGCCGAAATAATCGACAGACCCATGATGACAACCAGACCCGCGATCAGACCAACTTTGCTTGGCGTAGGTACTTCACCACCAAAATCCATGATCCATTCCATACCGGTGATTGCATACAGACCGTCGATGAACTGGCTGACACCAAACCCGATCGTAACGGACACACCCAGGATCGTTGCAACAACGCCCAGAACGTCAACGACGTGGCCGAGAAAACCGTTCATCAGACGACCGAAAAGCGGGGTAAGAGCCGCGCGAATGGTCAGAGGCATGTCACGAGTATAGGCGTAGTAGGCCAGCGACAGGCCGGTCACCACGTAAATTGCCCAGGCATGAAAGCCATAATGCAGGAAAGTATACCGATACGCGGATTGAACGGACTCTGGATCATTGCCTGCAACTGCACCGGCCACGACTTCGGGGTTCGATCCCCACAGGCCCAACGGTTCAGCGGTGGCAAAAACCATCAGGCCGACACCCAGACCCGCTCCGAACATCATCGAGAACCAGGAGAAGTTCGAAAACTCGGGTTTTTCGCCCGCTGTTCCCATAACCCGCTTTCCGGTCGTTGGAAGGATGGCAACAATGACGAGGAAGATGACAAACAGGCCGACAATGACCACGTAGAAGCTGTTGAAGATTTCCAGCAACTTTCCGTTCCAGCTGCCAAGTGTGCTGTTGGCATTGGCCGGGAAGACAAGTGCCCACAGTACAAGGGCAACCATGATGCCCTTACTGATTAGGGCGATTGGGACGCTGTAATTTTCATAGAATCCGGCATCGGCCGTTTCTATTTCTAGATCCGTAAAGGGTTCGGGTATCGACATGTTGCTCCTCCGTGGTGCTGTATCAATTGCGATACTGTCTCTGCACTTCTCGCTATTCGCCCAATCGCCTCGAACGATGGGGAAGGTGCTGCAGCAGACGTATCGGCTCTTTCTTGTTTCGTTTCTGTGTTTCAGAAATGCGGCACCGCCGCATGGTCTTACGCCTTCTGAGTTGCATTGAATTCAACACACCGTGCAATCAGGCGATACTCGGTCTTACCAACTGGGAATGGGTTCGCGCCTCCTTCACGTCCCCTTTCGACCTTTCCCGTTTGTCAGTTCGGGACATCATTGTGTCGCAGTACCGTCTTGCGACGCCCGGAAAATTCTCTCGAAAAGCCCGAAAAACACAACGTTTGTTGGTAGAACTGACTATAGTGGCGCTCCGTTCAAAATTCGGCCAGAACCGACGCATTGACGAAAAATGCGACATCCGCCTTTAACTTGAGCCAGAAAAACATCAAATCATCAAAAGCGCTATAGCTTTCACCTTCAAAAAAACTAAAACTGAGTTGATAAAAATTAAACTAACCCGAAATACGATTCACCAGCTTCCATGTCCAGACGCCACTACAACCTGCCGCCGCTGACAACCTTGTCAGCTTTTGAGGCCGCCGCCCGCCACCTGAGCTTTAAGAACGCCGCCGTTGAACTGTCTGTCACACCCGGCGCGGTCAGCCACCAGATCAAGGCGCTAGAAGGCGATCTGGACACACCTCTCTTTCAACGCAAGCATCGCGGCGTTGATCTGACCGAGGATGGCAAGGCGCTTTATGACGCGCTGTCCACATCCTTCGGGCGCATCTCAAAAACGCTGAGCATGATCCGCGACCGGTCCACGGCGGGAAAGGTGACCGTAGGATCGACAACCGCGGTTGCCGCGTTGTGGTTGTCTCCGGCTGTCATTCGGTTCTGGCGGGACATGCCCGAGGTTAATGTTGATCAACTGTCACAGGATCGCCCCTTTCGCGATCGGCCTGACGTCGACTTTTTCATTCGCTATGGGCGGGACAGCGATCCCAACCTGTCACACACTCCCCTGTTTCGCGACCAGCTAGTCCCGGTCGGAAGCCCAGAAATGGCAGAAAGGCTTGCGGATGCCGGTCTTGAGGATCTGACTTCTGAACGGCTGATCCATCTGGAGTCAGAAGACCGCACCTGGACCACCTGGCCCGAATGGTTCCAGCAGTTGGGATTTAATGGCGCAGTGCCCATTGAATCCCGCGTCAACAGCTATTCAGTCGCGCTGCAGCTTGCGCGCAAGGGTGCCGGGCTGGCGCTGGGTTGGCAGCGGCTGATCCAACCCATGCTGCAATCAGGCAAACTGGTTCCTATCGGCACGCATCAAGTGCCCGCTCCGAACCAGTTTTACCTGGTCGGGCGACCGGATGAAGAACTCTCAGACAGTGCCCGCGCCCTGAAGAACTGGATCGTTCAAGAGGTTCAGGAAGGTTCGGTTTAGGTGAAATCACTCTCTGATGAGCTTTTCTGATATTGAGACTAACAGGTGCAATCCGCCAATAGGGATTAATAGCATCCAGCAAAACCTCAGGAGAGCCCGATGAACAAGCATAGCGCGCTGTCTTCCGTTCTGGCCGATGTAAACGTCGCAAATGGCCTGCCGAACGAACATTACATCGATCCGGCCGTTTTTGACGAAGAAAAGCGTTCTGTGCTGTATGCCAACTGGTCCGGGATCGGCTTCGGCAAGGATGTTCCGGAAGAAGGCGATGCAAAACCAGTCGATTTTCTGGGCATGCCGCTGCTGATTGTCCGGGACAAGGACGGCGAGGTTGGCGTTTTCCAAAACACCTGCCGCCACCGCGGGATGATTCTGGTAGACACGCCGCGCAAAATCGGCGGCGCAATCCGCTGCCCCTATCACAGCTGGTGCTACAGCCTGAAAGGCGAGCTGCGCGCAACCCCGCATGTGGGTGGTCCCGGCCAGAACAAGCACGAAGACGTCAATCGCGAAGACCTGGGTCTGATCCGCGTGCGGTCCTACGTTTGGCGCGACGTGATCTTTGTGAATGTTGACGGCACAGCACCGGAATTCGAAGAGGTACACGGCCCCCTGCTGGAACGTTGGAAGGAATTTGAGAAACCCGTCTTCCACGGCGGTGAAACGTCCTCATTCAAGCTTGAGGTCAAGACCAACTGGAAGCTTGCGGTCGAGAACTATTGCGAAAGCTATCACCTGCCATGGGTGCATCCCGGTCTGAACAGTTATTCGCGGCTGGAGGATCACTACAACATCGAAGAGCGCGGTCAGTATTCGGGCCAAGGGACCCTGGTTTACCGCCAACTGACAGATCAGGACGGCGCAACCTTCCCGGATTTTGACGGGCTGAGCGACAAGTGGAACGAAGGCGCAGAGTATATTGCGGTTTATCCAAACGTTCTGTTGGGTGTGCAACGCGATCACGTATTTGCCATTGTGCTGGAGCCGGTCGATCAGGAAAACACCGTCGAACATATCGAACTGTACTACGCCAAAAGCATTGATGACACTCCGCAGCATGATGGACTGCGTGCCTCGAACGCGCAGCTGTGGAAGACGGTATTCGAAGAGGATGTCTTTGTGGTCGAAGGCATGCAAAAGGGCCGGCATGGAATGCTATTCGATGGCGGTCGGTTCTCGCCCGCGATGGACGGCCCGACGCACAACTTCCACCATTGGGTCGCGACGCAAGTTGAAAACGGCCGCGCGGAGTAACCCTTTTGGATTGTTCAGCCGCCGGGTGGCTGACCGGTTGCCCGTAGAAGGGGACGCCCATGGACAAACAGGAACTGGATCGCCTCTTGCTGGCCGCGCATGATCGAAATGATCATGCCGATCTGATCCGGTACTACACCCTGGCCGCGGATGAGCGCGAAACGGCGCTGGACATCGACGCGGCCTGTTTTTACCTGACACATGCCTTCATTTTCGCGCTGGAATCCGGCGCGCCCGAAGCTGATGCGCTGAACCAGCGGCTGGTCGAACATGATCGGGCGCATAAGCTGGATTTCTGAGTTTAGCCTCAGATTAAACTCACTCAACCCAACTTGAAATTTATGTCCGTTGCCGATGCCATTACGATGATGACACATGGCCGCGGGACCAACTTTGATACGGCAGGCTCATGAAAACGAATGCACAGGCGGTGGTGATTGGCGGCGGGGTGATCGGGTGTTCGATCCTCTATCATTTGACCAAACTGGGATGGTCGGATGTGGTTCTGCTGGAACGGGATGAACTGACATCCGGGTCCACTTGGCACGCCGCGGCGAACATCCACGGGCTGCACGACAGCACCAATGTCAGCCGCATTCAGCACTATACGATGAACCTGTACAAAGAACTTGAAGCCGAAACCGGCCAAAGCTGTGGCGTGTTCCAGCCCGGCTCGCTTTACCTCGCGCAAACCGAAGAACGCGAACATCAACTGAAGCTGCAAGCCGCTAAGGCCAAGCTTTATGGCATGAACTTTTACGAGATCAGCATCGAAGAGGCCCAGCGACTGAACCCGCTGGTCAACTTCGATGGCATCCGCTGCGTGATGTACGAACCAGACGGTGGCAATGTGGATCCATCGGGCGTCACAAACGCCTATGCGGTGGGCGCCCGGCAACGCGGAGCCGAGATCCATCGATTTACCCCCGTCACGGCGACTGACCAGCAAGAAGATGGCACTTGGATCATACGAACACCCAAGGGCGACATCCACACCCCTTGGGTCGTCAATGCCGCCGGTCTGTGGGGGCGCGAAGTCGCCAAACTTGCCGGAATTGAGCTGCCCCTACAACCGACTGAGCACCAGTATTTCGTGACCGAAACAATGGCGGACGTGGCAGCGCGTGGCACCCGGCTGCCCTCGGTCAGTGATCGTGACGGCGAGTATTACTTGCGGCAGGAAGGTCAGGGCCTGCTGGTTGGCGCCTATGAAAAGGACATGAAATTCTGGGCCGAGGACGGCACGCCACTCGACTTCGCGCATGATCTCTTCCCCGACGATCTGGAACGGATCGAAGAGAATATGATGAACGCCATCGAACGTCTGCCCGCCGTGGGTGAAGCCGGTATCAAGCGGGTTATCAACGGGCCGATGATCTGGTCGCCCGACAGCAACGTGCTGATGGGACCAGTGCCCGAGGTCGACGGCTATTTCTGTTGCAACGGTATCATCCCCGGCTTCTCACAATCTGGCGGCATGGGCCTGATGGCGGCGCAATGGATCATCGAGGGTGAAACGCAGTACGATATGTTCGCCTGGGATATGGCTCGGTTCGATGACTGGGCGACGAAAGAGTTCACAATGGCCCGCGTTCAGGACCAGTACGCCCACCGGTTCGCGATCCACTTCCCGAACGAGGAACGCAGCGCAGGCCGCCCAGCGCGCACGCGCCCCATCTATGACACGCAAGCTCAAATAGGCGCAGTGTTTGGCCTGAACGCAGGGTGGGAGCACCCCTTGTGGTTCGCGGATACGCCAGGAACCAAAGACACTAATGGCTTTACCCGTCAGAACTGGTGGGAACCCGTGGGTGAGGAATGCCGGATGCTGCGTGAGCGCGCGGGGATCATCGATATCTCGAACTTTGCCAAATATGTCTGCAAGGGACCGGGAGGCGAGGACTGGCTGAATGCTGTTTTCACCAACACCATGCCCAAATCGGTCGGCAGGTCCTGTCTTACGCCTCTGATCTCGAAACGCGGGGGCATCGCCGGGGACTTCACTGTAACCCGTGTGGCCGATGACGAGTTTTGGATCATCGGATCCGGATTGGCCGAGCGGTATCACAAACGGTTCTTCAAACAGGTCCCCCTGCCCGATGGCACCACATTCAAAAGCCGGACCGAGGCCGTGTGCGGGTTCAACGTCGCTGGCCCAAAATCGCGCGAGTTATTGCAGCGCCTGACCAATACCTCGCTGGCCACCGAGGATTTCCCCTTCATGCGATCCGCCCAAATCGAACTGGCCGGAATCGAAGTACTGGCCCTACGGGTTTCGTTCACGGGTGATTTGGGGTGGGAGGTTCACTGTGCCACCGAAGATCAGGCCCGCCTGTATGACGCCCTGCTTCAAGTCAGTCAGGAGTTTGGCGCAGGCCCAGTGGGAAGCCGAGCACTGATGTCGTTGCGGGTCGAAAAAGGATATGGCTCGTGGAGCCGCGAATACAGCCCCGAATACTGGCCGCATGAGGTAGGTCTGGATCGGTTGTGCAAGTTCAGCAAAGACTTTCTGAACAAGAACGCAGCCGAGACCGTTTTAGCCAACCCTGCCCGCGAACAGCTTGTCCTTTTGCATCTGGATGAGGCTGACACCAGCGCGTCGAACGCCGACGCGACCGGCGGTGAGCCAGTCTTCAAAAATGGTCAGGGTATCGGCCGCGTGACCTCTGGCGCTTATGGTTATTCCGTCGGCATGTCTCTGGCGCTTGGCTTTGTAACCGATGCCAAAGCAGGGGATGAGGTCGAGGTGATGGTATTGGGACGTCCGCACAAGGCGACCATTCTGTCCGAGCCGCCTTTTGATCCAAATGGTGAAATCCTGCGCGGCTGAAAAAACCGAGAACGGCGCCTGACCCTACGGGAGGCTGTTCTCACGCATTCCAGCGCCTATAGTCTGACCCAACCATATCGGTCGTTTTGGGAGGGACGGGCGCATGGAATATCAAACCGATATGCTGATCGTCGGCGCTGGATTTTCCGGCCTGACGATGGCGATTGAGGCCCGAAAACGCGGCATCAAGAATATTGCAATCCTTGAAAAAGCGAATGAGATTGGCGGGACGTGGCGCGAGAACACCTATCCCGGTGTCGCGTGTGATATCCCATCGCACCTCTATTCCATGGCAACGCATCTGAACCCGGACTGGAGTCGGGCCTACGCGGGCGGCGCTGAAATTCAGGCCTATCTGAAAAAGGTCTGCCTTGATGAGGGGATTTGCGAGCTATGCCATTTCGGGCAGCAGCTGAAATCTGCCCGCTGGGACGGCATGCGCTGGCAAGTGGAAACCGAAAGTGGGCAGCGCTGGTCGGCGCGGTTTCTGGTCTCGGCCATAGGGGCGCTGCATCTGCCCAGCATCCCCGATTTACCCGGTGCGGACAGCTTTCCCGGGCCTTGCTTTCACTCTGCCGAGTGGGATCACGACACGCCGCTTGAGGAAAAACGCGTCGCAGTTGTCGGAACCGGCGCATCCGCTGTCCAGTTTGTTCCAGAGATTGCGAAAACTGCTGCACACGTCACAATCTTTCAACGCAGCGCGCCCTATGTCCTGCCCCGCCCGGATGGACCAATCGCGCCGTGGTTACGCCGCCTTTACCGCAGCATCCCGGTGTTACCTTGGGCACGCCGGAAACTGATTTACATGGTCTTCGAGTATCGCCATCGCGTGTTCCGCGGCGAAAAACGGATGGTAAATTTTGCCATGAAGATGTGGCGCAAATCGTTGGAAAGCGCGATCGCCGACCCAGGCTTGTGCAAACAGCTGACGCCGGACTATAGGATCGGTTGCAAACGCATCCTCAGCTCAAACGATTGGTACCCGGCACTGGCGCGTGAAAACGTGACGGTTCTCCCGCACGGTGTGGCATCAATTGAGGGCGATCAGATCATTTCATCTGACGGAAGCCTTACACAGGCCGACGTTCTGATCTGGGGCACCGGGTTTCATGTGACAGATGTTGTTGAGCGCCTCGACATAACGGGATCCGATGGCTTGACACTGCGCCAGGCATGGTCGGACGGGATGAAAGCGCATCTGGGCACCGCCATCGCAGGTTTCCCCAATTTTTTCATCTTGCTCGGGCCACATACTGGCCTCGGTCACAACTCGGTTGTGCTGATGATCGAAGCACAGGTTCGCCACATCGGCCGAGTGCTGGACCAGATGAACCGCGACGGGTTGCAGATGATAACCCCGCGCCCGGACTACCAGGAAGCCTTCGAACAGGAGATGCGCGAGCGGCACGAAGACAGCGTATGGCAGGTGGGTGGCTGCGCCTCATGGTATCAGGATGCACAGGGCCGGAACACGACGCTTTGGCCCGGGACCGTTTCAGAGTATGAAAAGCGCATGGCGCAATCCGGGCTGGAACAATACCAACCTACCCCTTCCTCATGCGGAAAGTGATGAGATGACCACAATTCTAGTTATCGCCCTTCTGGTCGGCGGCTTCTTTGTCGGCATGAACCTGTGGACCCGGCGACTGACCCGGCAGGGGTTGCAGCGCGTCCCGCAACTTGGACAGATTGTCCCGGTGCGCGGCGGCAGCATTCATTACGTGGAAAAGGGCGACCCCACTAAGCAGACAATCATCATGATCCACGGGCTTGCGGGGCAGCTGCAGCATTTCACCTATTCTCTGATGGACCTGTTGGCGGATGACTATCACGTCATCGCAGTCGACCGCCCAGGCTGCGGATACTCAACCCGCGATAGCGCCGATCTTGGGCGCCTGCCCGAACAGGCCCGCATGATTCAAGAGTTTCTGGACACCAAAGGCATTTCCAACGCCGTTCTGGTCGGGCACTCATTGGGCGGGGCCGTATCGCTAGCCATGGCGTTGGAACACCCGGAGAAAACCAAAGCGCTCGCTTTGCTCGCCCCGTTGACGCAAAAGCTGTCGAATACGCCGCAAGTTTTCAAACCGCTGGAAATACGTACCGAGTGGTTGCGCAACTTTATCGGCAACACGATCGCTGTCCCCATATCGGCTAAGACCGCCCCGCATACATTGGGAGCCGTTTTCTATCCGGAACCCGCGCCAGATGACTTTCTGGACCGCGCCGGCGGTGCGCTGGGGTTGCGCCCTTCGGCCTTCATTACCGCGTCGCAGGATGTTGTAGGGGTGGATGAAAGTATCGGAGCCCAGGTAGACCGCTATACCGACTTGTCCGTACCCGGCGGCATTCTGTACGGGGCACAAGACACCATACTTTCACCCACCGCCAACGGTGCCCCCATGACCCGGTTCGGGCTGAGCGACGAAAAGATCGAAGGGTTGGGCCATATGATCCCGATCACCGCACCCGACGCCTGCGCGGCCTTCATTCGTAGAATTGCTGATACTGCTGGGGTCGCTGCACAACAGGCAACCAAAGCAGATTGATCGGGGCAAAAATAATCTCTGTAAGGCGGTGTTTCCCCCTTGACCCTTTCCGGCCCCTCGCTTAAATCGCCTCTCACTCATGGCGGAGTAGCTCAGTTGGTTAGAGCAGCGGAATCATAATCCGCGTGTCGGGGGTTCAAGTCCCTCCTCCGCTACCAAATCCCCATTCAAATTAGACCGTCGCAATCACAGGCCCAAACACTTCTTGTGATCTTGTCGCTGTGGCTGAATTGGGCTGCATCCCGGCGTATCAGGAAACTCGTTAGTCGGACCTTGCATGGTCGAGATATCAATTACTCTCCGAAACCATCCTCGCAAAGTTCAGTTACTTTATAAGGGCAGTAGTCATCGCCCCATCGTCGCTAACCTTCCCGCAATAGTGCGACAATTTTTTCAAGTTCCGCGCGTCGCCTCGATGGATGTGGAAGGTTTATCACCAGCGACCGGCCTGTTTCGCAGGCCTGCGCCGATACACGCACCAAATGCCCGGCCTTGAGCGCAGGTTCGATCAGACATCCATGCGCCATCAAAGCACCAGCCCCGGACTTTGCCTCTTCAACTGCAAGACCGTAAAGCGAATATTTCGGCCCTTTGTTAGGATCGCTGATGATTGTCCCCGTCTCCTCGGACCACCGCCGCCAGTCATCATGCCACGTCTGATCGTGCAGCAGCGGGGTGGATTCAAAATTGAAACTCTCGGCCAGTTCCGGCGCGCAAACCGGGAAAATGACGTCCTCCGCGATTACAATTTGATCAGCCGCCCCGTCAGGTTCGGCAATGAAGACTGAAAGATCAAACAGATCACGTGATAGGCGAGGCGATGTTTCCATGGCCGTTACCGAGAACTTCATGTCCGGCCACGTGTTTCGGATTCGCCCCAAACGCGCCGGCAGCCAAAGCTGTGCGACCGAAGGCAGGGCGGCGATGTGGATCTCAACGCTCGGGCTCAGGTTCCGCAGGTTCTGTGTTGCGGCCGCAAGCTGATCGAAAGCCAGGGTGAAATCACCGGCCAGTTGGCGCGCAGGCGCGGTCAGATCAACCCCTTGCGCGTTTCGCCGGAACAGCGGCACATCCGCCCACGCTTCAATTGTCTTTATATGTTGCGAAATCGCACCGGGAGTGACGCTCAGCTCTTCGGCAGCAGCAACGAAACTGCCCAGCCTTGCCGCAGCTTCAAAAGCGCGGAGTGCGTTAAGAGGTGGCCCTTTCGGGCGTCTTGGGAGAACAGCCATTGCCTTAGACTCAGTTTTTCTACGCCAAGAAATAGCAATTCTGATTTGCGATGTCGCCTCAATTGTTCAATCTGGTGACAAGCAGGAGGTCACAGACATGACAATCACACACCGAAACTGGGTCCCGGATCAGTGCGAATCTCGGGTTCAACAAATCGCCGTTAAGGCGTCTCAGGCCTCGTCTGATGAACTGATCAAACGGATCGATGATCTTGCGACCCGAAACCGCGAGATCCACGAGCGAGAGTGTTTCAACCTAAACCCCGCAACCAACGTGATGAACCCAAAGGCCGAGGCCCTGTTATCGTCGGGCATCGGGTCGCGGCCGTCGCTGGGCTATCCCGGCGACAAATATGAGATGGGGTTGGAGGCCATTGAAGAGATCGAAGTGATCACTGCCCAGCTCTGCGCCGAGGTCTTTGATGCCAAATTCGCCGAAATCCGGGTGCCGTCGGGCGCGATTGCCAACCTTTATGGTTTTATGGCCACCTGCAAACCTGGCGATACAATAATTGCGCCCCCAGCCTCCATCGGTGGGCACGTGACCCATCACTTAGCGGGATGTGCCGGTCTCTTTGGTCTGCGCACGATTGAGGCGCCGACGGATGCTGACGGTTATACCGTCAATCTGGATCAGCTACGCGCATTGGCTCTGAAAGAACGGCCCAAGCTGATCACTATCGGGGGCAGCCTCAATCTGTTCGAACATCCCGTAATAGAGGTCCGGCAGATCGCTGACGAGATCGGGGCCAAGGTCATGTTCGACGCTGCGCACCAATGCGGGATCATCGCAGGCAAAGCGTGGAGCAATCCACTGGCCGAGGGCGCGCATTTCATGACGATGAGCACTTACAAAAGCCTGGGCGGCCCCGCTGGTGGTTTGATCGTCTCCAATGACGCTGAAATTGCGCAAAAACTCGACGCGATTGCCTTTCCGGGAATGACGGCCAACTTCGACGCGGCCAAGTCCGCAGCGTTGGCCGTAACAATGCTGGACTGGCGCGACTTCGGCCAACAATACGCGGCCGAAATGATCTCGACGGCGCAAGCGCTCGCGGAACGATTGGACTCTCGTGGCGTTCCCGTCTTTGCGGGTCGGGAAGGGTTTACCAACTCACACCAGTTTGCTGTGTTGGCAGAATCTTACGGCGGCGGGCAAGCGGCGTCCAAAACGCTGCGCCGCGCTGGGTTTCTTGCTTGCGGAATTGGGCTGCCTGCACCCGAAGTAAAAGGGGACATGAACGGCCTTCGGTTCGGGACGCCTGAACTAGTCAGATGGGGGATGACGTCGCAGGACGCTGATCGGTTGGCGGCATTGATCACCTCTGGATTGGCGGGCGCGGATATCGCCGCCGAGGTTGCAGAGTGGCGGCAGAGTTTTTCAAAACTGCATTTCGTGCACTGACGGCACGTTGGGTGCTATCCAAGGCGCTTTCGTCGCGCCCGCATGATTGCGCCCTTTGCATCGTATATGGGCGCGGGCCGACCGTTATGGCCCGCGTTTTGGCATTTCACATTGCCAGATCCGGTTGGTTCCGAGTTATCTCATACGTTTGGGTTTGACCGGATCGGGTCACCTGCAAGATCAACGTCTGCGCATTTTCGAACCGCTCGAAATACGCAAACCGAATATTAGCCAGCGCTGTAATATCCTGGCACTGAATCAGGTAGTCGGCCAAAAAATCGCTATGTTGATCTTGATCAGCAGACTTGGTGGTATTGTCCTGCCCCAATCCTTCACCCGTAAGGGTGACATTGGCTGATGCGGTAACGCATCCGGCCTCTTCAGGCAGCACAAACAAGCCCAAAGGTTTGGACAGGTCTGAGACCGCAACCGCCACCTGCGCGCGATCGTCATCGGTTTCGGCCGGCCCTTCAAAACCAATGATGTCAGCAGAAGGCACGTTGAGGGACAAAGTAAATGCCTGATCAGAAAAGGCGATATCCACATATCCCGTACCATGTTCATGGGCAGGGCCTTGCACCTGCGATAGAACAATCGCCGGTGTCAGCATCAAAGCAATGGCTGCACATTTCATAAACAAAGCACCATCCAACAAGGAATCACGTCGTCCATTCTAATGTGATTAATACCCCGTGCAATCGCGGCTTCGGCCCACCTACCCCGCTAATTATGGGGAAAGGGTGCGACATTTATTTCCGACAATAAGACTCAGGTTGACTTAACTTACTAATTCACTCAGCTTTTGGCGCATGCGCGTCGCTGAGGCGGCGCTAGTGAGTTTTTTTGACAGGAAAGTGTCACCTCCATGACCAAATTTTTTGCCGCCACCAGCGTATTGACCCTTGGGATCGCGACTGCAGCGTTTGCGGACGCCCCAGCGAAGATCGACGTTCTGACCACCTACGCGAACATCGCCGAAGCCAAATATGACGACAGCCTGATCGCGGCAAAGTCGCTGCAGGCCGCCGTAAACGCACTGATCGCTGATCCGTCAGACGCCACACTCAACGCAGCACGCGCCGCATGGATTGCCGCACGTGTTCCTTACCAGCAGACCGAGGTTTACCGTTTCGGCAACGCAATCGTCGACGACTGGGAAGGCAAAGTAAACGCATGGCCGCTGGACGAAGGGCTGATCGACTATGTGGACGCAGCCTATGGCGGTCCGACTGACGAGAACGAGTTCGCCGCGCTGAATGTCATCGCCAACCCCAGCTTTGAACTGTCGGGCAAAACCATCGACGCCAGCGAAATCACTCCGGAATTGCTGGGCGAAACCCTGCACGAAGCCGACGGGATCGAGGCAAACGTTGCCACAGGCTACCACGCAATCGAATTCCTGCTGTGGGGCCAGGATCTGAACGGCCATGGCGCGGGCGCAGGCGACCGTCCGTATACCGATTACGTTCAGGGTGACGACTGCACCAACAGCAATTGCGACCGCCGTGCACAATACCTGAGCGCTGCAACTGACCTGCTGGTCAGCGATCTGGAATGGATGGCCGCGCATTGGGCCGAAGGTGGCGAAGCACGCGCCGCCTTGACGGCCGACGAAACCGCTGGCGTCAGCGCCATTCTGACCGGCATGGGTTCGCTGTCCTACGGCGAGCAGGCCGGTGAACGTATGCGTCTGGGCCTGATGCTGAACGACCCCGAAGAAGAGCATGATTGCTTCTCGGACAACACCCACAACAGCCACTACTACGATGGTCTGGGCGTTCAGAACGTCTATCTGGGCAGCTACACCCGCATCGACGGCACTCCGGTTTCCGGCGCATCGCTGTCGGATCTGGTTGTTGCCAACGATCCGGCTCTGGATGCCGAGATGAAGGTGAAACTAGCCAACACCATGCAGGCCCTTGGGCGTCTGAAATCGACCGCAGAGGCCGGTTTTGCCTATGACCAGATGCTGGAACGCGGCAACGAAGGCGGCGAAGTGCTGATCATGGGCGGCGTAAACGGTCTAGTTGATCAGACCAAGACGATCGAGCGCATTGTGACTGTATTGGAACTTGACCAAATCGCGTTCGAAGGTTCGGACAGCCTGGACAACCCAGACGCGGTCTTCCAGTAAACACAAGGTTTGCGCCAAACGGAGGCGGCTGTTTCACGCCGCCTCCAAATCTTGTGAGGTACCTTTGATCTGTTGCCTCTGGACGCTTCCAAATTAACTTACTAATACAGTAAGAAATACAACTCAGAGCCCTGATTGCCATGATCGTATGCCACTGCACAAACATCTCGGATCACGATATCCGCGCGGCCATCGATTGGATGCGCACGTCTGATCCTTACGCGGTCATTACCCCTGGTAAAATCTACCATGCCCTTGGAAAATCAGCAGATTGTGGCGGGTGCATGCCGCTTTTCCTAGACTCGATGCGCTCCAGCGATAAGTTGGAGGTCCCGATGCAGCTTCGCGCACTTCGCAGCGAGGTAACACAGGAGAATGCAGATGAAGGGCGACCCCAAGGTCATAGAGTATCTCAACAAATCTCTGCGGCATGAGCTAACGGCGGTCAGCCAGTATTGGCTGCATTACCGCCTGCAGGAAGATTGGGGCCTTGGCCACATGGCCAAGAAAAGCCGCGAAGAATCTATCGAAGAAATGGAGCACGCAGACAAGCTGATCGAGCGAATCATTTTCCTGGGCGGTCACCCGAATCTGCAACAACTTGACCCGTTGCGCATCGGCCAGACCCCAAAAGAGACGTTGGAATGTGATCTGGCCGCAGAGGTCGACGCCCGGGCCTTGTACAAGGAAGCGCGCGAATACTGTCAGAGCGCTGGCGACTACGTCACTATGTCTCTGTTTGAAGGATTGCTGGCGGATGAGGAAGGGCATATCGATTTCCTCGAAACGCAGCTCGACCTGCACGAAAGGATTGGCGAAGCCAATTATGCGCAACTCAACGCATCGAAAATGGACGAAGGCGAGTAAGCTTGCCCTTCTGCCGGTGGCCGCCCTTGCGGCCACCCAATCCCTGTCGGCAGAGCTGCGGGATCTTCACCTCAACTACCTTCCCAGAACCGAAGACGAACAAGAGAGGATTGCGCGGGTAACCACCGAACCTGACGATTTCAGCGCGTCGCAGCGCTTTGAAGAGTTGCCCGGTGGGGCCGCAACTGTCCGCGTGCGCACCGACGCAGATGCGTTTTCGCAGCCCTCGGGCAACCTGAGTTTCGAGCAGGAGCTTGACTTCAAAGTCGGCAACGGACTGTTCAAGAAAATCTGGGTGTCATCTCCGTCATCCACACTGGCTTCGGATGGGTTGGGGCCGCTGTACAACGCACGATCCTGCCAACGCTGTCACATCAAAGACGGGCGCGGGCATACGCCCAACGGGTCAGATGACAACGCGATTTCGATGTTCCTGCGCGTGTCCATCCCTGGTACATCCGAAGACGGATACGCCGAGATCGAAGACTACATCGCCACCCTGCCCGAACCGAATTACGGCGGGCAGATGCAGGATCTGGCCCTTCCCGGCCACCCGGCAGAATACAGGCTGGATATCACTTACGAGGACGTTCCCGTCACGTTGGCTGATGGGGAAACCATTATCTTGCGCCGCCCGACCTACGAGGCTGCGGATCTGGGTTATGGCCCGCTGCACCCCGACGCCATGATAAGCCCACGCGTAGCCCCGCAGATGATCGGCCTGGGACTGCTCGAAGCGATCCCGGTCGAGGATTTGTTGGCGAACGCGGACCCCGAAGACGGGAACGGCGATGGAATCTCCGGCCGCCCCAACATCGTATGGGCGATTGAATATGGCGCGCCGATGATGGGCCGGTTTGGCCACAAGGCAGGCATGCCCACGATCATGGAGCAATCCGCAGCGGCCTTTGCCGGGGATATCGGCATCTCCAGCCCGCTCTACCCGGCTCCGCATGGTGACTGCACCACTTCGCAGGTCGATTGCGTGAACGCACCGCATGGTGATGGCGACGACCGGACCTTCGAAATCGATCAAACCGGCATGGATCTGGTCGCCTTCTACAGCCGGAATCTGGGTGTTCCGGCCCGGCGGAATATGAACGACGCTGACGTGTTGCGCGGCAAGCAGGTGTTCCACGACACCGGGTGTGCATCGTGCCACACGCCCTCGTTCGTGACGCATCGTATGGAAGACCGTCCCGAGCATAGCTTTCAGCTGATCTGGCCCTATTCGGACCTGCTGCTGCACGACATGGGCGAAGGTTTGGCCGATAATCGGCCCGAAGCGCGCGCCACGGGTCGTGAATGGCGCACGCCGCCGCTTTGGGGAATCGGCATGACCCAGCAGGTGTCAGGACATACGCAGTTTCTGCATGACGGGCGCGCGCAGTCGTTACTTGAGGCGATCCTGTGGCACGGCGGTGAGGCGCAGGCAGCGCGTGACGCTGTCGTCGAGATGCCAAAACCCGACCGCGATGCCCTTATCCGTTTTCTAGAAAGCCTTTGACCCATGCGCGCCTTCGTACTTGCCCTTTCCCTGACATTGCCGCTTAGCGCCTATGCGAAAGAGCGCGGCCCGATCCTGTCCGACGCCATCGAGGCGCACATCCTGCCCGGCTATGCCAGACTGACGGAGACCACCGATGCATTGGCCGAGGCAGCGCAGACAGATTGCAACCCAACCTCGGTCGCGCTTCGCACTGCTTACCACGCGGCGTTTGACGACTGGATTTCAGTCAGTCATCTGCGCTTTGGCCCATCTGAGGCAGAAGACCGCGCGTTCGCATTGGCGTTTTGGCCCGACACCAAGGGCTTTACGCCCAAAGCCCTGTCCGGCCTGATCGCTGCCGAAGACACAGCCATCCAGTCACCCGACACGTTCGCGGAAACCTCCGTGGCCGGTCGCGGTTTTTTCGCGCTGGAACTGATGCTCTACGATCCACGGTTCACCGATCTGGGCAGCGCAGAGTATCGCTGCGCGCTGATGCAGGCCATAACCGCAGATATCAACCGCAATGCCGGGGCAATTGATGCAGACTGGGCGGGCAACGCGCCCGCATTGGCAAACCCGGGCGAAAACAGCCCATACCGGTCTGAAGACGAAGCCATGCAAGAGCTTTACAAGGCCCTGATTACCGGTCTGGAATTCACGGCCGATACCCGCCTTGGTCGCCCAATGGGAAGTTTCGATCGCCCCCGCCCCAAACGCGCCGAGGCGCGGCGTTCAGAACGTTCGTTGCGCCATGTGGAGTTGTCTTTGACCGCCCTGCGTGACCTTGCCGCGCGTCTGTCTGCAGATCACCCGGACATCGCCGCCGATCTGGATGACGCATTCGCTGCTGCCATCGATCGGGCGCAGTCGCTGGACGATCCGGCATTTGCCGGGGTGGCAACCCCACAGGGAAGATTCCGCCTTGAGGCATTACAGCAATCCATCAACGATATCCGCGTCATTGCCTCGACCGAGCTTGGCCCCACACTGGGCATCAATGCCGGGTTCAACTCACTGGACGGGGATTGAACCGTGAAAAGCCGTCGAAGCTTTCTCGCTGGGTTGGCTGCCGCCAGCCTTGCGCCCATTCGTGGATGGTCCGCTGTCGGCGCACCGGATTATCTGGCCGCCGCACTGTTCCCGGATGGGACTTTTCGGCTGGCCGGGTTGGATACGGGCGGTGACATCCTGTTTTCTCTGCCGTTGCCCGCGCGCGGGCACGCGGCGGCGGCGCATCCCCACCACGCGCAGGCGGTGGCCTTTGCACGCCGTCCGGGAACATTTGCAATCGTCATCGACTGCGCGACCGGCACACAGGCCGCTGTGTTAGAGGCACCGAGGGGCCGCCATTTCTATGGGCACGGCGTGTTCTCAACCGATGGAACGCGGCTGTTCACCACTGAAAACAATTTTGAGACTGGTCAGGGCGTGATTGGTGTCTGGAACACAGATGGCTACACACGAATTCGCGAGTTCGCTTCGGGCGGTGTCGGTCCCCATGACATGCGTCTCATGCCAGATGGTCGCACATTGGTTGTGGCAAATGGCGGGATCGAAACCCACCCAGAAACAGGAAGAACCAAGCTCAACCTGCCCGTGATGCAACCGCGCCTGACCTATCTGGACCAAAATGGCGGGGTTCTTGAGCAGGTGGAACTGCCACAAGAGCTGCACAAAAACTCGATCCGCCATCTGGCGGTGCGACCTGACGGTTTGATCGGCTTTGCGATGCAATGGCAGGGCGATACATCGCAACATCCTCCCCTTTTGGGTTTGCATCGCCGTGGCGAAAAGCCCCTGCTACTCAGCGCGCCCGACACTGACCAAAGCACGTTGCAGGGATATGCGGGCAGCATCGCGTTTTCCGGTGCAGGCGAAACAGTCGCTATCACCTGCCCCCGCGGCAATGCCGTGCACCGTTTTCGGGTCGCGGACGGACAGTTTGATGGCGTCTTCCTGCACGAGGATGTTTGCGGCCTTGGCACCGCATCAAACGGGTTTGTGTTCACAACCGGGACAGGAGTCATCGGGCAATTGTCCACAAACAAGGCCCAAATATCCAACCGGGCTGATTGCCAATGGGACAACCATTTGATCCCAATTCGCACAGCTGCATGAATTCGGAAAATTCCGCCCCATAGATTACACTTGGAAGAATCATATAGCTGCCGTATTGGCGGGCGCGAAACTGGCACCCTGACTTACAAGGACTGACTTGATTGAAACACACGCCCGACGCACCGCATTCCATCTACGGAGTTGAGAAATGGGGCAAAGGTCTCATTGAGGTGACGGAGCAGGGCGAAATCGGTCTGCGCAATCCGATGGCCCCCGAGGCCGAAGCGATCAGCTTACCGGGTATTCTCAGTGATCTAGATGAACGCGGCATCAAAGCGCCGATGATACTGCGCGTCAGTTCTTATCTGGAACACGAGATTGTCCACATTAACGAGAGCTTTCGCGATGCGATTGCACGCACCGGCTACAAGGGCAGCTATCGCGGTGTTTTCCCGATCAAGGTGAACCAGCAAGCGCAGGTGGTCGACCGGATTGTCGAGTTCGGCAAGAAATACAATTATGGGCTTGAGGCCGGGTCAAAGCCTGAACTGGTGGTGGCCTTGGCGCATCGTCTGGCCAGCGAGGCGCTGATTGTCTGCAACGGCGTCAAAGATGCCGAGTTCATTCAGTTGGCCATCCTCAGCCGCAAGATCGGGTTCAACACGGTTATTGTTCTGGAAAGCCCGAAAGAGGCTGACACAGTAATCCAAGTCTATAACGAACTGGGCATCGAACCCCTGATCGGTGTGCGGGTCAAACTGACCAACCAGATCAGCGGCAAGTGGGAAGAAAGCTCGGGTGATCGATCGGCCTTTGGCATGAATACAGATCAGCTGGTCGCTACGGTGGACAAGCTGAAGGCGGCGGGCTTGCTGCATTGCCTGAAGCTGCAGCATTCACACCTGGGCTCGCAGGTGCAGGACGTCAACGATGTACGCCGCGCGGTGGGCGAAGCCTGCCGGTATTACACCGAACTGACGCGCGAGGGCGTGCCGCTCACCCATCTGGACCTCGGCGGCGGTATGGGCGTGGATTACACAGGTGAGAAGAAGGCCGCCGAGAACTCGATCAACTACACGGTCGAGGAGTACTGCGCCAATGTTGTCGAGACCGTTGCCTACGCGATGGATGAGGCAGAAGTGAACCATCCTACGCTGGTTACCGAAAGCGGCCGCGCCGTGGTGGCGACATCGTCGATGCTGGTGTTCAACGTGCTGGAAAGCACGCTTTACGATGCGCCCAACGGCCCCGAGGTCGAAGCGGAAGATCACCATCTGGTCTCAGATCTGGCGGCAATCAACGGCTATCTCAGCAGCGACCGGCTGCAGGAATGCTGGAACGACGCGAATTTCTACCGCAACGAACTGCGCGCGCTGTTCCGCCGCGGCTATGTGGACCTGCGCCAGATGGCCCGGGCTGAACGGATCTACCTGTCGCTGATGGCCCGTCTCAAGGCGCTGGCCGCAAGCGACGACCTGGACACGGATGTGGATGATCAGCTTGAGAAAGTGGCCGATATCTATCACTGCAACTTCTCACTGTTCCAGTCGCTGCCTGATGTCTGGGCGATCGACCAGCTACACCCAATTGTGCCCCTGCAGGGCCTGAACCAAACGCCTGATCGTCGCGCGGTTCTCTCCGATATCACTTGCGACAGCGACGGCAAGATCGACCGGTTCATACTGGCCGACGGCGTCTCGCCCAGCCTGCCGGTACATTCCCTGCCCGAGGATCAGGAATACCTCATGGGCGTCTTCTTCGTCGGTGCCTATCAGGAAACGCTGGGCGATCTGCACAACCTGTTCGGCGACACGAACGTCGTCACAATCGACCTGCGCGCGGACGGCGGCTTTGACCTGCTGCACGAGCAAGAGGGCGACACGATCAGCCAGGTTCTGTCGTATGTCGAGTTCGACCCCAACGATTGTGTCGCCGCGTTCCGTAAAATGGTGGACGAGGCGATCTCGACCGGTACTCTGATGGCCAAGGACCGCAAAACCCTGATGAGCGCCTATCGCGACTCCATCAACGGCTACACCTATTACGAATAACCCCAGAGAGGAGATGACCCCCATGGGAACTTTGAGTGGCAAAACACTGGTTGTCGGCGCAGGCGGCGTATCGCACGCGGCCGTGCACAAGATGGCAATGAATTCGGATATCTTCACCGAAATCACTCTGGCCAGCCGCACGAAATCAAAATGCGACGCCATCGCGAAGGCAGTGAAAGATCGCGTGGGCGTTGACATCGCCACGGCGGAGCTGGACGCTTACAAGGTCGAAGATACTGTCAAACTGATCAAGGACACCGGGGCCGAACTGCTGGTGAACCTCGCCCTGCCCTATCAGGATCTTGTGCTGATGGATGCGTGTCTTGAGGCGGGCATTCATTATCTCGACACTGCGAACTATGAACCCGAAGACGTGGCCAAGTTCGAATACCACTGGCAATGGGCTTATCAGGACCGGTTCAAAGAGGCAGGCCTGACTGCCATCCTCGGTTCGGGCTTTGATCCGGGCGTGACCAGCGTGTTCGCCAAATGGCTGAAGAAACACAAGCTGGACACCATTCGCCAGATCGACGTTCTGGATGCCAATGGCGGTTCGAACGATCAGGAATTCGCCACCAACTTCAACCCCGAGATCAACCTGCGCGAAGTGCTGGCCGAAGTGCGCCACTGGGAAAACGGCGCATGGCATACCAGCCCGGCGATGACCACAAAGGTCGAATACGATTTTCCCGCCATCGGCCAGAAAAACATGTACCAGATGTATCACGAGGAATTGGAGTCGCTTACAACCCACTTCCCCGAGATTGAGCGTGCCCGCTTCTGGATGACCTTCGGCGACGCCTACATCACCCACGCCAAAGTGCTGGAAAATGTCGGCATGACCCGCATCGACCCAGTGATGCATGACGGCAAGGAAATCATCCCGATCCAGTTCCTGAAAACATTGCTGCCCGACCCTGGCGATCTGGGCGCAGAAACCAAGGGCAAGGCTTGCATCGGCGACATCGCCACGGGTCAGGCCAAAGATGGCTCGGGCGAGAGGACCTATTACATCTACAACATCTGCGATCACGAAGAATGTTACGCAGAGGTCGGATCACAAGCGGTCAGCTACACCACCGGTGTCCCCGCCATGATCGGTGCAGCGCAGGTGCTGAAAGGCAACTGGAACGAACCCGGCGTGTGGAACATGGAACAGCTCGACCCGGATGACTTCATGGACATGCTGAACGAGCACGGCCTGCCGTGGCAGGTCCACGAACTCGAAGGCCCAGTCGAGTTTTAAGCCTTAGCCCGGTGGCAACGCCGGGCAGCACCCACCCGCGGCCGGGGCACTGCCCTCCGCACTGTTCGGAGATCAAACCGTGTCGGAATTGATGACCACACAGGCGGGCGACGCCGGCGCCTTCCGCGCGTTCGACCTTAGCCGCGTGCCAACCCCCTGCTTCGTGGTCGACGAAAAGGCCGTGGAACGGAATCTGATCATCCTGTCCGAAATCGGCACCCAATCCGGCGCGCATGTGCTCAGCGCGCTCAAAGCGTTCTCGATGTTCGCGTTGTCCCCACTGGTGCGCCAACACCTTGGTGGCACCTGCGCGTCGGGTATCTATGAGGCGCGTTTGGGTCGCGAAGAATACGGTGGTGAAGTCGCAACCTTCTGTGCGGGTTACAAGGATTCCGATATCGACGAAATCCTGTCCCTCTCCGACCACATCATCTTCAATTCTCCGGCGCAAAAGGACCGCTTCCTCGCCAAGGCCCAAGCCACAGGCGTTCAGGTTGGCCTGCGCATCAACCCGGAGCATTCCGAAGGTGAGATTCCCAAATACGACCCTTGCGCGCCCTGCTCTCGCCTTGGAACACCAGTCAGCCAACTGTCAGCCGAAACCCTGACTGGCGTAGACGGGCTGCATATGCACACGCTCTGCGAACAGGGTTTCGAACCATTGCAGCGTACTTGGTCTGCTGTAGAATCGAGGCTCAAACCGTTCCTCGGTCAGCTTAAATGGCTGAATTTCGGCGGCGGTCACCACATCACCCGTTATGACTATGACCGCGAAGGGCTGGTGGCGTTTATCAAAGACATTCGCGAAATGTACAACCTCGACGTCTATCTCGAACCTGGTGAGGCCGTGGCGCTGGATGCGGGCATCCTGATCGGTGAAGTTCTCGACCTGCCTACCAACGGCATGGACCTTGCGATTACAGATATCTCGGCCACCTGCCACATGCCCGACGTGATCGAAGCCCCCTACCGCCCTGCCCTGATGAACGAGGCAGAAACGGGCCACACCTACCGACTGGGCGGCCCCTCCTGTCTGGCGGGCGATGTGATCGGCGACTACACATGGGATCGACCACTGGCAATCGGCCAGCGCTTTGCCTTCCTCGATCAGGCGCACTATTCGATGGTCAAGACCAACACGTTCAACGGTGTTCCTCTGCCTACCATCGCCTTGTGGAACAGCGAGACAGACGAACTGAAGATCATCAAACAGTTCGGCTATGACGACTTTAAGGACAGACTCTCATGAGCATTTTCCTCGACAGTGAACTGACCGCATTTGAGCGCACCCAAGATGCCCGCTTTCGCATAATCCCGGTGCCGCTAGAGCGCACGGTCTCTTACGGCTCGGGCACGGCCAAAGGGCCTGATGCCATCATCGAAGCCAGCAATGAGCTGGAACGCACCACCGGACACGCCGAGCCATGCGTCGAGGGGATCTTCACCGAAGAACCGGTGGATTGCGACGCCGCCCTGTCCGAGATCATGGAGCGCCTTGCCCAGCGCACCGAAGCCGCTGTTCGCGCTGGTAGGGTTCCAGTGACTTTGGGCGGAGAGCATTCCCTCAGTTACGGCGCCGTCATGGGAGTGGCCCGCGCGTTAGGTCAACCCATCGGCATAGTTCAGATCGACGCCCATGCTGACCTGCGCAACGCCTATCAGGGGGAAAAACACTCCCATGCTTCGGTCATGCACCTGCTGGCCGAAGAAGGCGTTCGATTGGCTCAGTTCGGTGTCCGTGCCTTTTCGACTGAAGAGGCACAGAGCCGCCTGAAAAACCACATCTTCCACGTGGATGCAGAAGATCTGGTCACAAGCAATATCCACGCTGTCGACCTGCCAGAGGATTTCCCCGAGCTGGTCTATGTCAGTTTCGATGTCGACGGGCTGGACCCGGCGATCATGCCCGCCACCGGAACTCCGGTGCCCGGTGGCCTGGGATATTATCAGGCGTTACGGCTGGTAGAACACACCCTGAAAGGCCGCAAATGCATAGGCTTCGACGTGGTGGAACTGGCCCCAAACGGCAATGCCGCCTGGGACTTCACCGCCGCGCAGATCGTTTATCGCCTGATGGCTGCCTGTTAACCCTCGGACGTTTCGTTCAGTTCCATATGGCCTTCGCCCTTGTTCAGGACGCGGCGCAGCATGGGTTCAAAGAACTCAAGTGGTTTGGTCGGATACTCGGGATCAAACGCCTTCTGATCGTATTCATGGCAGAAGTAACGGCAGTCCTCCCAATAGGGGCTGTCGCGGTACTTGTCGCGGGCGTTACGATCACCACCCAGGTGGTGATTGTAGTAATAGCCTTGGAACACGCAGTGGTGTTTTAATATCCAGTGGGTTTTCTCGCTGACATAAGGTTTCATCATCGCTGCCGACAACTCACCGTGGTTATACGGTGACAGAATATCTCCGGTGTCATGGATCAGTGCCGCGACCACCAGTTCTTCATCCGCACCATCCTCGTGGGCACGCGTCGCGGCCTGAAGGCTGTGCTGGTAACGATTTACCGGGTAAGGCGTCCACGCCTCGTCCAGGGAACGGATCGCGTCCAGGATTCGGTCTGGAAGGGCGGCGTTGAACGCCTCTTCATACTCCATGACGGCGTCCCAATCGGCTTTGGTCGCCTCTTCAAAACTGGTCCAGGTGGGTTTGTGGCTTTTGTCCAGCATGATGTTTCCTCTGGCTGATCTGCTACCGCCAGCATATCCGAAGGCAACAGCTGAAAAAAATGAATTGATTTTATCACTTCGATCAAAAAATACTTTCGACATGCAAATCAAAGCCTTTGAGACATTTCTGTGCGTTGCAGACACCGGTGGCTTCCATGCCGCTGCACGACACCTCAACATCACTCAGACAGCGGTCAGCGCCCGTATCAAACTGATCGAAGAGGAAACCGGAAAGCCCTTGTTCACTCGAGGCGTAGGCGGCACCAACCTGACAGAATTCGGACGGCAGTTTAGACCCTATGCCGAGCAGATGTTGTCATTGTGGTCCTTCGCCTCTCGTGACCTACCGGGGCAGACACCGCACCGGATAGCCCTTCGCCTTGGTGCACAGCTCAGCGTTTGGGATCCATTGCTGGTCGATCTGGCCGTTCGCTATGAACAACGCCATGGCCAGCTATTGCTGACCCTGAACTACGATCATGACCTCAACATGGTCGAGGCCGTGGCGACGCATGTATTGGATGCAGCACTGACCCACGAAAAACCATCTGATCGGCGCGTTCTATATCACGAACTGGCACCGGAACGTTTATTGTTGGTCGAAACCCTCGGCGCGGGCAAAGACCCAGTTTTCGTAAATCTCGAGTTAGGCGAAGTTTATCAGGACCACGCGCGGTCAGCAGCGCGCAAAGCGGCAGGACAGACGCTTTTTTTGGGCAATTGCATGATGGGCCTGCGGTATGTTTTGCAGCGCGGCGGCACGGGGTACTTCCCCGAATATGTTATTCAGGATCAATTGAACGAAGGTACCTTGGTGCCGGTTGCCGAAGCGATAGACCTGATGTTGCCGCTTTATCTGGTGACCCGGCGGGACAGCGAAGCCTTCGACGACGTGGTGGCCTGCCTGACCGAACTGCGTGCGGCGGATTAAGCTTGAGACAAGGCTCCATTCGCCCCCCGCGATCGGGTGCGCAGCAATGGCCGCCCGGCGATCAACAGGAACACGCATGAAATCAAGACGCCGACAATCGCCGGAAGATAAAGCAAAATCCACAGGTTTGGATCATCAATCACGACCGGGGACACAAAGCCCCGGACCCCCTCCAACAGGACCAAAATCGTGAAAGCTCCGAATATCTGTGGCCACAGCCCAAAGCGCGAAAAACTGCCCAGCATCAGCGTTGAAAAACCAGCCATCGCCACCGCGATACAAATGGCGATCCATGAAAAACGCTGATGCAGCTCTTCGATCAGTTCCCCTTCCGAGAACTGCTCGGTCGCAAGAATACTTTCCCGGCCCTGCAAAAGCTCGAGCGTTGGGATCGCCTCAAGACTGCGCATGGCGTTGGTGTCTGAATTTGTGAGTTCCGAGATGTCATAAGAGGCATCCGCAAAAAGCGTCGAAGACAGCGTCCTGCCTTCCGGGTTCAGGCGCAATGCGATCCCGTCCACCATCACCAGATGAATGCCGGAGCCATTGTTGACCAGATAGGCCGTCTTGCTGGAATAGCTGACCGGGCTCTCTTCATCCCGACGATCCGAAACAAAAACCTCGGATAACGTGCCGTCGAGATCAATTTTCCCGATGTAAACCGTAACACCCTGCGCGGGATGCAGAAATTCACCTTCATTCAAAAGCTGAGCGGTGACATCCCCCGCGACCTCGGCCTGACGCTGTTCCAATTGTTCAACTGACGCGGGGCGCAGGAAGACACTGATCGCGGCCATCATCAAGCCAGTTACGATGCCAAATACGAACACTGCGCGCGCCAATCTCCAGGGGCTGGTCCCGGTGGCCAGCATCACTGTCATCTCGCTTTCACGGCTCAGGCGGTTGGTGGCATAGACGGCTGCAGCAAACACCGCCATTGGCATCACAGTGCGGATCAGGGTCGGCAGGGTCAGTGCGGTAAATTCCAGAAACACCATCGCGGGTTGGCCGCCGCTGATCACCCGGTCAAACAGGCTGACGGAACGGGTAATCCAGAATACACCCACCAGAACCAAGGTGAAAAAGCCGAACAGAATCAGCAGTTGCCGCAGGAAGTAACCATCAAAGCGCGACATGAACCCTCTTCCGCCTGTCTGTTGTGGGCAGGACCATAGGCCATTCTACTGGCGTAGGAAACCGGGATTGACCCTTTGACAGCAGGGCGCGGGAAGAACGATGTCTGGACAAAGTAAGATTGCGAACTTCACTCCCCAAAAACAAGGCAGGTAAAGGTCAAAATTCTTTATTTCTGAATTACTTAGAAGATCACGTAGTGATGGACACCGGTCGCGACAACGACAGACGCGGCAATGACTGCGACAGACGCATAGTCGGTTAGTTTGAACTTGCGCTTCTTAGGATGCATCGTCCATTCAGCCCACTTCTTTTGGTCTTCCGTCAGTTCCGAACCTTCACCATACGCCATCATTACTACCTCAAACTTGACATCGCTAAGTCGACAAACTTTCGCCAGTATTTTGACACAAACCGAATAAATCAAGTAAAAACACTGGGTTCTTACCGGGTTAACCTGACGGCAGGCTCGGCGCCTGGGCTCTGAAAAGCATTCATAAACATCCAACCTCTCGAAAATCCTCGCTCGTCTGACCATAGCGATCCGATAATTTTCCATGAAGCGGCCTGCAGTGGTGCGCCCCGACGAACGAGAGCAATTCACAAGGCTTCCACCGATTCTAGGTTTTCATTGGAGGAATGGCAGGGGCAGCAGGGTTCGAACCCGCGACCTACGGTTTTGGAGACCGTCGCTCTACCAACTGAGCTATACCCCTAAGGTGCGCATCAAATATGCCAGCCGCGCAGCGGACTCAAGAGGCTTTTTCAAATTCCGCGCGACTAATGCACGCGACAAACAAGTTGCGTGCAGCGTTTAGTTCTATAAGACACGGTTTGGTCAGTACGAGGGACCCAATCCGTGAGTATCCGCAAAAAGATCGCCGACAGCGAAGCCGTTTTGAACTGGGCCGCGCGCCGCATCGCAAGTTATATCCGGATGGTCAATCGCAACACCAAATGGCAGCGTATCGGATACGAAGAACTGGATCAGCTGGCCGAACAAGGTGAGCCGGTGATCGTGGTGCTGTGGCATCAAAGGCTGGCGCAGTCGCCGTACTTCTTCCCGCTGGACAAAGGACGCATCTGCTCAATCACTTCGTCTGCGCGCGCAGGCAGCATGGTGGGTCGGGTGCAGAAATTGTTCGGAATGGACACGATCGCCATGGCCAGCAAACATAAAAGCAACGTTGCCGTCTCGCGAGAAGTGATCGGTAAGATCAAACAAGGGATTTCCATCGGCATCGCTGCTGACGGACCACGTGGACCCGAGCGTGTGCTTTCCACGGTGCCATTGGTTTGGGCGCGCACATCTGGCAAACGAATCTTCGGGATCACCTTTTCTGCACATTATGGCAGCGAAGCGGGTACATGGGATCGTCTTTTGATGCCCCGCCCCTGGCGAAACAAGGGAGTCTTTCTGTGCCGCGAGTGGACCGAGACCGTGCCTCGCAAAGCATCCGAAGAGAAAATCGAAGAGCTGCGCCAAAGCCTTGAGCAGCATATGAACGATATCACTGCTGAAGCCGACCGCATGGTCGGGCGCGAACCGTGGTCGCCAGAGGCCTAACCGCCCCTTAACCGCTGCATCAGGTAAACTTCGCTGCCTTCAGGGATTGGCTCGGTCAGCCCTGTGGCTATAACACGGCCATCAATTGCAATAGACACCCCGGCATCAATAGGGCCTTGAAGCTGCGGGTGGGCGAGCACCAATGCGCGTAACAGATCTCCGGTCGTCTTGGCTTCAACCTCGACGACCTGCTGGCCCCCGGTCAATGACCGGAGGCCGGACCAGAGATGAACTTCAACCATCGTCCTTGAGCGCGGCCAGAATACGCGGCGGCGACATCGGCAACTGACGCATGCGCACGCCAGCCGCATGGGACACGGCGTTGGCAATGGCGGCCAGAGGCGGCACAATGCCGGTCTCGCCGACGCCTCGTACACCGAAGGGGTGACCGGGGTTGGGCACTTCGACAATCACCGTGTCGATCATCGGCAGGTCACTGGCGACGGGGATGCGATAGTCGAGGAAGATCGAGTTCTGCAGGCGACCATCCTCGCCATAGATGTATTCCTCGTTCAGCGCCCAGCCTATGCCTTGCGCAGCACCGCCCTGATACTGCCCTTCCACATAGGTTGGGTGGATCGCCTTACCGGCATCCTGGATGACCGTGTAGCGGGTGATCGCAGTCTTGCCGGTTTCCGGATCAACCTCGGCATCGACGATATGGGTACCAAAGGACACGCCTGCGCCTTCCGGGGTCGCTTCGAAATGGCCTGAGATCGGTCCGCCTGTCGAGCCCATATGAGCCGTGATATCAGCCAGTGGCCGCGGATCGAAATCACCGGCATTGGGGCCAGAGGGCACCGCACAGCCGTTTTCCCATTTGACTGCGTCGGTCGGAATTCCCCAGCTGGCCGCCGTGCGTTCGCACAGTTTTTCGACCGCGTGTTTGGCTGCTTTGATGGTTGCCAGACCGGAGGCGTACGTCACGCGAGAGCCGTGGCTGACGTCGTTGTACCCAAGCGTCGCTGTATCGGCGATGGTCACCCGGATGTTTTCGTAGGGAATGCCCAGCACCTCAGCCGCCATCAGCGCCATAGATGCACGCGAGCCGCCGATGTCCGGCGTACCGACCATCAACTGGGCCGAACCGTCCTCGGACAGAGATAGCGAGACCGAAGTTTCACCACCGTGGTTAAACCAGAACCCGCAGGAGATGCCGCGCCCCTGCCCTGGTTTCAGCGGCGCCGAGTAGTGCGGATGCGCCTTGGCGGCTTCCAACGTCTCAACCAGCCCGATGCGCTCGTAACGCGGACCATAGCTGGCTTTGGTACCCTCATGCGCGGCATTCTTCAGACGCACATCAACAGGATCGAGGCCCAGCTTTTTGCACAGCTCGTCAATCACCGATTCAACCGCAAAAGCCCCCATCGGCGCACCGGGTGCACGATAGGCCGCCTGTTTCGGGCGGTTGGCCATCACGTCATAGCCGATCTGTTTGACGTTGGTCAGGTTGTAGGGCGCAAAGGCGCACATGGCGGTCATGTCACCAGGCGCTCCGGGGAAGGCCCCACCCTGCAGGCGGAAAACGCCCTGCGCGGCAGAGATGGTCCCGTCCTTCTTCATCCCGATCTTGATGTCCATCGACGCCGACGAAGTGGGACCGGTTGCCCGAAACACTTCGGATCGGGTCATCACAACCTTGACCGAGCGGTTGGCCTTGCGGCTCAGCGCCAGCGCAACGGGTTCGATAAAGACGGTTGTCTTGCCGCCAAAGCCGCCACCAATCTCGGATGCCGTCACGCGCAGCTGCGAGGTTTCGATACCCAGCAGCGCCGCGCAGGTCTTCTGTGCGATCCAGTGTCCCTGGGTCGTGCACCACAGCTCACCCTTACCGTCATTTCCCAGCATGCCCAAACAAGCATGGGGCTCGATATAGCCCTGATGGGTCGCCTCAGTGACAAAGCTGTCTTCGATGACCAGATCGGCCTCGGCAAAACCGGCTTCGACATCGCCGTGCCCACTTTCATGGTAGCGAACGACGTTCGGGTGCATGCCTTCGGGCACCGAGTAATCCGCCGCACCTTCGCGAATGACAGGCGCATCTGAGGCCATCGCCTTATCCACATCAGTAACGTGGGGTAGCACCTCGTATTCGACCTCAATCAGCTTGAGCGCATCACGCGCTGCAAGGGCAGACGTAGCTGCTACAGCCGCAACGGCGTGTCCGTCATACAGAGCCTTTTCGCCTGCCATGACGTTTTCCAGAACATTCCAGAATTCGCCCTCCAGTCCCGGTTTGAACGGGACGTCCGCAAAATCCGCGCGGGTCACGACGGCTTTAACATCCTTGTGCGCCTCGGCTTTCGACGTGTCAATTTTCACAATCCGCGCATGGGCGTGAGGCGAGCGCAGGATCGCGCCGTGCAACATACCGGGTGCCGACATATCGGCCCCGAACTTGGCGCGGCCCGTAACCTTGTCCAACCCATCGGGACGGTTCGGTCGCGTGCCAACAAAAGTGAATTCAGATTTGCGATCGTCGAGTGCCATTACGAAGCCTCCCGCAGTTCTTCTGCCGTTTCCATGACGGCGCGAATGATCTTGTCATAACCGGTGCAGCGGCACAGGTTCCCTGCCAACCAATACCGGGTTTCCTCTTCGGTCGGGTTGGGGTTCTTTTCCAGCAGCGACTTGGCCGCGACCAGAATGCCCGGTGTGCAGATGCCGCACTGAAGCGCGGCGTGTTCAATAAACTTCTGCTGCAGCGGGTGCAGAACGTCGCCGTCTGCGATGCCCTCGACCGTTTCGATCTGCTTGCCATCGGCCTCTACCCCCAGCATCAGGCAGGAACAGACCAGGCGCCCGTCAACCGAGACGGAACACGCGCCGCAGTCACCTGTACCACAGCCTTCTTTCGCGCCGGTCAGGTTCAGCTTGTCGCGCAAACAGTCCAGCAGGGTTTCGCGCGGGTCGCAGAGGTATTCAACCGAGTCGCCGTTTACAGTGGTGGATACGTGGAACTTGCTCATGCTTGTTCTCCCTTCGCACGGGCATAGGCGATTTTCGCGGCGCGCTTGGCCAGAACGCCAGCGACCTCGGTGCGGAACGCGATGGTGCCGCGCTTGTCGTCAATCGGGTTGCACGCAGCGGATGCCGCAGCAGCCAGCGCATCAAGCGCGGCGTCGTCCAGTTTACTGCCGATGATGGCCTTGGCACAGTCTTCGACCAGCAGAACGGTCGGGGCGACAGCACCCAGCGACACGCGGGCTTCGGCAACAGTGTCGCCGTCCAGACGCAAGTTCACGCCTACACCAACGACGGCAATGTCCATTTCGGTCCGCGGTATGAACCGCAGATATGCGTCGCCGCCATCTTCACCCCGTGCGGGAATGTGCACGGCCGAGACCAGCTCACCCTTGGACAGCGACGTTTTGCCGGGGCCGGTCGGAATTTCTTCGACAGCAACTTCGCGATCACCACTTGGGCCTGTCACGGTAACGGTCACTCCGGCGGCGACCATAGCAGGCACAGAATCGGCCGCAGGAGAGCCATTGCACAAGTTCCCGGTCAGCGTTGCGCGCCCCTGCACTTGGGTTGATCCGATCAGGTCCATCGCCTCAACTACGCCGGGCCAATCGCGGCCCAATTCGGAATGTTCGCTCATCTCGGCACCGGTGGCCGCGACGCCAATCGTCCAGCTGCCATCGGCATTGCTGATGATGTCGCTGACGCCGTCGATCTTTTTGATGTCGATCAGCGTGTCGGGGGTCACAAGTTCCGAGCGCAGCTGCACCAGAACATCGGTGCCTCCCGCCAGAAACCGGGTAATGCCCGTCGCGCTCGCGGCCAGAGCCGACGCCTCGGCAAAGCTGGCGGGGCTGTGATAATCCATGAAAATACCTCGCACCTGTTGATCAGGATTCACTGGGGTTCGCAGGGGACGTTAGTGCAGCTACCCCACGGCGTCCATGGCTGGAACGACCAATTTTTGTGTTTATCGAAGTCGTTTTCAGACCTCAGATCAGAGGTCGAGTTCAATCACACCGTCAGGTTCAGCCGCGCGGCTTTGACACAAGATGATCGCGCCCTCGCGCTGTTTGTTGGACAGAACGAAATCACGATGCTCAATATCGCCGGAAACCACACCGCATTTGCAGACGCCACATATGCCGTCGGCGCATTTCACATCCACATGAATACCCGCCTCGTTCAATACCTGAGCGGCATCTTTGTCTTTGGGGACGGTCAGTTCCCTACCCGACTTCGCCAGCTTCAACGTGAAGGAGTGATTTTCATATTCCGGCTGTTCGGGGACTGAGAAATACTCCAGGTGCCGCGCCTCTTCGGGATATCCCTGCCGGTCGGCCGCTTGCATGACACCGTCCATGTAGCGATCCGGTCCGCAGGTATAGACGTGCCACCCTTCCTGATAACCCGACAGGACTGCATCCAGATCGGCGCGCGTTCCTTCATCCGAGAAATGAAAATGCACGTGGTCGGCCCAGGGCATCGCCGCCAGATCGTTCAGGTACCCGGCCCCAGCACGGGTGCTGGCGGAATAGTGTAACGCGAACGGCTTGCCCAGCGCATGCAACCGATGAGCAAATGCAATCATCGGGGTGATGCCGATCCCACCACCCATCAGGAAGGTCTTTGTTGCAGTTTCATCCAGTTCGAAATGGTTGATCGGTTTCGAGATGAAGACCTTGCGCCCCTCGCTGAAGATTCGATGCAACAGGGCCGAACCGCCGCGACCTTCATCCTCGCGCAGAACGCCGATCTGATAGACTGACCTGTCCGACGGGTTCCCCGACATTGAGTACTGGCGCAGAAACTCAGGCGCGACCAGCACATCCAGATGCGCCCCGGCGGTCCAATCCGGTAACGGCGCGCCATTCAGGGCCGAGAATTCATACTTGGTCACACCCGCCGTCATCTTGTCGACCTTGGTCAGCGTAACTCGCATCACCGGCGCATCGCCCGCGATCGAGTAACGATGCACGATCGAAGTATCCCCTGCTGCCTTGCGGTTTTTGTATTCTTCGGCTGACACCATCGCCTGATAGGCCGCAATCCCGGCCTCGCGGTCCATCGCAAAGGGATATGGCCACGGATGGGGGGCCAGATAGGCAGGATAGACGGCTAATGTCTGATCTTCGAACTGCAGGTCCAGATCCGTTTGCAAGTCACGCCGGTTCAGCGGATGTTTCGTCGGGCGGTAAGCTCCATCCGCCTGCAATTCAATATCCCACCACCATTTCTTGGTGTCGTTCAATCCGCCATTACCCACGGCATCGTCCAGTTTCGCCAATGCCGGCGCGGCTTTCGGGATGTTCATCGCGGCCCAGCGGAACGGGCGTTCCTTGAAGATACCCTCAAGGTTCCACGGGCAGGTCTTCATGCAACGCCCGCACATTGCACCGCCAGGGGTGGTCACGCGATAGGTCGCACATTTCTGACTGTCGGATTTCCAGATCTCATAGCCGTTGAACATGAGTTTCGGCCCCGCGGTGATTGCCCCAGAAGGACATTCGCGCGCGCATTTGTTGCAGCTTTCACAGAAAGTCTGCAGGCCAAAATCAATCGGTTTGTCGTGCTCCATCGGCATGTCGGTTGTCACCGCGCCGGACTTGAGCCGGGGCCCGAGATAAGGGTTCAGGATGACCTCGCCAATCCGGCTGACCTCGCCCAATCCAGACAGCAGCAAAAGCGGCGGCTGAAGCACTTCGCCATCCATGACCGTATGCGCCTTGGCTTTGTAACCGAGGTTGCGGATCTGCTGCGCAATTACACCGCCCAGTAGCGAAAACCGCAGATAAGCGCGCATTGACTGGGCAACTGCGATCCAGTCATCGCCGCTGGACCCCTCCATCGTTTCATAGCCCTGGTCGATGATCATGCTGATGGCCTGATCGTGGGTCGGGTTGATCTCTTCTCCGGTCGCGTCGTGAGAGTACCACGCCCATTCAGGACAACGGCTGAGACCCACGGCATCGCCTCCAATGAAATAGGTCGCGGCCTTGATATTCGCGGCATTTCGGGCGGCATCGGTCGGGCGCGGGCCATCCGCGCTGTCGCCATCCTGCAAAAGCACAAATGCGCCCAGTGAACGGCGTTGCGCGAAACTGGGGGCGGCCTTGCGCACGTAGTGCCCCCCCCTGGCTGCATCCTGCAGCGGTTTGCCCATATCCCCGAATTGTGCGCGGGCAAACATGTCGGCGCGTTTGGGAACGCGGGCCACGTTTTCTTCGTCGATGTAGGTCGTCGGGTCCTCGACGCGCTTAAGCTTCTCGAACGGATGCGCCCCGTCCACGTAGCGTCGTTTGGCGTAAGCATCCCGGTTCAGCGCGTTCTTGGCGAACCCCGTTCCCAGCCACCACGCCGGACCCTGAGTGCGAAACCACGGTTGCTGCGCCATGGATTGCAGGGGTCGATCATGCGCAATCTCCATCTCGGTTGTAACAGCTGCCAGACCAAACCGCTTGCCTAGCCACGGCACAACGACATCGCCGTTCTCGACCGAGGCCAAACCAGCCGCCACCGCCAGCTTGCCCAGATCAACCTCAGAGGACATCGCGGTATGCGCCCGCGCATCGAACCCCAACAATCGGATATAGTTGGCAATCACCACCGCATTTTCGGTCGCCAGCAAACAGGAACGGTGATCCTGCGCATCCATGATCCAATCAGAGCCGGGCTCATCCGGGTTCGGATCACGGTTGTGTTCATAGACAAAGACGATGGCGTGGCGGTGGGTGTCCATCGGCTTGGGCGCGGCCTCCATGCTTTCTTTCAAGTCGGCCATGATGACATCAATACCCGACGCCAGCGTCTTGGTCTGCCGGGTCTTCAGCGCATGGGCCAGTCGATCTATGTCGGGGTTACGACGCGGCTGGGGCAGCATCGCCTCGGCAAGCAAAGGCCCGCACCCCATCATCGACGCGTCATTGAAATAGCCAAAGGCCTTCAGGTGATGCGCCCGCGCGCTCGGATCAGCCGGGATTTCAGAGGGCACAGCATTCACGAACCCATCACGAATAGCGTCCATCATCGCCTGAAACTCACCCATTGCGTTGACGATGCTTTCAGGCTGATCCGGCCGGTGAAAACTGAGTACGGGCATCGGCGGCACGGCAGACAGGTCCGGCACAACGCTCTGACGTGCCAGCCGCTCCGACGGATAAGGCCCCATGTGGACCGGCCGGTTCTTGTCCGAGAAAAAGCGGATCCCCATCGTGCGCCTCCTGATTTCTAGGTCTCACCTAATGCGGCGTGGACAGTAAATCCATTCATGAATAATCATAAGCGGTATGAGCAAAACAGATTTCATGGATCTGGATGGCAAAGTCCTGAGGGTCTTTCTGACCATTCTCGAAGAAAACTCGGTATCCAAGGCCGCAGATCGGCTTGGCGTGACGCAATCGGCCATCAGCCACACCCTGTCCAAACTTCGGGTGGTTCTGGGCGATCCGTTATTTATCAGATCAGGGCAAGGTCTGACCCCTACTGAGCGCGCCTTGTCCTTGAAAGACCCCGTGCAGCAGGTTCTGGACAATATGCGCGCACTGACCGAGGACCGCCCGTTCGACCCGCTGTCCGAAGAGATGGTCTTTCACATCGCCACAAACGACATGCCGAGGGAATTGATTTTCCCGCAATTGCTGCAAAAAGTACGGACCGAAGGCGTGCGGCTAGGGTTGGGGTTTATCCCATCAGGTGTTCCAGACCCTGAGCTGCTGCGCAGCGATCGGTGTCAATTGATGCTGACACCTTTGCCGCCGGATGGACCGGACATCTTTCAAAAGCGCATCCTCAGCAGTCCGTTGATGATCTACTATGATGGCACACGACGATCTCCTCCGGACAGTTGGGAAACCTATTGCGAAACCGAGCATGTCGAAGTGCGCTTTGCCGATGGCCGCAGCTCGCGCGCTGTTATGCGGGGTGTCGATCAAAACCAGATCAGGCCACCGACGGTTACCCTGCCGCATTTCAATGCCATTACCTCATTTGTGAAAGGCGGCGACCTGATTTCAACCGATACGGCGTTGATGAAACACGGGCCGCTACATGCGTTGGATTGTGCACCTCTGCCCTTCGCGTGCGACCCTGTCTCTATCTACATGGTCTGGCACCAAAGATCTTCCAACGACCCGGCACATCGCTGGTTGCGTGACAGGATCGAAGCCATCGCAGCGACGCTTCAGGATTGAGACAGCAACCAGTCTTTCATCACTGCGACCAGCGCGGGTTGGCGTGGCTGTTTGGGTGTTACGATGTAAAAGCCCAAGTCCTCGACCAGCTCGTCCGGGATCGGGCGCACCAACTGACCGGCGGCCAACTGGGCAGAAACAAGCGGTTCGTTAGCAAGCGCAACACCCTGGCCCGACACGGCTGCGTCGATGGCAAGGCTGGTCTGGCTGAAACTCATCATCTTCGGCTTGCCCGTGATCCCTGCACGCTGCAGAAACAAAGGCCACAGCCCATGGGTGTCGTTCAGCAGAGTGTGCTTTGTCAGGTCAGCAGGATGCGCAATTCTGGCCGCCATCTCAGGACCGCAAACCGGAATGAAAGTTGTGGAAAACAGAGGCACTGCGACCACCCCGGATCCAAACGGCGCACGCCCTTGCCGAACAGCAATGTCGACACCGTCCCCCTGGAAATCCGCCAGCCGCTCCCGCGCGTCGACCTGCACGGCAATATCAGGGTGGTGCCGCGTAAAGTCCGGAAGTCGAGGAACCAGCCATTTCGAGGCAAAGCTGGGCGTGACAGAGATAGTAATTTGTCTGTCCCCAGAAAGATCCTCGACGGCCTCTTCGATCAGACGGAAGGCCCGGCGCAAGGGCGCATGGAACCTGCGCCCAGCCTCGGTCAGCGCAAGGCCACGCGGCAGGCGGTCAAAGAGCGTCACAGCCAATCGTGCCTCAAGCCCGCGTACCTGCTGGGCGACGGCACCTTGGGTGACGCCCAGATCCTCGGCAGCCAAGCGAAAGTTCAGATGCCGCGCCGAAGCTTCGAAGGCCCGCAAAGCGTTCAGAGGGGGAAGAGCCGCCATCGTAGCACCCTGTAGTTTTTCTACATCATAAGGCCAGCAGAACTGATTGGTCAATCAGATCGCCAAAGCGCATCTTCATGCCATCAATGAATGGAGAAATCACATGACCAAAGTGGCGCTGATAACAGCGGGCGGCAGCGGAATGGGCGCAGATTCAGCCCGACGTCTGGCCGCAGATGGATTTAAGGTCGGCATCCTGTCGTCTTCTGGCAAGGGTGAGGCACTGGCGCACGAACTGGGTGGTGTTGGCGTGACCGGGTCAAACCAGTCGACGGATGATCTGCAAAAACTGGTCGACACCGCGATGTCCCATTGGGGGCGCATCGACGTGCTGGTCAACTCGGCCGGTCACGGACCGCGCGCGCCAGTGCTGGAGCTGACGGACGAGGATTGGCACACCGGAATGGACGTCTATTTCCTGAACGCCGTCAGACCAACCCGGCTGGTGACACCTATTATGCAGAAGCAAGGTGGTGGATCGATCATCAACATTTCGACTTTCGCCGCGTTCGAGCCCGACCCTGTCTTCCCAACTTCCGGCGTGTTCCGCGCAGGTTTGGCCGCTTTCACCAAGCTGTTCTCGGATCATTACGCGGCTGACAACATCCGGATGAACAACGTCTTGCCAGGGTTCATCGACAGCCTGCCAGAGAAAGAGGAATTCCGCGCGCGCATCCCGATGGGCCGCTATGGACGCAGCTATGACGAGATCGCCTCGGTCGTGGCGATGCTTGCATCAGAGGGTGGCGGCTATATCACCGGTCAAAACATCCGGGTTGATGGCGGCATCACCCGCGCTGTCTGAGGTCAGAACCGCGCTTTGACAAAATGGATCAGCGCCGCGCCGGTTTCAAAATAGGCGCGGCGTAGCCCTGTCCACTTTTCCTGATATTCTGGGACTGCGGGCACCGGCAAAAGGCTTGGGTCGTCCTGCAACAGACTTTGGGCAACAAGGCGGCCAAAGACAGTGCCTGGCCCGATTCCACGCCCCGAAAATCCATGAACGGACAGAGCATTGGGACCAATCTGCGTAATCTTCGGGATGTGGTCTGACGTCATGGCGATGCGGCCATGCCACCCTTCGACCAATGGCTGATCGGCCAGTTGCGGATACAGCTGTGCCAGTTTGCGCTTGATCCAGCTCTTGTGAATCCCGCCGCCTGCCTGATCCAGATCACCCATGGCACCGATGATAAACCGCCCCTCTTGATCCATTCGGAACGAGGTCATGATCAGGTCTGTGTCCCAGCACCCCTCATCCCCCGGCAAAACGCTGGCGCGCAGATTGTCGGACAATGGGGCCGTGGCATATTGGAAATAATAGACCGGCACATAGGCGGGGGCCGATGCGGTCAGATCACGGTGATAGGCATTGGTCGCCTGAATGACCCATTTGGCGCGCACTGTGCGCCGAGCAGTCTTCATCACCCAGATTCCATCCATCTGCTGCATGGACAGAACCTGATCTTGCGTGGAAACCAACGCGCCAGCCTCAACCCCGGCACGCGCCAATCCGCGCACATATGCCAATGGCTGGATGGTTCCGGCGCGCGGATCGAACAGGGCGCCACCAAAGGCCGCACTGCCAGTGCGCTGCGCTGTCAGTTCTGCAGACAGCAACTCAACCGGTGCGCCAGCAGCGCTGAGTTGCGCGTGGCGGACCTGCAGATCCCGGAGACCCGCAGCCGAATGCGCACAGTGCAGAGTTCCGTTGCGCACAGGTTCACAGTCTATCCCATGCTGGTCGATCAGGCTGAACACCTCTGATGGAGCAGCAGCCAGAAGGTCAACCAGCCGATCCCCAACTATGTCACCCAGATGCGCGCGAATCTCAGCGGGCGGCAACCACAGCCCCGCATTCGCCAGCCCGACATTGCGGCCCGATCCGCCGTGGCCGATGTCATGCGCCTCAAGCAGACAGACCGAGGCACCAGCCTTGGCTGCAGTCAGGGCCGCAGAACAGCCGGTGTACCCACCACCGATCACCGCCAGATCAACAGTGATATCACCGGTTGAAACACTGGGTTCGACAAGTTCACGGCATGTGTTCAGCCAAAGGGACTGGTTGTGGTCGCTCACGTCGCGCTCCTTGAAATTGCGCGGATCATCAGGGCAGTGTCAGCCGGTTGCAAGCGCTCTTTGATCCTCGCGCCCCATAGCGATCAAGAAGGGTTGCGCATCCTGTTTCGCTTGAAAATCAGCCTTGTTATCCATGCCACGCCAATTCGCCAGAACAAGGGATTGCGCCACTGCGCCACCTAAGGTCGCGCCGGGGCCGGTAACAATGAACATATCGGGCGCGAACTCATGCGCGGCGGTCTGGATCGCACGGGTAAAGTCATAGGGTTCGGTCACTTGGTGGTCCAGGGTATAATCCCAAAGCGCCTGCGTATCCGTGGCACCCGGCCACCAAATCTTTCCGCGACCGTCGATCAGGGGGCGTTCAGGCTGTCCGAACAAGTCCGCGCCCAAGCGCGCACGCCCTTCGGCAGCGACCGGTGCCTGCAAGGATGTGTGAAACGCGGCATGGTTTGGCAGGCGCATCGGGAAACGGTCCTGCACGGTGGGTTGCGACGCCTCGAACGCCTTCAGCCCCATCTCATTGCCCGCCAGAACCAGCATTCCGCCCAGATCAATGGACAAAGCAAGGTCGTGACCTGCCATCGCATTGATGCGTTTTACATCCGCCAGCAGCTCTGCCTTGCGAACAGCGTCTTCCGCCCAATCGTCGCCGAAAAAGGGATAAACCAGTTGGCCACCGATAAGGTGATCCTGCATCAGTGTTCCCATCGTGTTCACTACGCGAAACCCGTCCTCAGGCGACAACGCCCCGGCAGCGGCCAGCGCAATATACCACCCCATCGAGTTCCCGGTGACCGCGACCACCTCGATATCATCGGCCAGCGATTGCGCGTCTGCCAGCGAAGCTGCGTAGATGAGCGGTGAAGCAATATCGCCTTTTGAATACTTGGAAACTGTGAACCGCGCTGCGCCATCCAATGCGGTAACGGCCTCTTGCCCTGCTTCGGCACGTATCGCGTCGAAGCCCCGAAACATCGCAGTCTGCTGCGCGTGGTGGCGATGCAGATAGCCAAGCTCGGGCTTGTTGTATGTACCCCGACCAGGGCAGATGACGACGGCTGTGCGAGTCATGAGCGGCCACCCGTCAGTTTAAGCGCGGCGGTGATAATCCCGTCCTTCGATGGCAGCGGAGCGGCATAGGCGGGACCAGTTGCGATAAAACAATCTTCGGCCACGACGCGCGCGCTAGGGGTAGAGGGACTGTTTTCAGTGAAAAAGGTCATCAGCCCCTCAGACTGGCTGCCCGTCCGGCGGCACTCGTCGACGATCAAGACGTGTTTGCAACCCTTTGTGGCCTGACGCAGAGCCTCAATTGGGAGAGGTGCCAGCCAGCGCATGTCGATGATACGGGTTTTCACGCCTGCTGCCTCCAACTCGGGCAGAGCCTGTTTCGACAGGTAATGCCCGTTTCCATAAGTGACGATGGCTAGATCTTTACCCTCGCCATGCACGCCAACCTCACCCAGCGCGATACTCTGGTCAGGCGACGGGTACGCCGTCATCCAACCTGCGTCCTGTGCATCGTGCAGATCGCGCATCGGATAAAGGGCAATAGGTTCCAGAAAGACCACGACCCGCTGTTCTTCGCGCGCCAGCCGTACGCATTCGCGCAGCATCTTCGCCGCATCCGCGCCAGTCGATGGGCAGGCAATGATCACGCCGGGGATGTCGCGCAGGACTGCCAGCGAGTTGTCATTGTGGAAATGGCCGCCGAACCCTTTCTGATACCCAAGCCCCGCGATGCGTAGAACCATCGGGTTGGTGAACTGCCCGTTCGAAAAAAAGGGCAGGGTCGCGGCCTCGCCCCTGATCTGATCCTCGGCATTGTGCAGGTAAGCGAGGAACTGGATTTCGGGGATCGGAAGGAACCCGTTATGCCCCATGCCAATGGCCAGTCCCAGAATGGACTGCTCATCCAACAGCGTGTCGATCACCCGGTCCGGGCCAAAGCGTTGCTGCAGTTTCTGGGTCACGCCATAGACGCCGCCCTTGCGGCCGACATCTTCGCCCATGCAGACGACCTCGCCGTGTTCCAGCATCAGATCGGTCAGCGACCAGTTGATCAGACGGCTCATGGGTTGCGGATCATCCATTGCCCGCGTGTCGCCGCCAAAGGCCTTGGCGCGCGCTTCGGCGCTGGGGCCGTTGGTGGGCTTGCAGGCGCGTTTGGGTGGGATCAGGCTGGCCATGACCTCGGACGCAGTAGTCAGATGCGGGCGGGTTGCGGCCTCCGCCGCGATGCGGTCCGTGCGGGCGCAGGTATCTTCGTAGATTTTCAACGCCTGTTCCGGCGCCAATGCCCCGGCCTGTTCCAACAAGCGCACCGAGTGCAACAGGGGATCGTTGGCCTCGTCCGCCTCAACCTCGGACTTCGGCAAGTACGTGGTCGGCACATCTGCGCCCGCATGGCCGTAAAGACGCACGGTTTTCAGATGCAGGAAGGCCGGTTTACGGCGGGAGCGGACATACTCGGCGGCTTCCTTGGACACTGCGTAGGTCTCGTAGATATCCAGACCGTTGGCTTGAAAGTACTTGATCCCGGGGCGGTGTTCCATCGACGCTTGTATCCAGCCTTTTGGCGTTTTGACCGAGATTCCAATCCCGTTATCCTCACACACAAACAACAGCGGCAAAGGCGTCGACTGCACGCTGGTCCAGCCTGCGGTGTTGATCGCGCCCTGCGCGGTGGAGTGGTTGGCCGAGGCATCCCCGAAGGAACACATCGCAATCCCGTCCAAGGGCAGTTCACGGTGTTCAGGATCGTGTCTCCGCGCGGCGCCTAGCGAATAAGCAGCGCCCACTGCCTTGGGCAGATGGCTGGCGATCGTCGAGGTTTGCGGCGGGATGGTCAGCGCCCTTGAACCTAAGACCTTATGTCGCCCGCCCGAGGTCGGATCCTCTTTCGAACAGGCAAAACTCAGCAGCATGTCCCATGCGATCTGCTGGCCGGGCACCTGCTCAGCCCGCGCGATTTGAAATGCGGCATCCCGGTAGTGAAGAAAGGCGATATCGGTCGGGCGTAGTGCATGCGCCACGGCGGCCATCCCTTCGTGGCCGGATGATCCGATAGTGTAAAACCCCTGCCCCGCCTTCTGCATGGCCCGGCTGGTCCGGTCCAACGCACGGCTAAGGACCTGTGACCGGAACAGCGACACCGCATCGGTACTGCTCAGACCCTGCCGCGGCTTTGCTCCGTCGGGAAAGTCGCGATTGGCAACCCGGGTCAGGATATTCTCGTGAACGATCTGGGCGCGATCCATTGGGTGTCTTCCGAAGTTATTTGGTTACAATTTGGCGGTAGCGTCCGCGATACGACGCATACCTTCTTGCAGGCTTTCAGTGGCATAGGCAAAAGAAAGCCGCAAATGCCCCGGCATCCCAAACGCGCGACCCGGCACCAGCGCCACACCTGCCTCATCCAGCAGAAAGCGACAGAATTCATGGTCTGTGGCCATTTTCGCGTGAGTTTTGGGAAAGACGTAAAACGCGCCATCCGGCACGGCACATTCCAGACCAGCGGCGTTTAGCCCTTCGACAACGAGATCGCGGCGCGCTCGCATTGCCCGACGGCGGTCCGCCAGCAGGTCTTGCGGCCCGGTGATGGCCTCCAATGCTGCAGCCTGGGCAATCGAACACGCCCCTGACGTGATTTGCCCCTGCACAGCAACCATCGCCTTGATCAACTCAGCAGGGCCAATTCCCCACCCGATGCGCCAGCCGGTCATGGAATAGGCCTTGGACACGCCGTTTACGATCAAGGTTCGTTCCGCCAATTCGGGAACGGCCTGCACAAAGGGGGTGAAGGGTACAAAAGATAGGTGTTGATAGATCTCGTCAGAAATCACCCAGACCTGAGGATAGTTTTGCAATACCGCGCCCAGCGCCTGCAATTCCGCCTTGGAATAGACCGCGCCAGTTGGATTGGACGGGGAATTCAGCAGTAGCCAACGCGTGCGCGGTGTGATCGCGGCCTCCAACTGATCCGGCGTCAGTTTGAATTTCTGCGTCGCCGGACAGCTAACGACTAAGGGAACACCGCCTGCCAACCTGACCATATCCGCATAGCTCGTCCAGAATGGGGCGGCCATTATCACCTCATCGCCAGGATTGAGCGTTGCCATCATCGTACCGGACAAAACCTGCTTGGCACCCGTCGAAACGATTACATTTTCGAGGCGCGCGCCAGCCTCAATCGCAATCGCTGATCGCAATGCCGGCGTTCCTGCCGTTGCAGGGTATCGTGTCTGCCCGTTCAAAGCTGCACGGTCCGCCGCCTCAACAACATGCTGCGGGGTCGGAAAATCAGGCTCACCAGTGCTGAGCGCAATCACGTCGGCACCCTGCGCGCGAAGGCGCGCGGCCTGTTCGGAAATGCGAACGATCTCTGACAGCTCAATGCCGTCCAACCGTTCGGCAGGCTGAAACTCTTGAATACTGGTCGTTAGGGTCATTGGTCCACATCCACATTGGATTCCACGCCTCTGTATCGGGCTGGCGCACGGCAATTGCCAGTGATATTCCGTGTGAAAGGTATGAGGATTTATCATATGATTGCGCCCCGTCGGTTTCTCCCCTCGGTCCCCTCTCTTCTGGCATTGGAGGCGGTTGATCGCCTCGGTAGCGCCTCGGCCGCGGCCGAAGAGTTGTCGCTGACCCAAAGCGCGATCAGCCGACAGCTGAAGTCCATGGAGGACCAACTGGGCGTCGCGCTCATTCAGCGCAACCAGATGCGATTGCACCTGACCCCCGCCGCAAAAGACTATGTTCAGGTGGCGCGCACAGCGCTGAACCAGATTGCGCAAGCGTCACTGAAACTGAAGGCCAACCCAACCGGCGGGTCGCTGAACCTGTCCATCCTGCCCGCCTTTGGAATGCACTGGCTGGCACCGCGCCTGCAGGATTTTGCCCGTCGCCACCCTGAAGTGACCGTGAACCTGAGCACATGCCTCAAGCCGTTTGATTTCGAGACCGAACATTTTGATGCCGCCATCCACTTCGGCCAAAAGAACTGGCCGGGCGTCAACTACCTGCCGATCATGCGTGAAGATGTGGTTCCGGTCTGCGCGCCGGACCTGTTGCCCGATCAGGAGCAGGACTTGTGCTGGCTGATGACAGCCCCTTTGCTGCATCTTGAGACCCGACCAGACGCTTGGGAGCGATGGTTTGCGGCACAAGGGCGTGACGCATCGGGGATGCGGGGAATGCTGTTCGATCAGTTCTCGACCATGGTGCAGGCCACGATCCACGGGCTGGGAGCGGCGCTATTGCCCAGCTATCTGATCGAAGACGAACTGAAAACCAAAAGATTGGTTCCAGCATGGAAAGGGCCCCATATCAGCCTTGGGCAATTCTTTCTGGTCTGGCCACAGACTCGACCGGAATCCGAACCGCTACGGTCATTTCGGATATGGCTGCAAGGTCAGGTTGGCCCATTCTGATCCAAAACTGCGCAGCCTCCGGCTTTGCGTCCTGCGGACAGCAGAGAGGTCGGGCAGGTGCGGGCTGCGCCCGCACCTGCCCGACCCAACGGGATGAGACGTTTTCCAGAAACGTTGGCGACAGGCGGGAGCCCTTTGGGTGCGTTACTTGTCCAGAGAACGGGCGATCAGTTCCTTCATGATCTCGTTGGTACCGCCATAGATCATCTGCACCCGCGCATCCGCATAAAGCCGGGCGATCGGGTATTCCATCATGAACCCGTAACCACCGAACAACTGAAGGCATTCGTGCATGATCTCGTTCTGCACTTCCGAACCCCAGTATTTCACCATCGAGGCCGTCGCCGCATCCAACGTGCCCGCCTCAAGTTGTGCGATGCAGTCATTGACGAAACTGCGCAGAACTTCGGCCTTGGTTTTGCACTCGGCCAATTTGAAACGCGTGTTCTGAAAGTCCATAACGCGCTGGCCAAAAGCCTTGCGTTCCTGCGTATAGCGTACAGTTTCGGCAATTGCGAAGTCGATCGCGCCCAGCGCCATGATGCCGATAGTCAGGCGTTCCCAGGGCAGTTGCTTCATCATCTGATAGAAGCCCTGGCCTTCTTCTGGTCCGATCAGGTTCGTCATCGGAACCTTGACGTCTTCAAAGAACAGCTCGGCCGTATCGTTGGCCTTCATCCCCAGTTTCTTGAGGTTTCGGCCCCGACGAAATCCTTCTGCGCCTTCGGTTTCTACGGCGATCAGCGATACGCCCTTGGACCCTTGCGATTTATCCGTCTTTGCGGCCACCAGGATCAAATCGGCGGATTGGCCGTTGGTGATAAAGATCTTGGACCCGTTCAAACGATAGGTATTTCCGTCCTTGTCTGCGGTGGTGCGAACGGACTGAACGTCCGAACCTGTTCCCGGCTCGGTCATGGCCAAAGCCGCGACCATTTCACCGGATGCCAGACGGGGGAGCCACTTGTGCTTTTGATCCTCGCTGCCATAGGCGTTCAGATAATGGACAACGATCGACTGAATTCCAAAGCCCCAACCCGAGTCACCGCGTGCGGCTTGCCCGTACATCGTGACCGCGTCAAATCCAATCCCGCCGCCTACGCCACCATATTCCTCAGCAATAGCGCCGGCCATCAGCCCCATGTCCCCGGCCTTGTTCCAGAATTCGCGATCAACCATGCCGTTTTGGTTCCAGCGTTCGATATTGGGCACAAGTTCGTCGTCCATGAACCGGTTTGCCATTTCGGCAAACATCTGATGTTCGTCAGTGACCCAGTTGGCGGTTGGCTTGAATAGCGACATGTAGGCTTCTCCCAAATCGAATTTCGATAAGGGTAGCGTTGGGCACCGCGCAAACCAACCCATCCACCGGAATGCTACGCAACGTCTTTTTCGTGCAAGACCTTACGTTCACAGGTTTAAACATGATCAAGCCAGGGCATTATCCAGCAGAACCTGTGCCGCTGCCTTTGCATCTCGCACAGGATCGCAGCTTTTTACCAGGACGGCCGTAACGATTGCGCCCTCTTGCAAGAGCATCAGCTGGCATCCCAATGCCTCGGGATCACGTGCGCCTGCCTGGCGGGCCAAATCGGTGAGAAACTCGAGCATCAGATGCTTGTGTTCGGCTGCCTGCAAATGGATTGGGTGATCTTGTTCCTGATACTCTGCGCCCGCTTTGATGAACATGCATCCGCGAAAGCTGTCCTCCTGGAACCATTCGCCCAGCACATCGAAACTGGCGATCAGCTGTTCGGCCGGTGTGTCGGATAGTTCATCAACCCGTTGCAGGAACCATTTGCGAAAGTTCTCATCCCGCAACTGCAAAGCCGCCAGGATCAGCTCTTCCTTGGTACGGAAATGTTTGTACATCGACGTTTTCGACACGCCCGTCTCGACCACCAACTTGTCCATGCCGGTGGCGTGAAATCCGTCACGATAGAAGACCTGCAATGCCTTGCGGACCAGCTCGTCACGTTTGTTTGGGCGCATCTGTCAGCTCCTGTATGTACTGATCGGTACATAATGCACCGCAGCGATGGCTGCAACAGACACAGCCTAACCTGCTGTTTTCACTTACTCCCCTTAGGAGACGAAAATGTGGGTTCAAAAAAATCCAACTCAACACTTGAAAAAGGTTACCGATCTGTACACATTTAGGGCACAGTGTACCGATCAGTAAACTCAGGAGCGAATATATGAGACCCCGCACCAGACCTCTCTCGCACCAGTACATCCCCCTTCTTTTGACCATCGCCTTGATGGCAGCTTCTCTGGCTTGAAAGACCTACAAATGAACCGTCCTCCTCTGCCTCCGTTCACCCTGGAAACCGCAACGCAAAAAGTGCGATTGGCGGAAAACGCCTGGAACAGACGTGATGCGGATGTCGTGACCCCGGCCTATACCGAAGACAGCCAGTGGAGAAATCGGGCAGAATTCCTAAGCGGCCATGCGGACATCCATGCCTTTCTGACACGCAAGTGGCACAAGGAACTGGACTATCGGTTGATCAAAGAGCTGTGGGCCTTTTCCGGTGACCGCATTGCGGTTCGTTATGCTTATGAATGGCGTGACGACAGCGGTCAGTGGTTCCGGTCTTATGGCAACGAAAACTGGCGATTTGCCGAAGATGGTCGAATGGCCGAGCGCCATGCATCGCTGAACGACCTGCCGATTGCGGAAACCGAACGTCTGTTTTTCTGGCCGCAAGGCCCCCGCCCCGACGATCACCCCGGCCTGTCCGATCTGGGACTTTGAAAGGACATCTCATGCCTCGCGCCTTTTCCGAACTGACCTTCACCCCTGCCGTCCGCGCCCATCAGGAACGGATGGGGTCTGCCAAGACCTATGCCAAATTCATCGAAAGTGGCCCGCAGCAAGGCCACGAAATCGGCGAGCCTGAAAAGGCCTTTATCGAAGCGCGGGACGGGTTCTATCAGTCCACCGTGTCCGAAACGGGTTGGCCATATGTGCAATACCGTGGCGGACCGACCGGGTTTCTCAAAGTTCTGGGACCGCAGACAATCGGTTATGCCGACTTTTCGGGCAACAAGCAGTACATCTCGCGCGGTAACCTGGATGGAAATGACCGGGTTGCAATGATCCTGATGGATTACGCCAATCGGCGACGCCTGAAAATCCTTGGCCGGGTCGCGTTCACCGAGGGCGAAGATGCCACAACCAGCCTATATCCTGACGGTGCCGATGCCCCGGCTGAACGCGCCGTGATCATCCGGGTCGAAGCGCTGGACTGGAACTGCCCACGCCACATCACGCCCCGCTTTACCGAGGCCGAGCTTCGCCCACATCTGAACTCGCTAGGGCAGCAATTGGCGCAACTTCAGGCCGAAAATGACAGGTTGAAGCAAGAGCTGGCAAAACAGTCCTGACCCAACAGCGCCGAACGAACCTCTCGAACCAGGACTTTGCCCATGTCGCGATCTTCATTGAATATGGCCGGTTTCATTCTTGTAGGCATCGCGCTGACCACGGCCGCAGTGTCGCTTGCGTTCTTTGTCTCCCCCGAGGCTGTCAGATCGCCGCCGCCGGATACCTACAACTCTCTCTTGCTAGAAATGTTTGCGAACAGGTGACGCCGACGCGCGGGTTGCAAAAAAGAAAATCCGCGATACCTCTTGACCTTCCCGTGACTGGAACCCCCATTTGGAGGGCAGATAACACATCGGGACGAGTCGCATGGCTACGCCGCAAACAACACAACTCAAAATCTCGGGCATGTCCTGCGCGTCCTGCGTGGGGCGTGTAGAAGCCGCATTGCAATCGGTGCCAGAAGTGACCGACGCCTCGGTCAACTTTGCGACCGAAACGGCGCAGGTCACACATACCGGGCCGATCAACGCACTGACTGACGCCCTGAGCAATGCCGGGTACCCGGCGGCCAGCAAGCAGACGACCCTGAAAATTGGCGGGATGACCTGCGCCTCGTGCGTGGCAAAGATCGAGAACGCGCTGACCGCTGATCCTGCGGTCGTCGACGCACAAGTCAATCTTGCGACCGAAACCGCTGTGGTCACGTTTATCGACGGGGCCACCGACCCGCAAAAGCTGGCCAGTTTGTCTGAGGCAGCGGGATACCCTGCGCGCGTGGCAGACAGCATGACGGCTGACCAAACAGACCACACGAAATCCGACGAAGCGCATGCGCTGACCCGCACGACGATCTTCGCAGCGGTATTGGCACTGCCTGTATTCATTCTGGAAATGGGCGGGCATATGATCCCGGCCTTCCACCATTGGGTCCAGGCCACGATCGGCACGCAAACCAGCCACCTCATCCAGTTCGCACTGACCTCGGCCATACTGATTGGCCCCGGGCGCGTGTTCTACGCCAAGGGTATTCCGTCACTGATGCGCGGATCGCCCGATATGAACGCGCTGGTCGCCTTAGGAACGGGGGCCGCCTATTTGTTTTCCGTCACCGCATCCTTCGCCCCGCAGATCCTGCCGCAGGGTAGCGCCAATGTGTATTTCGAGGCCGCCTCTGTCATCGTGGTTCTCATACTGCTGGGCCGGGTCATGGAAGCGCGGGCCAAAGGTCGGACCGGGGCCGCGATCCGCAAGCTGGTTGGGCTGCAGCCCAAAACGGCACGGGTCGAACAGGACGGAAATTTCATTGATCGCCCCATCGCTGACATAACAGTAGGCGATACCTTGCAGATCCACCCGGGCGAACGGGTTCCCGTGGATGCCGAGGTTCTGGACGGCACCTCTTATGTGGATGAAAGCATGATCACGGGCGAACCGGTGCCGGTGGGCAAGTCGCCATCGGATCAGGTCGTTGGCGGTACGATGAATGGTACCGGAGCGCTGCGGGTGCGCGCGACGCGCGTTGGTGCCGACACCGTGCTGGCGCAGGTGATCCACATGGTCGAACAGGCGCAGGGGGCGAAGCTGCCGATCCAAGGGCTGGTCGACCGGATTACTGCGCGATTTGTGCCCGTTGTAATGGCTGTTGCGCTGCTGACGATCGCCATTTGGATGTTCGTCGGCCCGGAACCGGCATTGCCATTGGCGCTGGTCGCCGGTGTCTCAGTTCTGATTATCGCCTGCCCCTGCGCCATGGGCCTTGCGACACCAACCTCAATTATGGTCGGCACCGGCCGCGCGGCAGAATTGGGTGTGCTGTTCCGCAAAGGCGATGCGTTGCAGCAGTTGCAGCAAGCCAAGGTGGTCGCACTGGACAAGACTGGAACACTCACGTTGGGCCGGCCGGAACTGGAGAGTGTTACGACTGCAAACGGCTTTGACCGCGACAGTGTTCTGCGTTTGGCGGCCGCCGTCGAGGCAAGGTCAGAGCATCCCGTTGCCACTGCCATCACTCGTGCCGGACCATCTGAATTGCCCAAGGTATCAGAATTTGAGTCTCTCACAGGGCTGGGAGTTCGGGCTGTGGTCGAGGGGCATAAGTTGCTGATCGGTTCGGCCAGATTGATGGAGCAGAACGACATAACCGTCACGGACCTGATGGCCGAGGCCAACCAGCGCGCCGAAGAGGGCGCAACGCCTTTGTTTGTTGCCATCGACGGTCAGGCGGCGGCGATGCTTGCGGTCGCGGACCCGATCAAGCCCGGCACTGTGCAGGCGCTTGGGCGGTTGCACGAAATGGGGCTAACCTTGGCGATGGTGACAGGCGACAACGCCCGGACGGCGCAGGCTCTGGCGGACAAGCTGGGCATTGATCATGTCACGGCCGAGGTACTGCCCGATGGTAAGCTTGCCGCGATCAACGCGCTGCGCGACACGTTCGGCGCACTGGCCTTTGTCGGGGATGGCATCAACGATGCCCCGGCACTGGCTTCGGCGGATATCGGCATCGCCATCGGAACCGGCACAGACGTAGCGATTGAAACTGCGGATGTGGTGCTGATGTCGGGCGATCTGCGCGGCGTCGCAAACGCGGTCGAGATCAGCCGCAGAACCATGCGCAACATCAAGCAGAACCTGGGTTGGGCGTTCGGCTATAACATCTTGCTTATTCCGGTTGCCGCTGGGGTTCTTTACCCCTTTGGCGGCCATCTGCTGTCCCCAGCGCTCGCCGCTGGGGCCATGGCATTGTCCAGTGTTTTCGTGGTCTCGAATGCGCTGCGTTTGCGACGCGTCCGGGCCAGCTTGCCTGACACCCCGCTAGGCCATTCAGCGCAAACGGTGACCTCATGAATATCGGCGATGTTTCAAACCAGACCGGCCTACCCGCCAAGACAATCCGATACTACGAAGATATCGGCTTGGTGAAACCGCTACGCGATAACAACGGATACCGCAGATTTCGCAGTCAGGATGTACACAAACTGAATTTTCTGGGCCGCGCCCGTGCCTTGGGGTTCACAATCGAGGATTGCCGGACGCTGATGGCATTGTACGAGGACGAAACCCGTGCCAGCGCCGATGTCAAAAAGGTGGCCCGCGCGCATATGGCCCAGATCGAAGCCAAGATCGCTGACTTGAACGCCATGCGGGATACTCTGAGCCATCTGATCGACGCTTGCGCCGGGGACGACAGGCCAGATTGCCCGATCCTAAAGGATTTGGGCGGCAAAGCGTGACGCGGGGTTGCCCTTTGGACGCAGCTTTGCTTTGTCTCTGCTAAACAATCCGGCCCGGTGAAAGAAACGGGTACCGGACAGCAGAGAGGATCTCCAAATGGCAAAAGTCGCGTTTCTGGGTCTGGGCGTCATGGGATACCCCATGGCCGGTCACTTGCAGGCCGCAGGTCATGAGGTGACCGTTTACAACCGCACCGCCAATAAGGCCGAAGCTTGGGTCGCCCAACATGGTGGCGCCATGGCGACGACGCCCCGAGAGGCCGCGCAGGGTGCAGATTTCGTCATGGCTTGTGTCGGTAACGACGACGACCTACGGATGGTTTGCACAGGTGAAAACGGCGCATTCAGCGGCATGTCCAATGGGGCGACCTTTGTTGATCACACCACTGTTTCGGCCATGGTGACACGCGAGTTGTACGAAGCTGGGCAAACAAAAGGCATCGCTTTTGTGGACGCTCCGATCTCGGGCGGTCAGTCAGGGGCAGAAAATGCGGTTCTGTCGATTATGTGCGGTGGGGATCAGGCGGCGTATGACGCGGCTGAACCGATTATGCAGGTCTATTCCAAGATATGCCGTCGTATCGGCGACAGCGGTGCAGGTCAGATGACCAAGATGTGCAACCAGATCGCTATTGCCGGTCTGGTGCAGGGCCTCAGCGAAGCGCTGCACTTTGCCGAGAAGGCGGGCCTTGATGGCCGCACAGTCGTTGAAGTTATCAGTCAGGGCGCGGCAGGCAGTTGGCAGATGGCAAACCGATATGAGACAATGCTGGATGACCATTTCGAACATGGGTTTGCGGTGGACTGGATGCGTAAGGATCTTGGCATCTGTCTGGATACGGCCAATGAAACAGGGGCTTCGCTGCCTGTGACCGCTCTGGTCGATCAGTTTTACAAGGACGTTCAGAAACTGGGCGGCGGACGCTGGGACACATCCTCGCTGATCAAACGCCTGCGCGCGCTGGATTAAAGGACCGTCGCACTGATGACCGAGTTGACCGAATTCTGGGCCCGCGCCCTGCGCACCCATTGGGGGCTTGAGACCAAACTGAACCGGCTGGACGGCGAATATGACCTCAACTTTCTGGTCAGGGCCACCAATGGTCAGGACTACGTACTGAAAGTCATGCGCGCGGGTTGCGAGGCAGAGTTCATTGACCTGCAGATCAAGGCGCTGAAACACGTTGCCGCCGAGGCACCGGGACTGCCCTTTCCCAGTGTTTTTCCGGATATCAACGGTACGCTGCTCCCGGAAATCCCTGATCAGGATGGGCAGCCCCGACTGGTTTGGTTGCTCGAATGCCTGCCCGGCCATTGCTATGCAAAGGCTGCGCCTAAATCCGAGGAACTGATCCTGAAACTGGGCCGCGTTCTGGGGGCAACCGACCGGGCACTGGAACGGTTTACCCATGACGGGCTGCACCGCGCGGATTTCAAATGGGACCTGACACAAGCGGGCTGGATTTCGGACAAGCTGAAGGCCATTGCCGACCCTGCGCGGCAGGCGATATTGTCAGAGATTTGCGTTGAATTCGATGCAATCTCGGGCCCTCTGGCTGGATTGTCAAAACAAGCCATCCACAATGATGCCAACGACTACAACATATTGGTCGACGGTGAACTGGGTCAGCGGCAAACCGTCTCTGGCTTGATCGATCTTGGTGATATGTGCGCCGCACCGCGTATCTGCGATCTGGCAATTGCCGGGGCGTATATCGTTCTGGACCACCCAAAACCCGAGCGGGCATTGACGGCGTTGGTGCGTGGTTATCACGCCGCCAATCGCCTGCGTGCTGACGAGGTCGATCTGATCTGGCCGCTGCTGCGGATGCGGCTGGCCGTGTCCGTGGTGAACTCGACCTTGATGGCCGCGGACAATCCGGACGATCCTTATGTAACTATCAGTCAGGCCCCTGCGTGGCGCTTCCTAGAGAACGATACGATGAATGGCGGCTTGATGTCCGCCCGGCTGCGCGCCGCCTGCGGGTTGCCGGTGACCGACGGGGCCGAACGCATCCACGCCTATCTGTCCGAGCATCGCGGACAATTCGCGCAGATGTTCGAGCAGGACCTGAGCGATGTTCCGATGGGATCGCTGTCGGTTGAAAACTCGACCTGGCCCCAGAACCCGTTCCACATGCCGCTAGACGAAGCCGCGCGCGTGGGCGAAGAGTTCGGAGAAGGCCTCTGGCTGGGCTATTACAACGAACCGCGCCTGATCTATGCCGAGCCTGCGTTCCGCAAAGGACCGTGGAAGGCCTCTGACAGGCGAACGGTGCATTTGGCCGTAGACGTATTCGCCCCTGACGGAACTGTTTTGCATGCACCGATGAGTGGCCGGATCGAGGCAGTCGAAAACCGCGATACGCATCTGGATTATGGCGGCGTAGTGATCCTGCACCATGAAACCCCCGAAGGCGATCCGTTCTATACGCTCTATGGTCATCTGGACCCTGAGGTCTGTGACCGGCTGAAACCGGGCGATCCGGTGGCGCAGGGCGCAGCCTTTGCGCGGCTGGGGGACGCCACGCAGAATGGCGGCTGGGCACCGCATGTGCATTTCCAACTGGCTCTGGCCACTGACGGGATGGAGAACGACTGGCCCGGTGTCGGCGATCCTGATGAAATGGAGTTGTGGCACGCCGTTTGCCCCAACCCCGCGGCGCTGTTGAACCTGCCAGACGACAAAGTGTTCTATCGCCCAACCGACAAGCAGGCGATCCTGCAAGGTAGGCATGACCATTTCGGTGGCAACCTTAGCCTGACCTATGATGATCCGGTCATGCTGGTGCGCGGGTGGAAGCATCATCTGTTCGACGAATGGGGCCGTCCTTATCTGGACGCCTATAACAACGTCCCCCATGTGGGCCACGCGCATCCGCGCATTCATGCGGTGGCGGCGGATCAGTTGAAGCGGATGAATTCGAACACTCGCTACCTGCACCCGGCGCAGACAGCCTTTGCTGACAAAATCCTGTCCAAGCTACCGGATCATTTCGAGGTCTGCTTTTTTGTCAACTCGGGCACCGAGGCCAACGAGCTGGCCTTGCGTCTGGCGCGCGCGCATACCGGGGCCAAAGGCATCGTAACGCCTGACCACGGGTACCACGGCAATACGAATGCGGCGGTGGCGATCTCTGCCTACAAGTTCAACAAACCGGGCGGGATTGGCCAGGCCGATTGGGTCGAACTGGTCGAGGTTGCAGACGACTACCGGGGCTCATTCAAGCGCGACGATCCTGACCGGGCACAGAAATTCGCCGATCTCGTGGATCCGGCTATTGCCGTGCTACAGGTCAAAGGCCAAGGGTTGGCTGGCTTTATCGCCGAGACCTTCCCCTCGGTTGGCGGCCAGATCATCCCACCCAAAGGGTATCTGCCAGCCGTCTACGAAAAAATCCGCGCGGCCGGCGGGGTTTGTATCGCTGATGAGGTACAGACGGGTCTCGGTCGCCTTGGTGACTACTATTTCGGCTTTGAACACCAGGGTGCGTTGCCGGATATCGTTGTCATGGGCAAACCCATCGGAAACGGGCATCCGTTGGGCGTATTGGTCACGACCAAAGCCATCGCCGACAGTTTCAACAACGGCATCGAGTTCTTTTCGACTTTTGGCGGTTCAACCTTGTCCTGCCGGATCGGCAAAGAGGTGCTGGACATCGTCGATGACGAAGGCCTTCAGGACAACGCACGTGTCATGGGTGGGCAGCTGATGGATGGGCTCCGACAGATCGAGGCTGATTTCACCTGTGTCGGTGACGTGCGCGGCATGGGCTTGTTTCTTGGTGTGGAGCTGATCAATCCAGACGGATCCGAGGGCACCGAAATCTGCAGTTACGTCAAGAACCGGATGCGCGATCACCGTATCCTGATCGGCAGCGAAGGACCCAAGGACAACATCCTGAAAGTCCGCCCTCCTTTAACCATCGAGGCGGAAGACGTCGACATGATCCTTTGGACCCTGCGCGAGGTTTTGTCCGAAGTCGGTGACTTTGCCCCTGCCCCGACTTGCGATCATGATCATCATCACGCGGGCTGCGGGTGCTGCTGAAACAACAAAACCCCGGCTCGCCAGAGTCGGGGTTTTGAAGCCGCCTGCCGCTTAATGCAGCACGGCCGAGGGGGTTTTGTGCCCGGTTGTCGGCAAGGGTACTGACGCAGTCATCCGACGCAGCACCATACCCATCTCTTCGGACAGTGACGCCAGTGCCGGGGCAAAGTCTGGTCGAACGATCAGCGTTGCCATCATCATCGCGTCTTCACGCGCTCCTTCCGAGGCGGCAGCAATCATCTGGGCGAAACAGTTTTCATCTGCACCAAGGCAGGAACAGCCAAGACCATGCCGCACCAACGGGCGACGGCCGTGATGGGCACACAGCCCGCACAAACGATCCAGCGTCATCATTGCCGCCCGCCCCTGATCCAGACCAAGCGCAATTTCGAAATCGCTTGCAGCATCCGCACGGGCCTCGGGACTTTCGGTCCACAATCGCAGATACATCACAGCACCGGCTTCGATTGGGCTGAGGTCGGACAGACGCCCAACCGCAGCGCCACCGCGCGAGGAATGCGTGCTCATTTTGTCAGGATCAGCTTGCCGGCGCGTGTGATACGCAAGGTATATAGTTGATCGCCCAGTTCGATATGGGCCAGGTTGCCACCCTTGGTCAGATCTTCGGCCTTATGTGCCGGAAGCATGGACACCGCATAGGACTGGCTGGGATTCGGGGTCTGCACATTCATCAGGACAACTCCAGTAGGTTCTCGGGCGAAGGGCCTTAATTTGTTCGCGCTTTCAACAAAATGGCTGACCCGAACTGGGTTGGCTGAGGGGGTCTTTCCGTTAATCTGATTAATTTAGTCAGGTATGTCAACCCTATTCGCTGGAAACCGCGGATGTGGGGTGATTGCGCAAGGATTTTATGCAGGTTAGGTCTGGCTCACGCGCATTAACCGACGGGGAAACCGATGACGGCAACAATCATGTTCGACCTGGACGGAACGCTGGTGGACAGTCTTCCGGACATTGCAGCGGCCGCCAACCGGACATTGCTGGATATCGGCATCGCCCCGTTGCCGGAAAGCACGATCAAACAATTTGTGGGCAACGGCCTGCCAAAACTGGTCGAACGCATGATCCGCCATCACGACCTGCCGATCGAACAGCATAGCGAATTGACCGAACTCACACTCGCCCATTACTCTGCCGCCTCCAGCGACAAAACAATCCCTTACCCAGGCGTCCCGCAAGCTCTGACGCAACTGCGCGAATTGGGCTGCGTTCTGGGCGTATGCACAAACAAACCTGAGGCACCCGCACGTCATATTCTGGACGCACTGGATCTGGCGCATCACTTCGAAACAGTGTTTGGCGGCGACACGCTACCCGTTCGCAAACCAGACCCCGCGCACCTTGAGGCAAGCTTCAACGCGGTCGCGAACGCTGGACCCCGGCTCTATGTCGGAGACAGCGAAGTGGATGCCGAAACTGCGCGCCGTGCAAACGTGCCCTTTCTTTTGTTTTCGGAAGGCTACCGAAAAACTCCGGTGGAAGAGATCCCACACAGGTTGAGCTACGATGACACGCATAAACTACCCGCACTCGTCCTGGAGGCATTGCAGGGATAGGGGAGAAATTTGCTGGCAGGGGGACTTGGGAAGGCGGTTGAGGGGCCGGCCGAGGGGGTAAGTAGCCAGCCCCTCATCGGGGAAAAGTGGTATTGTCCGCAGTAACTCTTTGGATGATTTAACATTAACGAATCGCCCTGCCTTCAGGAATTGGGGGTTTCCCGTAGGTGAATGTAACTAATTGAAATTTCTATTATTTTTATGACAAAAAATACCCAAAATATAAAATTCGCGTTTTGACACATGGCTGACCCCAAGAATCATCCATCTGAGGGGCAAAAACTCTACTCCAAGCCAAAACTGCCACAAAAATTAGTCAGCCCTTCCACAGAAAGCGGTCTGAGCTCGCAGACCGATCAGGGTGACGCTGGATTGCGCCGGATTCAGCAATGGGTTTTCGAGGAACAAAAAAGACGGTGTGATCTGCCGGCCGCATCACCAGTTCCCAAATTGGCATTCGTGGATTGCCTCAATGGCAGATCGTCGAAACTGACCCAAAACCCGTACCCGATCAAACTATCCTTCCAACGAAACCATCACGGGATGTCAGTGCGTGGAAAGTGCAAGCGGTACTACGGATTCGTCAGGCCTTCACCGGAATCCAACGCGGCCTCAACGGATGAAGGTCCGGACAGCCCCTGAACCAAAGCGCCGCCTGCGTAAACAGAGGGCACAAGGGTGACAAAGCGACAGCCGTGTCATTCGGACGTCTTAACGCCCCCGGTCTTGCGATTGCCTGCGGCGCGAAGGCGATCGGCAACGCTTTGGGTCCATTCTAGGCGGTCACCACGGGTTTCCAATGTCTCGGCGTTATCGGCATCCAATTGAAAGGTTGCGCGCATGGGCATCAACCCATCCACAACCATCATACTTTGATCCGTCGGATCAATGGTCAGTGTTCCGGTCAACCGCACTGGCTCGTGAAAATAGCTGGGGGTCCAGTCCCCGTTCAAACGCACCCGGATCATCTGGTTTGGCGGCGGCGGAGGCATGTGGCTGCACATACCCCGTTCCGGCACCAGATAGACCACGGGCCGGCCATCCGCATCTGCCGGTGCCGGAATTGCAAACCCGGCCAATGTGACCGTCTGACCATCGAATTTCTGATTGCCCGCGGTCGCAGCCATTTTGCGTCGCTCGGTTACGACCTGCCGCTGATCCAACAACCAGTCGACATTAACTCCACTGTCTACCAGGGCGTCTTCAGTCTCGGTCAGAAGCTTCTGCCATTCGTGCCGTTCCACTGCGGTTCCAACATCCTGCTGCAGCCTGCTGCGCATTCGAACCACGAAAAGAACGTCGTCAAATTGTTCCGGACTGAGGTCCCGGTATGGGTCTTCATAGACTTGAACCGACGGTTCAGGCAGATCTGACCAATCAAGCGCAATGCCCGGAGCCGCAATTGCGGTAGGACTGGTCAGGGCCAGCGCAACCACAGTAGCAATCCCATACAAAGTTCTCATTTACAGATTCCGTCACATCGCCCAATTCGATGCATCCACTATAATTCACTCCAACGTGTTTTTGTAGATGACACCGTCTTTCATGATCTAGCGGATAGTTATCCGCCCCGGAATTGCCGGAGAAATCCAGATGCGAGTTGAAGACCTTTTACCAGGGAAGGGAAACCGGAAAGTCTTCCTTCAAGAGTTTACCAATGACTTAGCCATCAGGAGATATGCTTTCAAAGATGCTGCCGACTTACTGCTAGGACAAAAGCGAGCAATATCACCGATCTTGGGTAGGTACTTTAGTCCGTCTTCAAATTCATCTTCGTCAAAGCACCCGAATGGTCGGAGCTTTAGCCTTCGCGTGAAAAGCTTCTCGTTGCCTCCAACTTCGTAATTTTGTCCATCCAAGTATTCACCTTGGACGATGCAAGCGATCTCGCGAAAGCCGTACGAAATGCATACGAGCTCCCCGATTGACATACCTTTGAGCTTTTTACCTTGATAGAAGGGGCCTCATGGTTTGAATTCTCGAAAGCTCTTACTGAAATCTCGACCCCTATAACTGGCGGGAAATAGGGCCTTGCAGCCACTGCGCTTGAAAATGTTGTTTTCTGAATCGGCTGTGGCAGCTTGCTCACGAGAGCTGACTTTAATCTCCTTAAAGGGCTGCTGAGATTTGGATTCTAATGTTGAATGAGGACCCGAAACCTTTTTCTCGGACGTTTTTTTCCACCTGAAGGCGGTCTCATGTTTAACACCACATGTCTTTGCAACTTCGCCAACAGATAAACGGCCCGACTTCATTTTTTGCACCATTTAATCTTTGTACCTTCGGGTCCACAGACGACGGTGAGCTTTCCCAACCGGAATTGAGTAGCCATAGGCGTTGAAGACGCTCTCGATTTTTGGCCACTTGCCGGCTCACCCAACATTTCAGAATTCATGATGCCTTTATCCTTTTTGACAAATCATAAACTGCTGGGAACTGGTTCGTCAGAGGTTATCTAGGGGGTCAGATTCAACGCTTACCGATCAACGCGGCCTCGGACCAACCGCCGGTTTTGCTCCACCCCGGTCTGCCCGGCCTCTACCGGGAACAGGTCGCCAATTTGGCCACGGCATTGAATGATCCATGCACCAAAGCCGAAGCAACATCCATCATCCGCAGCCTTCTACCAGAGATCGGGTTGGCCCTTGAAGAATGGAAGTATGCGATTGAGTTGGTTGGGGAACTGTTGGGATTGCTGGCGTTAGGGGCGCCCCAGAACGACGAAAGCCGCCCGGAGGCGGCTTGTTCGACAGTAATGGTTGCGGGAGCAGGATTTGAACCTGCGACCTTCAGGTTATGAGCCTGACGAGCTACCGGGCTGCTCCATCCCGCGTCACTTTGGTGGTCTACCGCCTATTCG
>NZ_JBXWQH010000014.1:0-131545 GCF_059612275.1 Ruegeria sp. CDSA034
GTGGCAACCACCACCACGCACAAAACCCTGCGCGGTCCGCGTGGCGGCATGATCCTGACCAATGATGAAGATATCGCTAAAAAAGTGAATTCGGCGATCTTCCCCGGCATTCAGGGCGGCCCGCTGATGCATGTGATCGCAGCCAAGGCCGTGGCCTTCGGCGAGGCGCTGCAACCCGCGTTCAAGGACTACATCAAGCAGGTTGTGGTGAACGCACAGGCGCTGTCGGACCAGCTGATCAAGGGTGGTCTGGACACGGTGACCCACGGCACCGACACCCATGTGGTGCTGGTCGATCTGCGACCCAAGGGCGTGACCGGCAACATTGTCGACAAGGCTCTGGGCCGGGCGCATATCACCTGCAACAAGAACGGCGTGCCGTTTGATCCGGAAAAACCGACCATCACGTCGGGCATCCGTCTGGGCTCCCCCGCCGGCACCACCCGCGGCTTTGGCGAGATCGAATTCCGCCAGATCGCAGATTGGATCATCGAAGTCGTCGACGGTCTGGCCGCCAACGGCGAAGACGGCAATGGCGCGGTTGAAGCCAAGGTCAAAGCCGAGGTTGCAGAGCTTTGCGCTAAATTCCCGATCTATCCAAACCTGTAATCCACACAGGGATCACAAATCAGAACGGCGTCCAATGGGCGCCGTTTTTTTTGTTGGGAATGCAGTCAGATGTAACCGCGCCAGCGCAGAACAAACACGGCCAAAGCCGCCAGCGCCAGAAATCCCAAAGCAAGAGCCCCCAGAAAGTTCAGAAACCAGCCCCAGCGGCGATCGGCCAGGTTTATACCGCTCAGATGGGTCTGAACCTCTTCCGATGCCTTGGCCAGTTTCGGAGTGTCCAGCACCAACCGCAGTTTAGGGTGCGAGGCCATCTGCTCCGCACCGGCCAGCATCATGGCCTGCTTGTATACGCGGCGCGGCAATCGGCGCTTGGCCTTGCGGACAGAAGCCGTCAGCGTCTGGTCCTTTACACCCAGCTTTTCACGCAGCAATTGCACCGTCTGCGCGATCTGGCTTTGGATATCTGTGGTTTGCGACATGACGTGGCCTCCTGCCTGCGCAATCTAACCTCACCCCACAGGGGCGACAATGGGGGCTGGTCGTTTCAAACGCACGCAGGTATCAAACCAGAATGCTGAACACGATCATTCACGGTGAACCGACCTCAAACCCTCCTCTGCTGATCGCGCATGGGCTGTATGGATCAGCCCGAAACTGGGGGGTTATTGCGCGCCGACTATGTGACGAAAGGCAGGTCGTTGCAGTCGATATGCGTAACCACGCCTACAGCGAATGGACCAACGAGCACGGTTATCCCGATTTGGCCGACGATCTGGCCGAGGTGATCCTGCACCTTGGCGGCAAAGCGGATGTTGTCGGGCATTCTATGGGTGGTAAGGCCGCGATGATGCTGGCGCTGAGTCGCGGAGATTTGGTGCGCAAGCTGATTGTGGCGGACATTGCGCCTGTTACTTATACACACAGCCAAATCCAATTCATCGAAGCCATGCGAGCCGTGGATTTTTCAACGATTGAAAGACGCTCGGACGCCGAGGGACAGTTGGCGGCGCAAGGCGTCGAAAAAGCGTTGCAGAGCTTTTTCACGCAATCTCTGGACGTCAAGGGGAAGCGTTGGCTTCTGAACCTTGACACGCTGGCGGCCGAGATGCCCAAAATCATGGGCTTTCCGGAAACTGATGCATCCTGGGACGGCCCGGCCCTGTTTTTGTCCGGTGGCGATTCCGATTACGTCCTGCCCGAACATCGCAGCACCATCCGCGCGCATTTTCCCGCCGCACGATTTGCGAAAATCCCCGGCGCAGGCCATTGGCTGCACGCCGAGAAACCTCGTGAGTTTGAAGCCGCTGTCAGGACCTATCTGAACGCCTGATCAGGCTGCGTTCTGGTACAGTTTCTTCGCTACAAACCAAGACACTGGCAAGGCAGCCACACAGCCAGCTGCGGCTGCTGAAACGATTGCAACCGTAGACACCAATCCCGCGGACAGGACGGCAATAACGCCCGACCCGGCCAGAGCGGTTGCGATCAAAGTATAAAGGATAGAGGCAAGGCGTAGCATCGTCAGTTGTCCTTTTGTCAGAAGCCCGATTATCGCTTTAGACAACTGGTATGCTATACGCCTTGATCTGCGTCAGATTTCAATGGACAGAGGTCAGAAATCAGGTCACTTCGCCGCCACCGTTGACCCAGTCCGGCAACCCACCGATGTTGTAAACCTTTTCATACCCCATATCTCTCAACAGCTTGCCCGCCAGTGCCGCACGACCACCAGCCGCGCAATACAGCACGATTGCGCGGTCTTTGCGCAGCTCGGGGTCATGAGATTTCAGGGTGTCGTCAGCGCGGAATTCCAGCATACCGCGCGGGATATGATGCGCGCCTTGCGCACGGCCGGTTTGCTGCAGCTCTACCGCGTCGCGCACGTCCAGCAACAAAGCACCCTGCCCGATCAGTTCCTTTGCTTTGATTGTGTCAATCCGTTCAACGGCAGCGTTTGCTGCCTCCATCATCTGGCCTACAGTCAATGGCATAAAGCGTCCCCTCTGGTGAATCTCACCAGAGGCTAACACGCTGGCGCAGGAAAGAGCAGGCCGATAAGGCGATCAATGTTCGCGGAAGGCGCGAGACATGCTGTCGGTCACAGGTTTTGCGATATAGGCTGCAAAGGTGCGTTCCTCGGTCTGTATCATGATCTCAGCCGGCATTCCGGGTGTGGGAACAAATCCACGCACGCGGTCCATCTCATCGGGTTCCAGCGAGATGCGCGCCAGATAGACCTCTTGGATGACACCAGCCGAATCTTCGACCAGCGCGTCCGCCGAAACATAGAAAACCTCGCCGCTGAGTACTGGGGTGGTCCGCTGGTTCAGCCCCACAAGGCGTACCGTCGCCTGCTGACCGGTCACGACACTGTCGATTTCCGTCCGAGGAATCTGCGCCTCAATGATCAGGGGCGCATCCGAAGGCAGGATTTCCGCAATGGGTTCACCCGTTTCGATAACGCCACCAGCAGTGTGATAATGCAATCGCACCACCGTACCTGTGACCGGAGCGCGAACAACCGCACGGTCCAGAATGCTACGGGCCTGCCGGGACTTTTCGCGGACGCTTTCCAAATCAGCGGCAATCACGCCCAATTCGTCCAGAGCGGCCTCGCGATAGGCGGAACGTGTGCGAGATATCTGTTCTTCGTATTTCAGAATCATCTGGTTGATTTCGGCCGTTTCAGCCGTCAACCGCGCCTGTTGGCCCTCGGCCTCGGCCTGCACGCGACGGATCGTGTTGATGTCGCCCTTACGCACCAGCCCCTTTTCGAACAAGGCCTGTTTGGTTTCAAACTCTTCCTGCAGGATTTCCGAACGCCGGACCATGCTTTCCAACTGCGCCTCAAACCCGCTTGAACGAATTTTCAACGCTTCCATGTTGCGTTGCAGCAAAGCGATATCGTTCAGCAATGTCTTGCGAGAGACATCAAAGCTGATCTTTTGCCCGTCGAGGATAGCCATAACCTCGACATCGTCAGACGCCTCTATCAACTCCGGCGAAAACTCCAGCCGATCACGCTCATTATTTTCAGCCGACAAGCGTTCGGTCATGGCTTGCAGACGGGTCATGCGAATGAACAGTTCGCGTTCATTTGACTCGGCCGAGGTCTGATCAAGGGTCATAAGAACCTGCCCCTTGATAACGGACTGACCTTCGATGACTTTGATGTCGTCGATAATCCCCCCTTCAAGATGCTGTACGATCTTGTTCTGTCCTGTCGCAACAAAACTGCCCTGCGCGATCACCGCCGCAGCCAGTGGCGCACGGAAAGACCAGATGCCAAACCCGCCAAAGCAGACAACCAGCAAAACGATACCGATTACAACAAAGCGGTGGATCGTGCGCGGAACCTCGGCATACCAAACGGTTGGGTCCTTGGGATCGTTGTTTACGGGTACAAGTTCGTTCATGCCGGTCCCCCCTGCTGCGACTGAATGCCGGGTCTGTTCCCACGCGAGGAGTTCAGCTGTTGCAGCACCTGCTCACGGTGACCAAACAGCGCCACGCGACCATCGGTCAGCAGCATGATCTTGTCGACAACACTAAGCAGCGTCGGTTTCTGCGTGATCACCACGACGGTGATCTTGCTTTCCTTGGCCTGCGCAATCGCCCGCGACAGCGCTTGGTCACCGGCAACATCCAGGTTCGAGTTCGGTTCGTCCAGAACCACCATGCGCGGATTGCCAAAGAAAGCACGCGCCAGTGCGATACGCTGCTTTTGCCCGCCCGACAGCGGAGAGCCATCAGCCGCAACCACGGTTTCATATCCTTGCGGCAAAGTGGCGATCATGTTGTGCACATCAGCCAGAACAGCCGCGTCGTGGATTTGTTCATCTGTCGCATCGGCACGCATCCGGCCGATATTGTCCTTGATCGTACCGGGGAACAGTTGAACGTCCTGCGGCAGATACCCGATGCTCTCGCCAAACTGACGGGGGTCCCAGTTGCGGATGTCCATCAGATCCAGACGCACACTGCCGGATGTCGGCAGGATCGACCCAACCAGCGTTTTACCCAACGTGGTCTTGCCGGCGCCGGAATTGCCGATAACGGCCAGCGTTTCACCGGGGTTGAGCGAGAAGCTGATCCCATTCAGGACAACACGTTTGGTGCCGCCTGGGACGTAAAGCAAGCGTTCGACATCCATCCGCCCCTCGGGACGTGGCAGGCGCAGCTTTTCAAACTGAAGGGCTGAATTGGACAGAAGGTTTTTGATCCGACCAAACGCAGCCCGCGTCAGCAGGAATGAGTTCCAGCCTTCAATCGATCCTTCGATAGGCGCAAAGGCGCGCCCGGCGATGATCGAAGCGGCGATAACCATACCGCCTGTCATCTCGCCCTGCAGCGCCAGATACGCACCCCAGCCCAGAATGGCGATTTGTGTCAGCAAGCGCACAGCCCGCGAGATCGCCGCGAAAATCACGTTCCGGTCCTGCGCCCGCACCTGCCACGTCAGGGACTGAGCCGTGTCGCGGCCCCAGATGCGTACCGCCTCGGGAATCATCGCCAGAGCGTTGATGATCTGGCTGTTACGCGCCATCGAGTCGAGGTGCAGGTTCGCCATCGACTGGGATCTGTTCGCCTCGGCAAAGGGCTTGGCGGTCATTTTCTGGTTCACTATCGCGATAATCATCAGCAACAGCGCGGTGACGATGACGATTGATCCAAGCTGCGGATGGACCAGGAAAATCATCAGAATGAACAGCGGCGCAAAAGGTACATCAAGGAACGAAATCAACGTCCCTGACACCAGGAAGCCGCGCACCTGCTGAAGATCACCCAGCGTCTGGTATTCGCGCCCGTTGCCGTGCAGCGACGCATGTGCCGCTGCACTCAGAACGGGCGCGCCTAACCGTGCGGCCACCTCGACCGCTGTACGCATGAGAATAAAACGGCGCACCGCGTCGAAGGCCGCCTGAAAGATCACTGCCCCCGCAACAATTGCGGTCAGCATGATCAGCGTATCCAAAGACCGGCTGGTCAGCACCCGGTCGCTGATTTGAAACAGGTAAATCGGGATGGCAAGGATTAGAATGTTGGTTGCGCAGGTCAGAACCAGAACAAATGCGAGATTGCGCCAGATCGCCTTTAAAGAGACGCGCAGCGTATTTTGGAAATCCTCTGGCGGCGTGCGTTTGTGAAATGTCTGGGGTGGCCCATTGCCGTCACCTCCGCCCGTTTTTCGGAGTTGCATCGGCTCGTTCGCCTTAGCCTCGATAGTGGCACCTATGTGTTCACCGCCCTTCGAGCGCGTTTGGGGGGTCACCCGCGCTGTCGTTTCCGTGGCAGTGTCAGGATCGGGGCTTTGGGCTTCTTCGGCCACCCCAGCGTCGCGGCCCTGGGCATTCTGATCTTGAGCGGGCTGCGACTGTTCGCGCCGGGGGGAAGCCGCAGCACGAATTGGTGGTTCCGATCTGGGTTTGGTCGCCTGCTTTTTGGGCTTCACAGCTTTTGCGGCGACCGCATCATCCTTTTTCGCAGTCATCTTTGGACTGTCCTTTGGATCTGGCACACGCATTTCTTTGTTCAGGCGCAAACTTTGCGCCTCAGCTGTTTTTGGTTGGGGTCCATCGCTGCCATTTGGCTGCGCGGGAGTACCAACGCCCTCAATATCAAGCGGGCTGGCATCAGGAGAACGACGCGACGAAAAAACAATCGACATTTTAAAACTTTCGGAGCACTCGCAAAAAATACAGTCTTTACGCTAACACGGTTTGACTTAAACGGGTAGAAAATTCACGCCAACATGGTTTGCATCGCATCATCGGTGCTGGCAATTTCAGATGGCGTAAGGTTCGATTGTGCCTGTCCGATAGCGTTTTCGCCAATCGCTGCAGTCTCTTCCATAAGCACAGCAATGGCTTCATTGGCCAACTCAGAAGCGTCTGGCACTTCGGGTATGTCAAGCAACGAGGCCTGGTGCAACAGCAGTTCCGAATACTCGCCGCCCGCCGCCATAACCGTTGAGTCGACACCGACTTTGGTAACGTTGGCTGCATTTAACAGGGCATTGCCAGCCCCGTTGACCACCGCATCGACGGCAGCGGCAGCATCAACCGAAAGATCGTCCTGATCTTGCAACAATGTGACCTGTTCGACCGAATTGATCTGTACCAGATCGCCTTCGATCTTCAGTACGCGGATCAATTCCATTCCGGCATAATCGGGATTGGATGTTAGCGCGTCTTCAAACGCCTCGCGATCAACCTGCTGCAGCGGCATGGCTTCGGCATGGGCCATGTCCAGCTCTTCAACCGTGTCCTCGCCCGTCGTTGTCAGAGACGCCTGGTTCATGACCAGATTGTCGTCACCTTCTGCCGGCTTGCTACCGTTGCCATAGACGTCATCATCCAACAACGCGATAGTCTGGTGCAGCATATCGACCGAAATCATGTTCCCGCCGATCATGATCAAGTCATAGAAGTTACCCAACTGAACGATGTTTGTGACGTTGCTCAAAACGTTGTCGCCCAACGTGAACAAGCTGGTCGAAGCTGAGATTTCCGTGCTGATCTTGTCGATATCGGTGGCGTCAATCACCTGCTTGATAAAGTTCGTGACCCACAAGTCTCCTTGTATCCACGTGACCGAGACGATCGGATCCGCACCTGGTTCTGCAGCATCGTCGTCTTGCCACCACTGTTCGTTGGCTTCGGTCCCGATGTATGAGGCCTGAACTACATTCGTGTCGCTTTGCACACCGGGTTCACCCTGGTCGATGTCGGACACGACTGCCACCTGGCTGACAACCGTTAAGCTAACGGACTTACCACCCACTGCGATGACCGGCGCGTCGACCCAGGCTACTGTGATGGCAACCTCGTTGACCGCAAGGTTTCCGCCCGCAATGACCGTATGGCCCTCGCCGAACTCGTCGTCATCCGAGCGGTCCCATTCGGCCGGCAACATGTCCGGCGCATCATTTTCGTCCTCGTCTTCTTCAGTCTGATGATGTGCCGGAAGAAGATCGTTCCAATCCGGGATTTCCTCGACCACTTCGCCATTCACGATAACACCCAGCGCGTCTTCACCGTGGAACTGATGAATGGTCACGCCTTCGATTTGCGAAATCATCGGCGACTGCATCTGCTCGGCGAGACTTTCTAGGTATTCCAGTGACTTGTAGTCTTCAATATTCAGGGAAGGCGTAGCAATAGCGTGCATCGACAGAGCGACATCCAGCATCTGCTGGCCTTGTGCGATCTGGATTTCGACATCGCGGAAATCGCCATGTCCGACCACGTCGTTGTCGCTCATGACAATTGTCTGGAAGTTATAGGTCACGGCCGAGCCGATGATGAGCGGCGGGACCTGTGGGTCCAAAATCAATGTAGCTGTCTGGGCTTCACCAAACTGAGCATCAGGAATGTATGGGGCGGGTCCAAAAGCCGAACCGGAAAACATTTCGGACATCTCCACCGGCCCGTCGGGCATCGGCGGCAAAGGTAGGTCGGAAGGAGGCGGCAGAAGCATATAAGGGAGCGCATCATAGTCGCCCGGATCGAGTTTCAGATCTGCTTTGACCCGGATGGACATCGGGTCTTCGAGTTCGTCCAAGTCGTTCTTGCGCCGAAGCGCGGTAAATTCTTCGTACTGCTCCCGCAGGCGGGCTTGTTCAATGGTAAGCTGAAAGGTTCCAACAAAATGCGCAATCGTTTCTGTAATACTGTCGAGAGACATATCGGTTTCCTTTTCCCCGCCCCGGCCTAAAATTTCCGCTTTGGGTTTGTTGTGCCGAGGCCACTTGTCGCGGCCTCGGCAGTTTCATCAGATGGTCGGGGCCCGATAATTCGGGCCCTGACTGCGACTTATACGTCGTTGTCGTCGCTGTTGTGGGTCGCGGTCATCGAACCACCAACCATGGTCGTATCGACCGAGTTGCCAAGAACGTTGGCACCCATGACGATCGACTGGTTGAACGCCGATGTGTCGACTACGGCAGCTGCCGAAGCGTAGGACTCGCCGTTGACGATTCCGTCGCCCTGGTTGCCCGTGCCCCAGGATCCAGCGTTGCCGCCGGTTCCGCCAGCACCCGAGTATGCACCCGAAGCAGCGCCACCATCGACGTCAGCACCGTAGGTTTCACCACCGTTAGCCGTGCCTGCTGCACTGCCAGAGGTTCCACCGTATCCGGCACCGGCACCGCCGCCGCCACCGACACCTGATTGTGCTGCACCAGTGGCGCTGCCCATTCCGGTCGAGGTTGCGTCGTTGTCGGACATCGCGTCGCCGCCATACCCGGCAATGGCCTCTGCCATGCTGTCAGCCGAACCATCAGTGTCAGCCTCCGAGAAGACGTCGGACATTCCACCGTCGCCGGCAGTGTTCACCGCATCTGCAGAACCGGCACCAGTGCCCGAGGACATCGCGTCCTGCTGGACAGCACCGCCGCCGCCACCGACACCGTCAGCGGTCGCAGTACCGGTACCATTGGACTGTGCCCAACCATCGACATCGTTGGTTCCACCGTCACCGGCATTGTTTTCCGCACTCTGGTTGTTGTCGGCTTCACCGTTGGCGTCGCCTGGCGATTGCGTAACGACCGGACCTTTGGCGTCCTGATCACCTACGCCCTGAGCATCGGCTTGCGAGTCAGCTTCACCGCCGTCTGCACCAGCATCGCCTCCGGCACCACCGACACCAGCTGCGCCTGTGCCGTCGCCACCGTCGCCGTTGCCGCCGTCAGCTGCACCGCCGACACCTGTAGCACCGGCACCGCCGACACCAGTACCACCGGTACCCGTACCGCCTGGGCCGTTGCCACCATGGGCATCGCCGCCAACGCCAGTAGCACCGTCACCACCGTCGCCGTCGCCGCCATCACCACCAGGGCCGTTGCCGCCGTCACCAGCACCACCAACACCAGGGTTGCCACCGTTGGTGTCACCACCGCCGTTGCTTGCGCCAGCTGCGCCATTGTTCTGACCAATCAGGCCGTTTTGCTGGTTCAGAGCTGCAAGCGCACCGTCGACTTGACCGGATGTTCCTCCAGTACCGTCGCCGCCGTCACCGTCGCCGCCGTCACCGTCGCCGCCTTCGTCGCCGTCGCCGCCGTCGCCGTCGCCGCCATCGCCTTCACCGGCAGTTACTTCACCAGCGTCGCCGTCGCCACCTGGGCCGTTGCCGCCGTCACCGTCGCCGCCGTTGCCGCCGTCACCGTTGCCGCTGTCGGCATCACCGCCGTCACCGCCCTCGCCGTCGCCGTCACCGCCGTCGCCGTCACCGCCGTCAGCGTCACCACCGTCAGCATCTGCATCTGCTTCCGAACCTGCACCCGCAAGGCCAAGACCGATGTTACCACCAGATGTGGAGTCACCGTTTTCGGCTTCGGTTTCGCTTTCGTTCAAAGCACCGCCAAGGTTGCCAGCCAGACCGCTTCCGCCGTTTGCGTCATCGGCTTCCGATTCATTGTCAGCTTCGGAATCGACTTCAGTGTCGGCTTCAGAGTCATTGTCTCCGCCTTCCGATTCTCCGTCGTTGCTGGCCCCGGAGAGGCCCAGTCCAACACCAAGTCCAATCGAACCAGCGTTGCCACCGTCGCCACCATCGCTTTCGATGTCGACTTCGGTTTCGCTTTCATTTTCGGCATCCGATTCAGCGTCTGCGTCGCCACCTTCACCGCCGGTGCTGTCACCATCCGCATCTGCTGCAGAATGTCCGACTCCCAGACCGAAGTTCAGTGCGTCACCGGAGTCACCACCGTTGCCGCCATCGCCGTCACCGTCGGCATCACCGCTATGACCACCAAAGGCCGCTGTGTGCCCGCCGTAGGTTTCGCCATAAGCGTCACCCGCAGTGGTCTCGCCACCATCGCCAGAGTTTCCGCCATCAGCACCTGCGCTGATGCCGTCGCCAGAAGATGCGTCGCCGCCTTTGGCATCGCCCATCTGCTTGAAGGTACCGTCGTTGTTCACTTCGGCGTTTTCAAGAGTATCGTCATCGCTCAGGTTGGCATACTGGCTGTTGATCGCCGACATTGCAGTGGTCGTACCGCTCATGTCGATGTCCAAGTTCAGATCATCGCCGGGATCATAGTCAATGTCGCCACCAGCGGTGATCACATCACCAAATTCTGAACCGTTAGCGTCGATGTCAACGACATCATCATCGCTCGGCATACCTTCTTCGCCGAAATCGATGTGAACCCAATTTGAGTTGTCATTTTCATTGTCACCGTTGGTCTGACCTTGACCCTGGTGCTGGCCTTGATCCTGGCCTTGGCCCTGTTCCTGGTCTTGACCCTGACCTTGCTCATTTTCGACCTTCGTCTTCTGAGCTTGCTCTTGATCCTGACCTTGACCCTGTTCGTTGTCGACTTTGGTCTTCTGTTCGGTGTTTTCAAGTTCGATGTCAGCTTCTTCTACATCGACATCGGCATAAATCGGAACATAGACATCGCCGGTGTTAATTTCTTCGACGTCTACAACGTTATTATGATTTTGATTACGTCCACGTGACATATTATTTTCCACTTATAAAGCGCACGGGCCATCATTCATCTACAAAACGGCTACTGGCGCGGTTGAAACTAGGAAAAACACTCAGGCGCAAAACGCGCATGTGTGCGGTCTCGTTCAGTGAAGTATCTCCCACCCTCCTTTCTCGGCTTAGCCGACTTCGTGTCTGCGGTTATGACTCGCGGAAATGCGCGATTCGCCGACACATCAGGAATTAAGACTTCAAAATAGAAGCAGACTCATGGTTACAGGCCGAGGGCGAACTGCATAGCTACCCTAAAGCACTAGAACGCTCAGTGCCTTGTTTTCATTGCTCTAAAACTATGGTTGGTAAAAATGCCCGCTTTGTCCGCCTGCGTGACAAGATTGAAACCAGCAGTTTAGGAAAGCCAACGATTTCTTCTACTTAAGCGGGAAGTGGTATAGGTAACCTAGCCGAAAGTATTAGAACTGTTTTTTGTAAACCTGCCATCAGCGTTGATGAAACTTGTACTTTCCGCTATAGTGCAGCTCTATACAGTAAATCACTTCAAATTCTGCACTACGAGTACTGGTTACAATTTCGCCGCATTTTTCGCGGTGTGGGTTAATTAAGGGGGGAATAATGGGCATTCCGTTTCAGGATAGTGCTATTCCAAACAATTCTAATCCCGAAGACTTCTCGATCAATTTCGTCGGCAAAGAACTCTTCTATTCAGACCAAACGATCCATGGTGTTCAAACCGAATTTGGCGTGGTCACGCGCCGGATCGAAACAATTGACGTGCTGCCTGCGCCAAGCCGCTTGGACGTTGGAGCAGGAAAGGTGGTCGTCGTCGACCAGATGATGCTGGACGATCTGTTGAACCGACCGCAGACCTATATGGAAATCGCGGGATCAGGCAGCTTGGCCTTTGCTTATCGCAAGGAAGAAGCTGCCCGGCTCGCATTCGAAAAGTGGGATCGCGGCAAATTCGGCGACATCGGATATCTGCCGATGAACGTCGCGCCGGATGTATGGCGGTCTATTTTACGCCTGCTGTTACATGAAGAGCTGTACCTGCCGTGTTTTCTTGCGGATTGCGTGGCGCATGCACCGACGTCGTCAAACCGCGCGCCGGTAGCGACATCAAGACCCAGCGGTCTCCACCCGACATACTCAAAGCTGACGCGCCGGGAAAAGCAGGTGCTCAAACTGGTGTCAAAAGGTCAAAGCAACAAGATCATCGCATCGAACCTGGGTATCACCGAACACACGGTCAAACTTCATATGCACAACGTGGCGGGCAAGATCGGTGTCAGTAACCGGACCGCAGCTGCGCAGTTTTATTTCGAGGTTGCGCCGGACGAAACGCGAGAGCTGCCCGTTGACTGACGATTTCGAAGCCCGGTTTGACCGCCTGATCCTGCTAGTCGGAAAGTTGAACTACATGTGGACCAACACGGAAAGCCTGTTGATTCACCTGATCGCCGGGTTGACCCGCACCAACAAGGATATCTCGGTCATCATCTTTCTGACGCTGAACACGACCCGCGCCAGAATTGATCTGGTCGAGCGGCTGGCCAAGATGGAAGGCCGTCCGCCAGACATTCGTGACCCAATCCTTAAGCACACGCAGCGTCTCAGCAAGCTTTCGGGAATTCGGAACAGATACAACCATTGCATCTATTCCTTCGATCCCGACAGCGGCAATCCGAAGACAATCCTGATGCGCATTGCGGACCGGAAGACGGACATCAAACTGGGCCGTCAGGATACGGTTGATGAGGGTGCGATGAAAGAAATCGAAAAGGTGGTCGACCAGCTTTCTGTGGCGAATCGGGATTTGTGGAAACTGATTAACGATCTTGGGTTCCCGGCTTAGAAATGCGCTGGTGCGGGCGGTGGGACTCGAACCCACACGGGCGTACGCCCTTCAGATTTTAAGTCTGATATGTCTACCATTCCATCACGCCCGCTCAGCGTGCCAAGCCTCTGTTGGGCCTCAGGAACTCAGTAAGGCCAACAGATCACGAATTCAATGCGTTTCACTTGAGAAACTTAGGCGTCAAAACGTCCGGGTATCCCCTTCATTACCCATGCCGTTCCATCACCGCGATGCATCAATCACTTTCTCTTGGGTTGCATGACTCTTGCTTAACCTCCACTTGGAGTTAGGCTACGCTGCAAAGCAGAAAAGCAATTGAGTTACATCGTGAGCACTGAGCAAAAATCCTTTGATGATCGTATCGCGCAGATAAATAAACGCACAAAAGAAACGGCAAGTAGGAATCCCAAACCCAATACTGATAACATATGGAAACGCCTCGCCTATCCAGGCGCGTTCATTGGGGCTTTTGTGCTTGGCTCCATGGTGGTTTTCCTGACCCGTTTTATTCAGTTTCAAATGGTAGGTGTGCCGGAAGCTGGCAAAGTAAACACACAGGATTTTATCGGTATCGCGATGGCCAGTATGGCGGGTATGGTCATTTCGATGTTTCTCAGGGACAAGCAAAAAGAGTTCGCAAGCGCCAGTACAGTTGGCGTCTTGTTAACTACTTTCACGTTCCACAATCTGGTTTGGGCCTATCCCGTTCAATTCGAACGGATGTATAGTGAGGACTGGGTTGAGTTCATGCAAAAGATTACCGAGCCCTCCAGCCTTTACGTCTTTGGCATCACTATCGGCTTAACCTGAACATCAAGCGCCGATAAGGTCGCCATTTTTTTGGCGAACTGCTCCTGCAGGAACTCAAAGCTAAATACATTTACTTTGATGTCGCGAGTCCATCGTTATCTTGGGAGGTTTGGTGAACCCGGAAAACCTAAGTACCGAGGGTTGACGGATCGATGCTAACTTCTGTGGCTAAGCGTGTCGCGCCATTCGAAGTGGAATTTTGTTTCACAGTATCAACCGCCAACAAGAAACTAGGGCATTCGCGCTGACGGCGCCCCAGTCCGAATGGGACAGATTCAATCTGTTCACACGGTGGTTCCGGCAAGCTATAGAGATTTAGTGGTGCCCCCACACGGACTCGAACCGCGGACCTACTGATTACAAATCAGTTGCTCTACCAGCTGAGCTATAGGGGCGCTGGGTGTCGATTACTTTCTCTTTTAACGGACTGCAAGCCTCAATTTTCATCCAAACTTAGGGATTTTGGATTTTCGTTGTGATGCGACCGATCACCTTTAAGTGGGGGCTGTGGATTTGACTGTCCCTGGCACAGCCTGTAACTCGACAGGCAGGTTCAGGAATGCAAGGACAAGAACCAAACATGCAGGTTGCAATCCACGCAGGCGCGGCTTTTACCGATGAGGGGCGACTGCTCAGGTCGTTGCAAGCCAATGGGGACGTACTGGCTCGAAATGGTGCGACTTTATTTGGTCCTCGTCGTTACCGGCAAGTGTTCAAACCCGCATTTCAGGCCTTGAATACGCGCCCTCCATTACCGGATGAGATTGAAAGTATGCGGGGCAATCTTCCTATCCACCCAGAGGCAAAGCGCGCCATTTTCACCAGCGCCGAATTCATTGGCGAGAAAAACCTGGTTCTTGCCGGTGGGCAATTCTATCCTTCCGCGGGCAAACGCTTATCTGTTCTGGAAGAGTCCTTTAGCGATTGTCAGTTGGAATTGTATCTGGCGCTCAGGAACCCCGGTAGTTTTATCCCAAAACACCTGATGTCATTACCGGAACAGGCGCGCGAGGACGTGATCCGCAACAATGATCTAAGTCACCTCAGCTGGGTTGAGATGATCGAAGATGTTCGCGACTTTGCCCCCGCAGTGCAGATCACCCTGTGGTGCAATGAGGACATCCCGCTGCTGTGGGGGGACGTTGTACGCAGCGTCGGCGGGCTTGCTGCGGACGCCACGATCAAAGATGAGTATGACCTGCTGATCTCTTTGCTGACTGAAGAAGGTCAGTCACAAGCGCAGGCGATTCTGGACCAGGTTTCGACTCTTTCACAGGCTGAAACCCGAGACGTTCTTGCAGACATTCTGGCAAACCATGCTCAGCCGGACAAAATGGAAGAAGAACTGGACCTGCCCGGCTGGAGCGATGAGATCATCGACGCATTTTCCGAACTGTACGAGCAGGATCTGACCAAGTTGGAAACGATGGCCGGGGTGAAGGTCCTGAAACCCTAACCCCAGGCCCGGCTCACATGCCCAACGCTTCCTTATACATTTCAAGTACCGCCTCTTCTTCGGCGATATCGTCCTTGTCGCGTTTGCGCAGCGCGATGACCTTGCGCATCACTTTTGTGTCGTAACCGCGGGCTTTGGCTTCGGCCATGACCTCTTTCTGCTGCTCCGCCAGGTCCTTTTTTTCGGCATCCAGGCGTTCGATCCGTTCTACGAACTGACGCAGCTCGCCCGCTGTTACACGGTAGTTGGCGGCGGCCTGATCCTCGGTCACGTCTTCCATATTCATCTCTCCAAAAGGCTGCGATCTGATGCATTAGCAACGGCAGTTAGCCGGATACATTGCCGCTGCGTGGGCTGCAAGCATCCAATCCTCGATGGGCTTGTGCGCGGTCGGTCGATCCGCTAAGCGCAAACAGGATTTGCGGAAAAATGTGGGGAACCATGTTCGAATTCATCACCTGGGGCGGTGCCGCCCTGTCACTTGCAGGCCTACTGGGTCTGGTTTGGTGTATCCTGCGTGTGATGAAAGCGCGCAAATCCGGCCTGTCGGACGATGAATTGCGCGCCGCTGTTCAAAGCGTTCTGCCGTGGAATCTGGCTTCGCTTTTTCTTTCTGTGATTGGCCTGATGCTGGTGATCCTGGGAATCTCGTTCAGCTAATGCTTCGCCTCAGACCGGCATATTGTCGAACTGCGCCTCTATGGCATCTTCGCACAAAGCCGCATCCAGGTGACGCAGGCGCGATGGCACGTGCATGCCTTCCTGACGCATCCGATCAATCACTTTGGTTACACTGGGCTGAAGCGCAAGCCGGGTCTCAAAACAGGCATTCTGCAGCTTTTGCTCCAGGTGTTCGGCTTCGGAATACAAACTTTTTGCAGACATTTTATTCCTCCCAATTTCTATCACTGTCGCCGATATAGGTAACGGATTTAAGACCTGGTTATCGTGGCGAACAAACGCGCGGAAAACTGCCTGTCGCCCACCCGGTATCGGCAACCTAAGGCAGAATGATTAAATTCTAATCGGATTTGGATTAACTTGCCTTGACACGCATCAAATCAAAGAATGCCGGTTGCATCATATTCTGAAAAACATATATGATAAACTGCGCGCTGACGGAGAGCCAGATGACACCAATTGTGAAAGCGTTTTTCGACCCTGAAACCAATACGGTCTCATACCTTGTGCAGGAACTCGAAGGGACGGCCTGCGCAATCGTCGACAGCGTTCTGGACTTCGATCACGCCTCGGGCCGAACGAAGACCGACTCGGCGGATCAGATCGTCGCTTATGTTCGCGACAATGAGCTAAGGGTCGAGTGGATTCTGGAAAGCCATGTGCATGCCGACCACCTTTCGGCGGCACCCTATCTGCAACAGGAACTGGGCGGAAAGATCGGTATCGGTGAACAGATCGTTACGATCCAGGAAACCTTCGGGAAAATCTTCAATGAAGGGACTGAGTTTCAGCGCGACGGCAGTCAGTTCGATGCTTTGTTCCGCGATGGCGACAGCTTCCATGTTGGGCAGATGCGTGGCGATGTTTTCCACACGCCCGGCCATACGCCCGCCTGCATGACATATGTGATCGGAGACGCGGCATTTGTCGGTGACACGCTGTTCATGCCGGATTTCGGCACCGCGCGATGCGATTTTCCCGGTGGGTCTTCGGAAATGCTGTTCGAGTCGATCCAGAAGATCCTGGCCCTGCCGGATGAGACGCGCATCTTTGTTGGCCATGACTACAAAGCTCCGGGGCGTGATGAATTTGCCTGGGAGACCACTGTCGGAGAGCAAAAAGCCCTGAACGTCCATATCGGACAAGGCAAATCAATCGAGGAATTTGTCGAGATGCGTGATGCCCGCGATGCGACCCTGCCCATGCCGCGCCTGATCCTGCCGTCCCTGCAGGTCAATATGCGGGCCGGACAGATGCCGCCTGCGGACGAACAGGGCGACGTATTCCTGAAGGTGCCGATCAACAAGTTGTGACGCAGACCCATCAGGCGAACTGAGGATAACGAATGTACATTGAATGGATTTGGGGGCTTGCCGGTGGCCTGCTGATCGGCCTGGGCGCCGCAGTCTACCTTCTGGGCAATGGGCGCATTATGGGCGCCAGTGGGATTCTAGGCGGGCTGGTTGATGGCAGTGACCGCACGTTAGAACGCCTAAGCTTCATTGCAGGCGTCATCGCGACACCGCTTGTTTTGAGCCCCCTGCTCTCTTCTGCGCCCATGACACATCTGACCGACAATTTCGCAGTGATCGTCATCGCCGGCCTTTTGGTTGGCGCAGGAACGCGCATTGCCAATGGATGCACCTCGGGGCACGGGGTATGTGGTATTTCTCGATTCTCCGTCAGGGGCATCATCGCGACGTTGATCTATATCGGCGCAGGTGGGGCAACAATTGCCCTGATGCGCCATGTATGGGGGCTGATTTGATGCGGGTTCTCATATCGATGCTGGCCGGATCTCTGTTTGGTGCCGGCCTTTTGATTTCGGGCATGACCGATACCACCAAGGTTCAAGGGTGGCTGGATGTGTTTGGAAACTGGGATCCCACCCTGGCATTTGTGATGGGCGGCGCGATCCTGCCGATGCTCATCGCGTGGAGAATGACGGCCCACCGCAGGCCGCTGACCGGTGGTCAGTTTCCTAAGATGAGCCCGCCCGAGTTGGACCGTCGCCTGATTATCGGTTCCGTGATGTTTGGCATGGGCTGGGGCTTGTCCGGGCTTTGTCCTGGACCTGCAATTGCGTCCATAACCTATGGCGGCCTTGGCGGCCTCGTGTTTCTGGCTGCGATGATCACAGGAATGTTTGCGGCGCCCGGGCTTGGTGCACAACTGGACAGATCCGCAAACGCGGCCTAAGCAATTGCCATGGAGATTCGACCAATAACCCCCCGCTATGCCGTCTCGCCCCAAATCACGGTCGAGGACGTCCCAGCCATCGCCGCAGCAGGTTTCGTTAAGGTCATCTGCAACCGTCCCAATACGGAAGTTCCACCAACCATGCAGTCGGATGCAATCGGACAGGCCGTCCGGGCAGCCGGGATGGAATATGAGGTTCTGGAACTGACCCACCAGACCATGACACCCGGCAATGTTGCCCTGCAACGAGAATTGGCTGAAAGCTGCTCTGGCCCCGTTTTGGCCTATTGCGCATCGGGCACCCGCTGCTCTGTGGTTTGGGCTTTGGGTCAGTGCGACCACATGAGCGCGGATGAGATCCTCGAGGCCACAACCAAAGCCGGTTATATGCTGGACAACCTGCGCCCCGCGCTTGAGCATATGCGCGGTTCTGACGGCTAAGGACCTATGGCAATCAGGTTAGGTTGGGTCAGCAATGTCGTCCAATCCCGTCAGACCTGCCAGTTGCGAAATTTCGGCCGCCATCTGATCCGGGCTGCCAAAGCCTAGATCGCCCTCCAATTCGTTCAATGCCACTGCATCTATCGGCACGATTTCATGTGTGGGATCGATTGGCATCGGATCTTTCAGAGCCTCCGGCCCTGGCGCGCTGCTTCGCGCTTCCAGAAACTCGGGCATTTCAGCTTGCTCCAATGCCACAGCCGAAGCACATTCGTTCAACCGTACTGCGCGCATTCCTCCGCATTGTCCCAAACGTCCAATTGCAGCCCGCGTTCGACCAATTGTCAGGATTTCCGCACGATCCAGCCGTGATCCGGTCAACGGAAGGACATCCCCAACTGACAGCCCGGACAGGGTTGCCAATGGCACTGACATCCTACCGATCACCGTATTCAATTCGGCCCGGACAACCCCCGACGCTTGCTCAAGCTTCGGGCCGGCAGCAACTTGATTTTCATCATCGGCCCCCTGCTCTGACGGTGTATCGGGCAACAGGACTGTGATCTGCCCCTGTCGTAGCCCGCCGCCAAGTTCTACCGTCAGGTCAAACACGCGATATGCGTCTTCGACCATAGCCAGCGACAATGAACGCAGATCCGCCATCCGCGCCCGGAATTCATAATCGGCAAGACTGGATTGATCGGCGGCTGTATCGACCAGTGCGACGGCCCTGGTCAAAGCGTCTTCGACCAGCGGCGCCACCATTGCTGCATCCGTATCTGTGTACTCCCGTGCTGTTGGCGGGTTCGGCATAACTTCACCAATTGTCTGCACTTGGACGATCGCTGACACGACCCCCATATCCACGCAAATCGCAGCGGACATCCCGTCCGCGTTGCCCAGGCGCAGCAGCATCCAGTCCGCATCAATCACCTCAGCCAGCGTGTCCTGAGCTTTGAGAGACTGCCTTGCACCGATCACCGATAGCGGCAGCTGGAACTGATCCCCTGCCGTTCGCGCAAAGGCCAGTCGAAGGGCACGAAGAACGGAACGCGGCTTTTCACCTTGCTCTTCTTGTCCCGCTGAAAGTTTGCGCGCCAAAGCTGTGCTGACAGACTGCGTCATGCCCGATACCGATTTGAGTTTCTGAACCTGGTATCCGGTCTAACCCGAGGCGGGTTACCAATGTCTTTATGCTCGTATTATTGCGCAGCTTGCCGGTGCGCCAGCGGAAGGCGGACGCGAAAGGCCGCACCGCCCTGGCCGGGAAGATAACTGATCTCGCCGCCCAGACGCTGCATGATCTCGCGACAGATCGCCAACCCCAAACCAGCGCCACCCGCCTTGTCCCCACCGACACGGGCAAACTTTTCGAACACCATCGACTGCGCTTCGGGTGGGATGCCACTGCCGTTATCGGTGAAATCAATAACGACCTGCCCTCCGACATCATGGGCCGAGATGGTCAGAACGGGTTCATCCGCGTCGCAGTATTTCTGCGCGTTCGAAATCAGATTGATAAAGACCTGCCCCAACCGATCAAGATCCGTGTTCAGCGGAATACGCTCGGACGGTCGCGAGCGGCGAATCCTGAGTTTTGGATGCGACCCCGCCAATGAGCTTGAGACCGCCCGATCCAAGACCGAACCAAGGGTATCCCCACCCATATTCAGGCTCACACGACCGCTTTCCAGAACGCTCAGGTCCAGCAAATCGTCCAGTAGGCGCGTCAGCCGCAGGGCCTCATCATGGATGATCGCGGCATAGCGCGTTTGCTCTTCGGCACTCAGACCATCCGTATCGCGCATGATCTCGGAAAAGGCCCGGATTGAGGTCATCGGCGTCCGCAATTCATGGCTGACCTGACTGAGGAACCCGTCTTTTTGTTCCGAGATCTGTGTCAGTTTGGTATTCGCTTCTCGCAGTTGGCGCGCGGTTCGGCTGAGCTCGGCAGATTTGGCCTCAAGCTGGCTGGAATATTCCAACAGTTCCGCCGACTCGTCAGCCACCGCTAGCAAGTCTTCAACCGAAACGGACGATCCACCGACAATCTGCCCGATCATCGCATGGGCCGTGGCCGCGCCGACCGAGCCGCTGAGTTCACGTTCCAGTCTTTCCAAAAACCCCGGCGTGGGTTCCGGCAGGCTTGTCCGTCCACCCTGTGCTTCGGCCTCGTGCTGAAAGAACTCCTGCGCCGGGCCAGAGCCCAGAATGCGCTGTGTCATGATCATCAGGTCTTCGCTTTGCGCAACCGACCCGGTCCAACCAGCAGGTGAGACCGAGTGGTCAAAAACATTGACGAACTGCGCGCCCTGAAGACGCTCCAACGGGCTGGGAAAGCTCAACAATGACGCGGCGCAGAACGCAGCCGTATTCAATGCCAACGACCACATGACCGAGTGGACCATGGGGTCCATTCCTTCGATCCCGAAAAGGGCCCTTGGGCGCAGCCAGCCCCACCCGAAGGGACCGTTCTGCAACACCGAGTCGGGCATTATTGCCCCGCCCATCCCCGGTAGTAACAATGTGTAAATCCACAGCACAAAACCAACCGTCAGCCCCACCAACGCCCCGGTTCGCGTGGCCCCGCGCCAGAACAACCCTCCTACCAGCGCTGGCAGGATCTGGGAAATGCCCGCGAAGGCCACCAGCCCGATCGACGCCAGTGCAGCCCCACCGCCCGACAAGCGGTAGTAATAGTAACCCAGCGCCATGATGACCGCGATGGACACGCGCCGCGCCATCAGCACCACGTTGCGCACATCACCCGAGACCGAACCCGCCCCCCCTTGCGTGCTTAGCCAGATCGGCATGACCAGATGGTTCGACACCATGGTCGACAACGCCATTGCCGTCACGATGACCATAGACGTGGCCGAGGAAAACCCGCCGATAAACGACAGCATCGCCAGCCAGTCGTTCCCCTGCGACAAGGGCACCGTCAGCACGAACAGGTCAGGGTTCGAGCCTTCGGGCATCAAATCCAGCCCCACGACGGCGATGGGCACGACAAACAGGCTCATCAACAGCAGATATAACGGGAAAGCCCAAGCAGCGGTTCTCAGATGCCCCTCATCCGCATTTTCAACGACCATCACCTGAAACATCCGCGGTAAACAGATGAAAGCGGCAGCCGAGAGGAAGATGAAGGTCGTCCAACGTCCGGCATCCACATTCCATTGCCCGATTTCTGAGGCATCGATGCGATCCATCATCGGGCCGATCCCACCCGCAACCCCCCAAACCACGAAGACACCAACCGCAAGCAAGGCGAACAGTTTGACGACCGATTCCAACGCAATGGCGGTGACCACGCCGTGGTGACGCTCATTCGCGTCCAGATTTCGAGTGCCAAATAGGATAGCAAATACCGCCAGGCCCGCAGCTACCCAAAACACACTGGAACCTTCTCGGTAGAGGCCCGAGGGATCAGCCTCTGCAAAGATGGAAAAAGACAGTGTAATGGATTGCAGCTGCAACGCGATGTACGGCGTTCCACCCAAAACGGCCAGAATGGTCACGCAAATGGCCAGCGTGTTGGATTTTCCGTATCGCGAGGAAATCAAGTCTGCGATGGAGGTTACCCGCTGGGTGCGTCCGACCCGCACGAGCTTGCGCAGCCCCCACCACCAGCTGAGCATCACCAGCGTCGGGCCAAGATAGATGGTGACAAATTCCAACCCGGACCGCGCAGCATTTCCGACCGCGCCATAAAAGGTCCAAGCCGTGCAATAAATCGACAGCGACAATGTATAGATCAGCGGAGACCGCAACCACGCCCCTCGGCCAGCGGCCGCCATCCGGTCAGCGGCAAAAGCCACCGCGAACAACAGAACGACATAGCCGAGGCAAACCAGGATCAGAACGTTTAGTGTGGCCATCAATCCGACTCTGCCTCGGCATCGTCACTTACAACCATTCGTCTGGCTGCAAATCCAAAGATCAGACTGATTATGATCAGCAAAGCCCAGCACGCGAAGATATACAGAATTGCTGAAGACAGCGGCACACCATCATCAGATGAGCCTTGGCTTGGCCAGAGCAGCGGAATGGCAACAAGAGCCGCCCCCAGAATGGGCAAAAGACGCGCGGCATCCATCAACCTGCGGCGGCGATAACTTTGACGCTCGAGAAATAGCGAAGGCCGGACCCCTTGGGGTTTGCGATCTTCGCCCGAGTTCATGACCGCGTTGCCTGCGCGTGCAGGTCTCGCACCGCTGTCAGCACTTCGGCGTTGGAAAACGGTTTGGTCATAAAGCGGCTGACCCCGGCATTTTCAGCCATTTCCCGGTCGCGCGATTGCCCGCGCGCTGTCAGCATCAAAACGGGCAAATGCTGCATGCCCTCAAGCTCGCGCAGGTTGCGCAAAATCTCCATCCCGCTTTTGCCGGGCAGCATAACGTCCAGAATGACCAGATCAGGGTTTGCGCCCTGAATGACTTCTATCGCATCCGACCCTTCTGCGTGCGTTTCAACCTGCCATCCCTCGCGGGTCAGCAAAAATCGAATGGCCTCAGCGATGTTGGGCTCATCCTCAATTAACAGAACCTTACGGCTCATATGTTCCATTCCTCCCCATGACAGGTTCTGTCCGTGAACCTGTCGGCGTCAGCTTAAGCCTTCTGTCAGGAAACTGTCAAAAACCTTCGCTCAAAATCGACGGCTCTCGGCGCGATGCACAGGCGTCATTCGGGCAAACCCGGCAGCTTGGGCCGACCCGGGTCACGGATTGCGCGCTCGGAGCCCCCTCTTCCACCGCTCGGACAAGCATGACTGAATGATAGGCCGGCGCATCGTCATATCCTGAAACCGCCTGCGGCCACGCGTAGGCATAGCAGTCGAACTCGGCCGCCGTTCGCCCCAATTGCACAACACGTTTGCGGATCGGAACCAATGGTCTGTTCAGCGCCTGAAAGATGGGCCAAAACGGGCAGGCTTCGCCAAAGCGTGGCATGGCGAAACCCGGCACGGATTTACTGAACAAGATACTACCGGACGCGTCACAGACCACCAACCCGGTCGGCCGCCCCAGATATCCTTCGGGCAATGTCGCCAGCCGCCGCAGGACTGTCGGGATATCTACTAAAAACCGTGCCGCCAGAGCCAGCGGATCAGGCTCGGTCTCGGTGAGAGCCTTCTGCACGTCGTCCAGAGGCATGGCTCTGACATCTGCGGCGTAGGTATCCAGATATCCCTTGGTCACAGTCCGCGCTGCCGCCGATTCAATCGCGCTCAGGTCAATGTCCGCACCGCTTCCGCCTGCTTCGATCTGCGGGAAATGGTGGCTGTTGGCCTGAAAAAAAGCCTCGGCATCCTCCGAGGGTACACCGCGACGGTCATCGGCCGCCTCAGAATCATCCAAGTATGCCACCAGAGACTTGGAACTGTCGGCCAACCGTTCGGCATCCTGGTGCAGGTTGCGGTGAAACCGATCGCGCCACTCGGGCTCGATTTCCTGCGTGTCGGCCAGAATCGCTGCCGTTGAACGAATGGCAGCGGCCGTGGACAGCACCTCGTGCATCGACGCGGCAAGATGTGGATCATGCGTCAACCGATCGGACAGGGTTTCAACCGTGCGCTCAAGCGAGACGACCCGACGATGCATCTGCGCCAGAACTCCGGCCCATCCGGGAAACCGGCCTGCGAACTCTTCCAGCGCGTCCACTTCGGCCTGCTGTCCGACCGCATCTGCAGCAGCCTCGCGCAGCGCTGAAATCAGCGTAGCCTCAATCCCTTGAGTGAGTAGCGAAGGCTCAACAGACAGGGCATTGGCGATGTCCACCAGCAGCTTGCCCCCGATCCGGCGACGATTGTGTTCGATCAGATTCAAGTAAGACGCCGAGATGCCGACCTGCCGCGCAAGCTCGGCCTGCCGCAAACCTGAGATTTGGCGTCGCTCGCGAATGCGGCTACCCGTCAGCGTGTCGCGCATGTTCCATCACCCAATTCGATCCATTCTTTTCAAAACTCCCATTAAATTTCTAATGCTTAAAGGCTAATTTTCATAGCCCATTTACAGCATTCACAACTGTGGTTGCGGATGGCCATTCCCTTCCACCCCAGCAATCGGTGCCCAATCTGCCAAATCTGCATCCACCCTCTTCTAATTTTCCCGAATTCCTTGCACGATAGCCGGATGAGCGACCCAGCTTTCGAATATGCCCCCATCGGATTGGTCGAGTTGGAAAACCGCATCATCCGACGCTGCAATCTGCAATTTGCCCGCACCTTTGGCGGCGAGGAGGCAGAGTATCGTAATATGCCTCTGCTGCACCTCTACCCGTCGGTCGCGGACTGGGAGAGGATCGGACAGCGCGGCCTGAAAGCGATGCAGGACACAGGATATTATACCGACGAACGAGTTATGCGCCGTCGCGACGGTGACCTGTTTTGGTGCCGTGCACGCGGACGATCCCTGACGCCGGACGACCCGTTTCGCCATGGCATCTGGAGCTTTTCTGATATCTCCGAAGACCGCCCGCTGGTCGAACTGACAACCCGCGAACGCGAAGTTGCCATCATGTCCTGCCGTGGTCTGTCCGCCAAGGAAATCGGCGTCGAGTTGGGGCTGAGCTATCGCACAATCGAGGCTTACCGCGCCCGTCTGCTAGAGAAGTTCGGCGCGCGCAAACTACCTGAACTTGTGGCAAAACTCTCAGGCATGCCCCTTTAATCCGTTTCCCCCCGAAATATTGGGCAAAACCCCCATCTGACATGCCGAGACTGCGCTTTTCATGACCGTCCGCATAGCTTATAACGCTGCGTAATCAGACCAAAGCCCGCGAGAACAGACGGGCCAAAGGGGAACCGTCGAGGACACTCATGACAGATACCAAACACGAAGCGGACGTGGCATTCATCAAGGCACTGGCCGAACTGCTGCGCGAAAATGACCTGACCGAACTCGAAGTCATGCGCGAATATGGTGATGACGACAGTTTGAATGTCCGCGTCAGCCGTATGTCACAGGTCGCGCCCGCCCCTGTTCAGATGGCCGTACCGGCAGCGGCACCAGCACCCGTAGCAGCGGCCGCTGCACCTGTCGAAGCTCCGGCGGCACAGGAAGATCCGGCCAGCCACCCGGGCGCTGTCACCTCGCCCATGGTAGGAACCGTTTATATGCAGCCCGAACCGGGCGCACCGTCCTTCATCAGCGTCGGCGCATCGGTGTCCGAAGGCGACACTCTGCTGATTGTCGAAGCGATGAAAACCATGAACCACATTCACGCGCCCAAATCCGGAACCATCAAACGCATTCTGGTCGGTGACGGTGATGCGGTGGAATTCGGCACCCCTCTGGTCATCGTTGAGTAAGGCGGTCCCATGTTCGACAAGATCCTGATTGCCAACCGAGGCGAGATCGCCCTGCGGGTCATCCGCGCTGCCCGCGAGATGGGGATTAAGACGGTCGCCGTCCACTCCACCGCCGATAGCGACGCGATGCATGTGCGCATGGCGGACGAATCGGTCTGCATCGGCCCTCCGCCCAGCCCGCAAAGCTACTTGTCGGTGCCCGCGATCATCTCGGCGTGTGAAATCACTGGCGCGCAGGCGATCCACCCCGGCTATGGCTTCCTGTCCGAGAATGCCGAATTCGTGCAGATCGTCGAAGACCACGGCATCACCTTTATCGGCCCCACTGCCGAGCACATCCGCGTCATGGGCGACAAGATCACCGCCAAGGACACGATGAAGGCGCTGGGTGTGCCTTGTGTTCCGGGTTCGGACGGCGGCGTGCCCGATCTGGAGACGGCCAAGAAAATCGGCGAGGAATTTGGTTACCCCGTCATCATCAAAGCCACCGCTGGCGGCGGCGGTCGCGGCATGAAAGTCGCGATGAGCGCGGATGAGATGGAAAGCGCATTTATGACCGCACGTGCCGAGGGCAAAGCCGCCTTTGGCAATGACGAGGTCTATATCGAGAAATACCTGACCACGCCCCGCCATATCGAGATCCAGGTCTTTGGTGACGGCAAGGGCAAGGCTGTGCATCTGGGCGAACGCGACTGCTCGCTGCAGCGCCGCCACCAGAAGGTGTTTGAAGAGGCACCCGGCCCCAGCATCAGCCCGGAAGAGCGCGCCAAGATCGGTAAAGTCTGCGCGGACGCCGTGGCCAAGATCCACTATATTGGCGCCGGAACCATCGAGTTCTTGTATGAGAACGGCGAGTTCTACTTCATCGAGATGAACACCCGCCTGCAGGTAGAACACCCGGTGACCGAGGGCATCTTTGGCGTCGATTTAGTGCGCGAACAAATTCTCGTCGCAGCTGGCGAACCGATGTCGTTTGGTCAGGACGATCTTGTGATCAACGGCCACGCCATCGAGGTCCGGATCAATGCAGAAAAGCTGCCGAACTTCTCACCCTGCCCGGGCAGGATCTCGGCCTTTCATGCCCCCGGCGGCCTGGGTGTGCGGATGGATTCGGCGCTGTATGATGGGTATTCGATTCCACCATATTACGACTCGCTGATTGCCAAGTTGATCGTACATGGCCGCGACCGAGCCGAGGCGCTGGCACGGCTAGATCGCGCATTGGGCGAACTGATCGTGGACGGTATCGATACAACCGTGCCGCTGTTCCATGCGTTGCTGCAAGAGCCGGAAATCCACAACGGTGATTACAACATTCACTGGCTGGAACACTGGCTTGCGGCGAATATGGCCCAATAAAACCAAGGGACCAGAGGGCACTTGCGCTCTGGTCCCCGGGTATCGCGCATGAGCCTGACCCCTGAACTTTTGCTACACGGCTATTCCATTGGAATTTTCCCGATGGCCGAACACCGCGATGACCCGGAACTGTTTTGGGTCGATCCCAAGTTTCGTGGCGTTTTTCCTTTAGATGGCTTTCATATCTCGCGCAGCCTCGCACGCCGCATTCGAAAGTCCGGCTTTTCCATCTGCATCAACCGCGATTTTGCCGGAGTGGTCGATGGCTGCGCTGATCGGGCAGACACCTGGATCAATGCAGAATTGCGCCACCTTTATCAGCAACTCCACCTCGCGGGCCGGGCCCATTCGCTGGAGGTCTGGGATGAGGACGCACTGGTCGGCGGCGTTTATGGCGTTACGCTGGGTGCGGCGTTTTTCGGCGAAAGCATGTTTTCCCGCCGAAAGGATGCCTCGAAAATAGCGCTGGCCTATCTCGTGGATCGCTTGCGCCAAACCGGGTTTCGCTTGTTTGACACCCAGTTTCTGACCGCTCATCTGGCGTCTCTGGGAGCGATCGAGATTCCGCGCACGCAATATCGGAACACGCTTGAAGAGGCGATCAATGCCAGTGCAGATTTCGTGGCAGCAGTGCCTCAGTCGCCCGATGCAGTGATACAGCGCATCACCCAGACGTCATAACGCGCATGGTCCAGCGCGTTCAATGCGGGCGACGTGGCAATCATCCAACCGTCAAACAGTTGATCTGTCCTGCCTTTTTCCCAGATCGTCAGATAGGCAAACGCATCACCGGTTGGGTTGTCCGCTGGATAGCGACAATCGCCCAAGGCCACATCCAACCCAAAAACCGGCAGTGTCTGACCATTCCGCATTTCAACATCGACGGTCTGACCGCTGACCTTGTCCAGACCACGCAGCATTGCGCCAGGACCGGATTGGGCTTTTTGCTGGGCCGTAGCCCCCGTCGCGACCAGCAACGCTGCAATCAGGGCAAATCGCTTCATTCGCTTCCGTCCCCGGCGACAAACTTGACCAGCAGGGAAATCAGACTGACGGCACCTTGCGTATCTTCGACTTGATCGCCCGCTTCAAAGTAGAAAGGCGAACCACCCGGCATAACCTCGACAAAGTTGCCGCCCAGCAGCCCTTCGGATGAGATGACAATCGCGCTGTCGTCCGGCACCAGAATTCCGTCAGAGATCGAGAAGGTGGTATCGGCGCGATAGGTTTCGGGATTCAGGTCTACACCGGTTACAGTGCCAATCTTGACACCAGCAAGGCGTACGTCGGTGCCGACGCCTACCCCTTCCAAGGAACGGAAAGAGGCGCCCAGTTCATAGCCGCCACTGCTTTGCGACAGGCCGGTGGATTGGCTGGCGTAAACGCCAAATGCGACGGCACAGGCTAAGACGACCCCACCGACCAGAACTTCGGTTGCATTATAACTCGACATTGCTCGCCTCGTGTTATTCCGGGCTCCAGGCCTCGTAGTCCTTACGCTCGACCGGGTCCGGGCGGCGCAAAGAACCTGCTGGTGCATAAGCCAAAGCAGAGCCTGTCAGATTTTCCTGATGCGGTTTTTCCCAGGATTTGTGTTTCAGCGGTTTGTCCGTCGGCGGCTCATCCCAGGTGCGGTGCAGCCAGCCATGCCAATCCGGATCAACCCGGCTCGCCTCAGCCTCACCATTGAAAATCACCCAACGTCTACTGTCGTCAGCATTGTGGTAAAACACGTTGCCTTCGTCGTCTTCACCGACCTTGATACCCTTACGCGATGTGTAAATCTGCGTGTTCAATGTGGATCCGTTCCACCAGGTTACGGCCCGCAAAAGACTGTTTAGGATTCCCATCAGCTGCCTCCGGCATTTCTGTACCCGCAGATATGGACCAAAGCCTCACTAAGGTCCAGTGTCACAAGGATCGCAGACCCTATTTCGGCAGAACCGCGGTCACTTCAATCTCGATACGGTCTTTTGGCGTTATGAGATTGCATTCGACAACTGTCGCTGCAGGTGGGTTGTCACCAAATGCGTCAACCAACAACGGCCAGCAAAGTTCGAACTCATTCATATCCGGCAAATAATAGTTTACCCGAACCACGTCTGCAAAACCGGCTCCTGCCTCGGCCAGCGCTTTTCCAATCGCCTCCAGGGACGATTTGCACTGTGCCACGATATCATCGGGCACGTCATCACCTTGGGCACAGGTTCCGGCCACGAAGACGAAGCCATTTGCAACCACAGCGCGACAATAGCCAACTTTGGCCTCGAATTCTCCGCCAGATGAAATGCGTCTGATTTTCATGCTTCCCTCCAATAGAAAACGGCGCGGTGAATGCCGCGCCGTCTTGGTAATTCTTTTTGTGCCTTATCCTGCCGAAGCTGATTCCGCGGCATCCGCGTAGATGATCAGGGGCTGCTTGTCAGATGACACCGCCTCTTCGTTCACCACAACCTCGGTCACGTTTTTCATGCCCGGAAGTTCGAACATGGTGTCCAGAAGGATATCTTCGAGGATCGAGCGCAACCCGCGTGCGCCGGTCTTGCGTTCAATGGCCTTCTTGGCGATCGACTTGAGCGCATCATCGGTAAAGGCCAGCTCGGCATCTTCCAGTTCGAACAGGCGCTGGTACTGCTTGACCAGAGCGTTCTTGGGCTTGGTCAGGATGGTCACCAGTGCATCTTCGTCCAGATCTTCCAGCGTAGCCAGAACCGGCAGACGTCCAACGAATTCCGGAATCAGGCCGAACCGCAGCAGATCCTCGGGCTCGAGATCCTTGAAAATCTCACCTACGCCGCGTTCGTCATTGTCCCGCACGTCCGCGCCAAAGCCCATGGCCGAGCCTTTGCCGCGTTGCGCGATGATCTTATCCAGACCTGCAAAAGCACCACCGCAGATGAACAGAATGTTCGTGGTGTCCACTTGCAGGAATTCCTGCTGCGGATGCTTGCGTCCGCCCTGCGGCGGCACACTGGCCACGGTGCCTTCCATCAGCTTAAGCAGCGCCTGCTGAACACCCTCACCCGATACATCGCGCGTGATGGACGGGTTTTCGGATTTGCGCGTGATTTTATCGACTTCGTCGATATAGACGATGCCGCGCTGCGCGCGTTCAACATTGTATTCGCTGGACTGCAGCAGCTTGAGAATGATGTTTTCAACATCCTCACCCACATACCCGGCTTCGGTCAGTGTAGTTGCGTCTGCCATGGTGAACGGCACGTCCAGAATACGCGCCAGCGTCTGCGCCAGCAGCGTCTTACCGCAGCCGGTTGGGCCGATCAGCAGAATGTTGGACTTGGCCAGCTCAATATCGCTGCCGGCCTTTTGGGCGTGGTTCAGACGCTTGTAGTGGTTGTGCACAGCAACCGACAGAACCCGCTTGGCGGTGGCCTGACCGATAACGTAATCGTCCAGCACCTCACAAATGTCTTTGGGCGTCGGAACGCCATCGCTGGACTTCAGGCCGCTGGCCTTCGTCTCTTCGCGGATGATGTCCATACACAGTTCGACGCATTCATCGCAGATGAAAACGGTCGGGCCGGCAATCAACTTGCGCACCTCATGCTGGCTCTTGCCGCAGAAGCTGCAGTAGAGCGTGTTTTTGCCGTCACCGCCTGAATTCGTCGCCATGTTCTACCTTTCGGGCTTCGTCCCTGCGGTCCGTGTCGGACCGCGCATGCCACATGTTGGTGCAGCTTAGGCCACCACCGGGGCGGCTACAATCTCAAAAATGGCCCCCACGCCTGGGACGTGGGGAGATATTCTTAGGCCTCGTCACCGTCCATTTTGGCGCGATTTTCGACGATTTCGTCGATGTGACCCCAGTCTTTCGCCTCTTCCGGGCTCATGAAATTGTCACGGTCCAGCGCTTTTTCAACCGCCTTTTTGGTCTGACCTGTATGACGCACGTATATGTCATAAAGGCGATCCTTCAGCTTTTGCGTCTCGGCCGCGTGAATCATGATGTCGCTGGCCTGGCCCTGATAGCCACCGCTGGGCTGGTGCACCATGATCCGGCTGTTGGGCAGCGAGAAACGCATTCCCTTCTCGCCACCGGCCAGCAAAACCGACCCCATCGAGGCTGCCTGACCGATTACCAATGTCGAACATTTGGGCTTGATATACTGCATTGTATCGTAAATCGACAAACCGCTGGTAACCACGCCGCCAGGCGAATTGATGTAGATCGAGATTTCTTTGTTTGGATTTTCGGCCTCGAGGTGCAGCAATTGCGCGACGATCAGGTGGCTCATCCCGTCGTGGATCGGACCGTTGATGAAAATGATCCGCTCTTTCAGAAGGCGCGAGAAAATATCATACGCGCGTTCACCCCGGCTGGTCTGCTCGACGACCATGGGAACGAGCGTATTCATATAGGTGTCAACGGGATCGAACATGAGAACCTGCCTGTTTTGCTATGGATCGGGACATTACCCGAAGAAACGTTACCCGAGTCTTAGTGTCGCCACGGGGGGGCTGCAAGGGGGGCTCAACAGATCGCACTCCAACCGTCCAAAATAGGTGGATAGTCTGATGTCGAACGCACCGAGGCCGCCGATGTCAATGCGCGGTTTGATGCTCTAAACAATAAGTTCCCCTTTTCCCATCACGGCATTTTGATCCATGCATATGGAAATTCATGCACAGAACGTGTAGCAATGCGAACCGCTTTAGCGAACCACTCACAAAAGTGCCCCCACACCAGGGCCCAAAAGGAAAACAGCAATGGCATTGCCTCAGATTTCACAGAATATGACGTCTGACGATTTCGACCGGATGGCGGGAAATGCGACCCGCGCATCGAATTTCCTCAAGGCGATCAGTCACGAAGGCCGATTGATGATCTTGTGCCATCTAGTCTCTGGCGAAAAATCCGTGACCGAGCTTGAGGATCTACTGTCCGCACGACAGGCTGCTGTTTCGCAGCAGCTGTCCCGCCTTCGTCTGGAAGGCCTTGTGATTCCCCGACGCGAAGGCAAAGCAATTTACTACCGTCTTGCTGATGACAGACCGCGCCGTATGCTTGAAGTGGTGTACGAACTGTTCTGCGCGGGCGATAAGGACTGATTTCGTTCATCTTTCCACCGCACCCGACGCGTAAGTCCAATCTTTTCGATCGGAACGATCCGTCGTCGGTGCGGCCACGCCCCACCTTCACAATCCATGCGGTCAATTGGCTCGGCAGCTTCGTGTTTCTACGCCCGTTGCAAGCACGGTAAAATACTGGTTCCAGCAAATAAAAGCTGCTACGCCATGTATAGAAAATCAAATGGAGGTACTGATGATCCGAGCAATTCTAGTAGGGCTGGCAGTGTTTACCCTTGCAGCGTGCGAGACGACCAAGGGTGCAGGCAAAGATATCGAAAAAGCAGGCGATGCCATCCAAGAAGCCGCGACTGACGTTCAGCAAAATATCTGACGCAATTCAGGATGTTGTGAAGGCGCAACTTCCGCATACAAGATATGGTTGAAGATTGCAGCCAAACAAGGTACAATCTTTGGCACAGGTGCATAGACGCGGCATTGCATATCTGACACTTCGGGGTTCTTGTGCATCCACAAGAACCCCGTTCCCGTTTTGCGGGGGGTGACAGAGTGGTAGCCTGGATAGACCTGAGAAAAGGAAAAGGCGTCAGGTGCGCAGACGCGGTCCATGCATGTACCCTCACGGATACTCCTGACGCCTTGCCGGGTCGATGCGCCCGAGGGACGCCCCGATCCAGTTGCCCCGACCCTGTTACAGGCCACGGCCGCTGCACGGCACCCTAAGATGCTTAACAGCACGCATCGACCTTCTGAGAGTCTGATCATCTGACCCGGGTCCGACACCCAATTCAGCTAACCATCCACCGGTAAGCCTTTGCATATAAAAGCCAATCCTAAGACTTGCCTTTATTGCCTCGACCCCCTTTGGCCTTTGCGTCCCACCCTGGTTCCTAAGAACCGTTGCGGTAATAGAACTGTTACATCCGGGTCATGTTCCGACAAGGAAATAGCACTGCAGCATGAGAATTAGACGGGGATAAAGTGTTGATATCCGCTGGGAGAAAATTGTGGATAACTCCGGAAATTGAAACACCGTGCGGTCTTGGCAATGGAAAACGCTGAATTCGACGAAATGACCCGATTTTCCCCGTTTTCTGCACCTGCAAAAGCCATTTTGCTGCCAATTGTGGATATTCACAGCCTCGGAGCATCGAATCAGGCGTATCTTGTGATTGCCCAGCCAGAGATGATCAGAGGATCCGGGGCCGGACGGCCCTCAGACCACAAGCAAAGCCGCGCTGAAGGTTCGCGAGAGCCTAAACCACAGGTGCCAGGGAACGCCGCAATCCGGCACCGTGTGTTCAGGACCCTGTCACTTGCAGCCAAGATGCCACCCGACCCGTCCCCCCTGAGGAGACACTGTGTCCGTTTATGAGAAGCGTTCCGACCCGACCGAGATTACCTACTACGCGCTGCAACACGGTGCAGCCAGTACCCCCTACGGCCGGCCGGGCCGGAGACGCTTCAGTTCACCTGACGTTCGAGTACAACGCTGTACGTTGTCCCGCGACGCAGGCTACGGAAATCCGCGTAAATCTTGCCGTCCTGATAGCGCGCATCCACCAGCGCATTCACACCCACCTGCGGATCGGCCGAGCTTTCGACGATGCCGATGGTGCCTGACCCATCCAGACTGATGGTGCCGGTGGCGTCAAACACGCGCCAATCTGTGCCAGCATCCGGTCGCCACATGCTGGGCCCCCAGAACAAGTTGTCCTGCTGCTGCTGGATATCCAGCACCCACTCCCCCTGATGAAAGCGCGGCGCATCGCCGGTTGCCACCCGAGACGGTGAAACCTTGGTATAGGTGCCCGTCCAGGCACCGCGCAGATCCGGTGTGGTTTCGGCCATCGAGGCCGTGGCAAGGCTGAGGCTTGTCGCCAGAGCGGCTGCTCCGGCAGTCATATATCTGGTCATGGGCTCTCCTCCAAAGTTCAGGGCCGTTGCTGGCCTGTTGAACAGATTGGAAGGGAGTGCGCGGGTTGCAACTTACCTAAGGGAAACTTCACAAACCGGTAATGTTTGCCTCAGGCCCAGGCCAGCGCGGTACCGAGGATGACCAGTCCAATACCAGCCGCCTCGCGATACGAAAAGTTTTCGCCAAACAGAAAGAACGAGGCGATGGCGATCAGAACAACCTCGGCCCCCAGAATACCGGTATAGATGATGCCCAGCCGCTCCTCGCGCAGGGCAGCCAGTTCCAGCGTCGCCCCGGCCAGCAGCGTTGCGACGATCAGCAGGCCAAGACCCACACCGGGGAGTTTCCACCAGAACTTCATCGAGATCATGGCCACGGAATAGAGACCCGCCGACCCGAGGGCGATAAGGGGGATCATGGATGTGGACATCTGCGCCTCCTGCCGAGGTTGCCGGTGGGTCAAGTGTAGCAGGAGGGGAAGGTTGACGCTGTGAGGTGGGTCACAACCCTCGGCTAGAACACAATCGCGATGAGTTCGGCCAGTCCGATCAGGCAGAGCAGTGCATTCGACGTCAGGACCAGCCCTTTCAAATTCCGCGCCTTTAGCCCGCGGGCGAAACTGGTCTGTGCAAACTCATCGGTCATGTCATCCCGCAGGTTTTCAACGTCTTCCAACGCAGTCTTGCCCGCTAGAACGCCATAGGCCGTCACCGCAATCACCAACACAATCAACGGCAGAGCAAGCCCTTCGGGCCCAAACCCGATGATCGCGGCGATAGCGACATAGGCAAAGATCGAGGTGCGCATGATGTCGTAATAGTGGTCGAGACGGCTCATCGAAATCTGAGAACGCAGCTGTGGGTCCATAACTCTTCCCCCTATGAAAAACTTGTTTGGAATGAGGGGAGTGTATCACTTTTTGCGGGATATCAGAAACTTGGGGGCTGGGCTGGACTGAGGGCAGCGCTGGCCCGAGGGGGTGAGGCCCGTCTTGGAAACTGTCCAGTGGACCGTTTCAGGGCCGAACGGGCGGAGCCCCGGGGCGCAAACGGGCCGCCCGTTTTGCCGGAGGCAAACCTTCGGTTTGAAGGGGCGCGTCGGCGCGGCCCCGCCGTGCCGGACAAGTGTGTTTAGTGACCGAATTACATTAACGATACCGACAGCGTCGACCGCTGGATTTCACCCTTGGCGCCTTGCAACTCGACGAGCTTCAGCGAGCTCAACCCTTTTTGGCTCTGTGTAAAGCCTACGCATCAATTCAAAACAGAAGTCATGTAGATCGTCTGCGTCTTCTTTTACTAGTGTTCCGTCGTGCGCCCCATCGTTTCCATCTTGCTGGAGGCACTCTGCAAGGCCCTTCAAATCCAAGGGTAATTTTTGCTCATCGAAAAGCCACTGGATTCTAAGGCCCAAACTTCGCCTCACTTTAGCAGCAGGCTCACCTTCGTTCGGTAGCAATGACTTCGTCGCCATATCAAGCGCTAAGCGATACATCGCAGCTGCGGCATTCCAACATTCGCTAGCCAAACAAGCGTTTGCTTCACGGATTACATTTTCAATCTCTTCCGGAACATGTTCGGGAGGAGCAGCCTGGCTCTTGTCGCTCAGTGTGACATTGCGATGGAACTCGACTAAGTCGTTCAGCGATCCATTGTAACTGCTAAGGGCATTGATAGACCCTACGGCACCAAACCAGTTATTCAACTGCTTACTTGAATTGAGCCGCGATACAATTTTGACACTCATTTGTCCGCAAGTTCGACAGATACCCGGGACCTCAACGAATTGCTTCCAACCGTACTGCATGCCTACTACAACGCTCGAAAACACGTCGTGCGTCGAGCGGATGGCACCACAGCGCGGGCAATCCACAACAAATTCAGCCATTTAGAGTGCCTCAAATATCTTCATAAACGAAAGTTCTGATCATTAGGGAGAGTTCTAATCAGGACTACTGTGGATCGCAATTAGTGGCTGTCAATATAGTCAAGAGTCCATCTTCAACGCTGAAATAAACGCCTCCTGCGGGATATCAACCTTCCCGAACTGGCGCATCTTCTTTTTCCCCGCCTTCTGCTTGTCCAGCAGTTTGCGTTTCCGCGTGGCGTCGCCTCCGTAGCATTTGGCGGTCACGTCCTTGCGCAGGGCCGAGAGGGTCTCGCGCGCGATGACCTTGCCTCCGATGGCGGCCTGAATCGGGATTTTGAACATGTGGCGCGGGATCAGGTCCTTGAGCTTTTCGCACATCGCCCGGCCCCGCAGCTCGGCCCGGTCGCGGTGAACCATGGTCGACAGCGCATCGACCGGTTCATCGTTCACCAGCACCGACATCTTGACCAGATTGTCCTCGGTATAGCCGGTCATCTGATAATCAAACGAGGCATAGCCCTTGGTCACCGATTTCAGTCGGTCGTAGAAGTCAAAGACAACCTCGTTCAGCGGCAGGTCATAGACGACCATGGCGCGGCTGCCGGCATAGGTCAGGTCCAGCTGGATACCGCGGCGGTCCTGGCAGAGTTTCAGAACGTCGCCGAGGAATTCGTCCGGAACCAGAATGGTCGCCTTGATGCGCGGTTCCTCGATATGATCGACCTTCGATGGGTCGGGCATATCGGCGGGGTTGTGCAGCTCGATCATCTCGCCGTCTTTCATGTAGACGTGATAGATCACCGACGGCGCTGTGGTGATGAGCTCGATATCATATTCGCGTTCGATGCGGTCGCGGATGACCTCAAGGTGCAAAAGGCCCAGGAAGCCGCAGCGGAAGCCAAAGCCAAGTGCGGCCGAGGTTTCCATTTCAAAGCTAAAGCTGGCGTCGTTCAGGGCCAGCTTGTCGATCGCATCGCGCAGGTCTTCGAATTCGGAGCTGTCGACGGGGAAGAGGCCGCAGAACACCACCGGCTGCGCGGGTTTGAAGCCTGTCAGAGCCTCTTCGGTGCCGTTGCGGTCATTGGTGATGGTGTCACCGACGCGGGTGTCGCGGACCTGTTTGATGGACGCGGTGAGAAAGCCGATCTCACCGGGGCCAAGCGAGTCCACCATCTCCATCTCGGGGCGGAAAACGCCGACGCGGTCGACATGGTGCAGGGTGTTGTTCGACATGAACTTGACCCGCATGCCCTTTTTCAGCGTGCCGTCCATGATCCGGACCAGCACGATGACGCCGAGATAGGCGTCGTACCAACTGTCGACCAGCATCGCCTTGAGCGGCGCGTCGAGCGTGCCTTTAGGCGCAGGCAGATGGGTGACGATGGACTCCAGTGTCTCGTGGATGCCCTGCCCGGTTTTGGCCGAAACCTGTATGGCCTCGGACGCGTCGATGCCAATCACATCCTCGATCTGTTCGGCGACCCGGTCACAGTCGGACGCAGGCAGGTCGATCTTGTTGAGCACCGGAACGATCTCATGATCGGCGTCGATGGCCTGGTAGACATTCGCCAGCGTCTGCGCCTCGACGCCCTGCGTCGAGTCCACAACCAGCAGCGATCCTTCGACCGCGCGCATCGACCGCGAGACCTCATAGGCAAAGTCCACGTGGCCCGGGGTGTCGATCAGGTTCAGCACGTACTGCTCGCCGTTGTCAGCGGTATAGTCGATGCGGACTGTGTTGGCCTTGATGGTGATGCCACGCTCTCGCTCGATATCCATGCTGTCGAGCAGCTGTTCCTTCATGTCACGATCCTTGACTGTCCCGGTCTCTTGGATGAGCCGGTCAGCAAGGGTGGATTTGCCATGGTCGATATGCGCGACGATGGAGAAATTGCGGATATGAGCGAGGTCTGTCATGGGTTGGGATATGTCCGGAGATTGGGGCCTCGTCAAGCCGTGAAGCGTTGCAGAAAAGGCTGCTATGGTGTCTTTCTGCTCTGACGCATTTACCCAAAATCAGCCAGTGGGTAGGATAGTGGCGCTGAATGGCCGGCGCACCAACAAGAAAGCAGAGTAGTCTTTGGCCAATTATTCGATATTCGTGCTGGGTGAAAGCCAGCTTTCCATCTCTGTTTCGCAGGGGTTGGATGGTTTGGACCAGGGTACAGGTATCCACCTTATCGGACAGACCATCACGATTGACACGCGAACCGCTACCGAGGTCTTCATCAGCGATGGCGGTAGCGACACGAATTTTGCCGACAATGACACCAATCAGCTCCTTGACGGTGATCAAACTATCGACGGCGTCAACTTCAACGACGGTACTCGGGTTGAGGCTGAATACGGCATTACGCTGACGGATGGTACAAACACGTGGCAGGCCATTGCGTTCAACGTGAACAACTCGTCCCCATCCTTTGCGACGGTGGAGGGGATCGCCTTCATCGGTGGCCCGGGGGAGTTTCCCCCAGCAGGCGTTACACTGACGGTTGTTGACACCCAGGAAGGTCCAAGCTTTGCGGTTGCGGACTACGTCACGCCGATCTGTTATGGCAGTGGCACATTGATAGAAACCCCAAATGGCTATGCCCGTATCGAGACATTGCGTCCGGGCGACAAGGTTTGGACGCAGGACAATGGCTATCAATCGGTGAAATGGGTCGGATCGCAGGATGTCATAGCTTCAGGACGTTTCAAGTTGGTCGAGGTTCCGGCCGGAATAATACTTAACTTCTCGCCACTAAAGGTTTCGCAACAGCACAGGTTGGTAATCTCGCATCCAGTAGCGGAACTGTTGTTCGCAGCACCCGAGGTGTTTGTGCCAGCGATCAGTTTCGTAGATGCAGGCGTTGCAACCCTATCCAACGAGAAAACCGCCCGCTATCACCACCTACTGCTGGACAACCATAGCATTATACGCGCCAATGGCGCCGCATCCGAGAGCCTTTTGTCAACGCCAACGACCCAATGTGATGACCCCGACAGATTGTTCTTTCGTGACCTCGCAGGGTGCGCGGCAGGCCCAATGGAAACTGCCCGACCGGCTTTGACCCGAACCGAGGCGGCGCTGTTGCTGCGAAACATCTTGGCCATTGATCACAATTCCAGTTTGATTCATACTCCGCCGCAGACCGAGAGGGGCATCAGACCCGTCCGGGCAGGCAAATACGAGGCATGAGCATGAAAAAGTTCCTCTTAATCGCATTCTGTGCCACGTCGATGGTGGCGGTAGCTCCGGTCGCAGACGCGGCGCAGATCAAACGGGCGTGTCTGGCGTCTGACCGGTCGGCGGCGACGCGGGATCGGTGCAGTTGCATTCAGCGGGTGGCCAATCAGGCGTTGACCCGCAGCGATCAGAAGACCGTTGCCAAGTGGTTCCGCGACCCGCATCAGGCGCAAGAGCTCAAGATGTCGAAGACCCAGCGCGACGATGCGCTCTGGGATCGGTATCGGAACTTTGGCCAGATGGCGCAGGCGATCTGCAACTAGGCTGATCAATCCTTGACCTGACCCGAACTGCGCCCCAGAAAGGCGCAGCGAAAGGGATATCTGATGGTTATGAAAGGGCTGACCCTGCGCGGCCTCGAAGTGTTCGAGGCATTGGCGCGGACCGGATCGGTGGCGCAGGCCGCCGAGATCACGGGGCTTAGCCAGCCGTCAGTGTCCCAGCAGCTGCGCAATCTGGAAAAGGCAGTGGGCACCGATTTGGTGGATCACGGACGACGTCCGATGCGCCTGACCCAGGCCGGGCGCAGCTTTCTGGCCCGCGCACAGGCGGTTCTGGCCGAACTGCAGATGGCCCAAAGCGAGCTGACTGTGATGGACCTGGGTCACCTTGCAACCCTGTCTGTCGGCCTGATTGACGATTTCGACAATGACCTGACCCCGCGGCTCGCCACTCTGTTGGCTGAAAGTTTGACGCGATCAAAGTTCAAACTGATCACACTGCCCAGTCTTGACCTGTTCGAAGAACTTGAGGCGCAGCGCCTTCAGCTTGTGGTGTCAGCCCATAGCGGCGAGGTGCTGGAAGGCGTGGTCGAGTACCCGCTGGTTCGCGATCCCTTCATTCTGGTGACGCCCAAAGGGGCCGAAAACGCCATGGAGGATCTGCCCTTCCTACGCTATGCCCGCGAGCAGTTGATCAGCCGCCAGATTGAGGCCCATCTGGCGCGCCAGCAGCTGGAATTTGAAGAACGGTTCGAAATCGGTTCGCATTTGGCGCTGATGGCAATGGTCGCGCGTGGCCTCGGCTGGGCGATCACGACGCCGCTGGGCTATATGCGGGCGGCGCGGTTCCATGACGGGCTTGAGGCACACCCTGCCCCGATCGGAGATGTCTCGAGGACGATTTCCTTGTTCACCCGCACCGACTGGTCAGGTCAGGTTCCGCAAGAGGTCGCAGGCATGATGCGCCGCCTAATGGGCAGCCAGATTGTTGACCCGGCCCTTGCGCAGTTGCCATGGCTGAACAATCGCCTAAAGCTGATGAGCTAGCTGCGCAGATGCGCGTCGAGACCTTCGACCGCTGCCTCGATTAGATCCAATGCTCCATCGAAGTCACGGGTATAGTATGGGTCCGGGACGTGGTCTGTGCCGATATGTGGCGCAAAATCCGTCAGCAGACGCACTGGGGTTTCGTTCCCGGCTGGCCTCAATGCCTCAATATCCGCGAGGTTTTCGGCATCCATCCCGATAATCAGATCGAACCTGTCGAAATCCGCGGGCACAAATTGGCGCGCCCGCAAATCATCCAGTTTTATGCCACGCGACAGAGCTGCCATTTGCATCGGTCCATAAGGTGGGTCACCAATGTGCCAGCCAGAAGTCCCGGCACTATCGGTAGCGTGATGCGGCGCACGGGCGCGAAAGGCGCCCTCGGCGGCGGGAGAACGGCAGATATTGCCCAGACAGACGAACAAGATACGGTGGGTCATGAACCACGGTGTAACGCGAAGGGCCAAGATGGAAAAGATCGTCATTCTGACAGGGGCCGGGATTTCCGCCGAAAGCGGGTTGGGCACGTTCCGCGACGAGGGCGGTTTGTGGGCCCAACACCGGATCGAGGACGTTGCCACGCCCGAAGGGTTCGCGCGTGATCCCGCGCTGGTGCACGGGTTTTACAATGCCCGCCGCGTACAGGCCGCCGAGGCGCAACCTAACGCGGCCCACGATGCACTTGCCCGACTACAGCAGGACTGGCCCGGCGAGGTTGTGATCGTCACACAAAACGTCGACAGCCTGCACGAGGCCGGTGGCGCGCAAAACGTGATCCACATGCACGGCACGCTGGCCGGAGCGCTTTGCGCGGCCTGCGGCCACCGCTGGACGGCACCGCCGGAGATGGCCGTGGGCGAGCCCTGCCCTGCCTGCGCAGCCCCCACCGCACGCCCGGATGTGGTGTGGTTTGGTGAGATGCCTTATCACATGGGCGCCATCTATGATCATCTGGCAGGCGCAAGCATCTTCGCCGCCATTGGCACTTCGGGTCAGGTCTATCCCGCCGCGGCTTTCGTGCACGAGGCCATGATGTCCGGGGCAAGAACTGTCGAACTGAACCTCGAGCCGTCGACCGGCGCATCCAGTTTCGACGAAGTCATACTGGGCCCCGCAACAGAAGCCGTTCCGCGCTGGGTTGATCAGATCCTGAGCTCGCAGTAGGGCGATACCCGCAGACAAGCGGCGAATTTCCTTGCTATACTAGTGCCCTAACAACCCGAGAGGTCCCCATGACAGACCCAAAAAACCAACAAGGTGAAATCCTTGACGATGATAGGCTCGATACGCGAGGTGCACTTGGTGATCAGCTAACGGACCTGTGGTGGACATTCTTGCTGCGCGGAATCCTGGCCGGTGCGCTCGGAATCGCAGCGCTATTCTGGCCGACGGGCAGTATCTCGTTGCTGATCCGTCTGGTGGGCTTGCTGTTGGTCCTCGATGGAGGCCTGACGCTGCTGGGGTTTGGCCGGCGTGGCCTGATCGGCGGTTTCGGCATTGGAGCGCTTTTGATCGGACTGATCCTGCTGATCTGGCCGGAAGGCGTCGCGCGACTCGCGTTCTTCCTGCTGGGAGCCTGGGCTTTGATTGTCGGGATAGGCTCGCTGATGGCCTGGCGGCAATTGCCCGATGCTCATCCTGATGGATCCACCATGCGCAACTCCGGCATTGTCGCGCTGTTGATCGGCCTCGTTCTGTTGTTCTGGCCGGGCAGCGGCATGGTGGCGCTCGGCTGGGCGATTGCTTTCTCGGCGCTGGCGTTTGCCGCAGTGATGCTCTGGCTGGCCATGCGCTTCAAACGCGCCCATGACCGCGTGGCGATGCGGGTGGTCAACCGCTGAACCTTTTCCACAACGACAACAGGCCGGGAATATCCCGGCCTGACGCATAGATGACGGTCGCAGCGCGGCCTGAGTTCAGACGTAGCCCTAGTTCGAATGCGAACTGTGACCTCCGGTGTCCTTACGCTCCAAATCCACCGGAATTTCGATCTCGACTTCGCCTGCTGTCTCGAAGATCAGCGTAACGGGAACCATTGCATCCTGCTCAAACGGGACTGTCAGGCCCATGAACATCACGTGGTCGCCGCCGCGCTTCAGCATGTGCATTTCACCGGCGGGTATGACAAAGCCTTCTTCGACATGGGTCATCTTGGCAACACCGTTTTCGTCAACAAGATGGGTGTGCAGCTCGACCCGAGCTGCGGCGTCCGATTCCACGCCGATCAAACGGTCATCGGTCGCGCCGGTGTTCTGGATCATCATGAAGGCCGCGCCAGCTTTGGCCGTTTTACCCGACGACCGAGCATAAGCGTCATCGACGGTGATCGTGTCCTGCGCAAAAGCAGCGGTAGCAATAGTTGCGGCGGCAAGGGTGGTCAGCATTCTGGATGTGAGTGACATAGCGCCTCTCCTGTAGTTTGGTGTTTGATAAGAATTGATAATGAATCAAACACTTGCAGGAGGTGCCCGGGCTGGTTGAGACGGTATAGGCAGAGCGATCAGATTCTCCGCGATACGCGATGGCATGGGTCGATCGATGTCCGGGGCCACCGGCAGGGACGGTTCCGCAATGCTCACCGCGCCCAACAGGTTCAACGCATAATCCGGACAGAAATGCGGGGCCTTTGTCGGCTGCCCTTCGGCATCCATATAGACCACAACCGGTCCCGAGCCGGTGCACAACACCATATGTCCGACCGCCCGGTCCACACCGCGCGATGCAGCAACGCCCTGCCCGGTCAAAACGACCAGCAGCGACAGCACAAATGGCAGAACTTTGTTCAGAACGGGTTTCATCCTGTCCCCGATATAGGCCAGAGACAAAACGGGCTTCAAGCGCAATCAGACGCGCCTGAAGCCCAGGGCCGGGAGGACAATGTCAGCGGTCCAGTTCTGGACGCTTGACGGACCCTTTTGTCAGGCTTGTATGCAGCCGATTCACCCGACGCTGCATCCGCAGACATGCCCCAAATGTTTTGCCGAAAAAGCCGGCTAGAAGGGAGAAAGAAGGTAATGATTTGAACGACATGAGGTTGAACTCCGCCAGATGAATATGCCTAAACATAATACGGGTAGAGCAAACGGTATGTGAACAATTTCACCCAATGCGAAAATTTAATTCCAAATTAAGAACAGCACTCTGCACAAAAGGAAAAAGCCCTGCACCATAAGGTACAGGGCCTGAATTCTTGCAGGAATAAGGTTTTAGGCCGAAGCTTGCGCCTTGGCGATTTCCTTTTTCACTTTCAATGCGTTGTTGGACAGCTCATCGTCCTTGGCTTTCGCCAGGAACGCGTCCAGACCACCACGGTGGTCCACCGAACGCAGGGCAGCCGCCGAGATGCGCAGCTTGACGCCACGTCCCAGCGTTTCCGACTGCAACGTAACATCGTTCAGGTTGGGCAGAAAACGACGACGAGTTCTGTTTTTGGCATGGCTGACATTGTTGCCAGTCATCGGGCCTTTTCCGGTCAGTTCGCAACGGCGCGACATGGTTTCTTCCTTTGTTTCTGGAGGCCAGGCATTACACCCTCGGCCAAATCACAAGGGGCACAACCCGAAGTCGCGCCCGAAAACTGGTTGGATGCATGTAGTGGGAATCACAGACGGGGTCAAGCCATATGCCAAGGATTCACAGCACCAAGTTTTCATTTAATTCTCCCAGCCGTTTCAGGGCGTGATTTTCCAACTCAGGGCTACCTGTTTTTGCCGCTGCGGCCGCCAGACGCGCCCAGTAATGGGGGCTTTTCAGTCGTGCTGCACGATGCAAATGCGCATACCCCACCTGTATGAAAGTTGCCGCTGACCGGGGTTCCGAAAACTGTCCCGGATCAGACACCCGGTGGCGAAAGGTGACATACAAGCGAGACTGACCTGGATTGAAAAAGCGTGGCACGCAGTCGATTTCCATCAAAAATCCGACATTGCTGCATTCTTCAACTGCGCTTTTTTGACCAGAATCGCCTGTCTGATCGGGTTATTTCATTCAGTCACGTATTCAGAGCGGGTTCTACATAACTGCTTTTTTGGGATGTAAACAACCAAGGGGCGTTTCCCTGTACGTCATAGCTCTGCAGCAGTGGCTTTTCATTTTTCAGGTGCCGAGCCACGAGGCGCGCTTGTTGGGGGCTTTTCGGGATGTAACGGGCCGGGTTGGGATTGTGGTTCATATCCGCCAATTCCGGAAAGATATCGAATATTTCACGTCGGGCTTCCAGGCTGAGGGTCTTGAGAGCTTCAGGCCCGGTAAACAGGCTTTCGCTTGGGGCGTTTTCGGCAAAAATAACCTCATGCCTATCAAAAAGCAGGTGGTAATATTCGACACTGTCCACCGTATCATCGACGAATATCCTTGGCAGCGCGGTCAGTTTTATCGCTGGAATCAGAACTTCGGGCTCGCCAAACATCCGTTCTGCGATTTTCGACTGCACCAGCATTCTGTGCTGCCGTGACACCAGCAGATCCCGTTTGGGCAAACCGTTGCCCAGCGCGCCTGCCAATATGCGGACGGGGCGACGTTTCGGATCGCCTGCCAATGCCACCGAGTCAAATTTGCGGCGCCCGATCCAGCGGATCGGCTGCATCCCGTTGCCCTGCGTTGGGAGCATATCCCCCTGCCGAAGATCCTGAATAAGGACCGGACCACGTTGCGCCTGAATTACTGTATCGCGGGTAAAGCACAAAAACCCTGTGCCGGATTCAAACCCGCTATAGTTTACCACGATCCCTGAGGGCAATTCGAAGCTGCCGCTGGACAACGAATAGGATTGCCCGGCAACAACGGTGAAAGTTCCGAAATTTGCGTCGGTTACAACTGTGCCCACCGGAAGGTTCAGCGCGTCCTGCCCGCCGCCGCCCTGAACATCCCCGGCGACCTGGGTTCGGATAAAGTTCAGGGTGTCATTGCCCTGCCCCAAACGGATATTTCCTACACCGACGTCAAAAACCGTGACGGTATCCGCATCGCGACCAGCATTGATCTGCCCATCGATCTGGGCGTTGAACACGGTGATTTCATCGTTTCCGGCGTTGCCGCGTACACTCCCGGAAATAGCACTGCTTACAATCGTAATCTCATCGTCACCGCCACGGGCGCGAATATTATCAATGGGCGTGCCTTGGGGCGTGCCGTTCAGCGTACCTTCGTCGCCGGTGACTTCGATATCGTCGTCACCATTTGTCCCACGTATATTGGGCATGTACGGCTATCTCCGACGCGTTCATTTGTTGACTTGCGCAACAACGAGACTATCGCCTTCCCCTCGAAATAGCACAATCAGAAATTGTATCCCTTCCCCTAATACATAATTTTGGCATACCCTCCACCTCTGGCGCTAACAGGCGTCTAGTGTGTTGCCAGGATACTAAGCATTCGTTCCGCAGCCGCCGTCGGGCTGAGATTGCCGGCACCAACATCGGAACCAAGGCGATCCATTTCTGCGCGCGCGGCCGGCGTATCCAACCGAGATAGCAGCGCGTATCGCACCTCCTGATCGAACCAGAACCGCGCCTGTGCCGCGCGGTTGCCATCCCAGTGGCCGTTTTCACGCCGCCAGCCTGACAGGGTGGTCATTTCGTCCCAGGCTTGGTCAAGCCCATGTTCCTCGACCGCGGAAACGGTCATCGCTTTGGGAAAACCCTCGGGGTCCTGCGGGCGTTTTCGCAGCAGGCGCAAAGCCCCCGCGTAATCCGCACAGGTTCGGGTGGCCGTGGCTTTCAGATCTCCATCCGCCTTGTTCACAAGGATCATGTCGGCCATTTCCATGATGCCGCGCTTGACCCCCTGCAACTCATCCCCGCCCGCAGGAGCGAGCAGCAGCAGAAACAGATCGGACATTTCAGAAACGACGGTCTCGGACTGCCCGACCCCTACAGTTTCAATCAGCACCACGTCGAATCCCGCCGCCTCGCACAGGGCAATCGCCTCACGTGTACGGCGGGCCACGCCGCCCAAATGGGATTGACTGGGGGATGGGCGGATAAAGGCGTTCTTCTCGCGACTCAACCGCTCCATCCGGGTTTTGTCGCCCAGAATAGATCCACCTGAACGGGTCGAGCTGGGGTCGACGGCCAGGACCGCAACGCGCAAGCCCTGCTCGATCAGCATCATGCCAAAGCTTTCGATAAAGGTGGATTTGCCCACCCCCGGAGTACCGGACAACCCAACGCGCAGGGATTGCCGCCCGGCTTTGGCCAAATGCGCCAGCAATTCAGACGCCTGCGCCCGATGATCGGCGCGGCCACTTTCTACCAGAGTGATTGCCCGGGCCAGCGCACGCCGGTCTCCGTCCAAAATCTTATCACCTAGGCTGTCCATATCCATTCCGACCCCGATCTTTTGCGGCACGACTACTTGCCGCCCCGACAGGTGATTTGTCCAGACCGGACCGCGAAGGAAACCTGCCCGATACCTGCATTTCGCACCTATGTGTTGCTGTTGATCCTCTTTGACCGGACCGCTGTTGGCTCTATGCCGTAGCGGCGCGATCATCGTCATTGGGAAACAGCGGAACTGGACGTTGCGCCGTGGTTGGCTGATAAAGCGCCAATGACAACACACCTGCCCATTGATGACGCCATCCCCGAATTGCTTGACGCCCTGAAGGCCAATGGCCGGGCCGTTTTGCAAGCCCCTCCGGGCGCGGGCAAGACAACGCGGGTGCCTCTTGCGATGCTCGAGGCCGGGTTGCGCGACGGCAAGATCATAATGCTCGAACCCCGAAGGCTTGCTGCGCGTGCCGCGGCAGAGCGGATGGCTGAAACACTGGGACAACGTGCAGGCGAAACCGTTGGTTACCGCGTGCGGGGCGATGCGAAAACCTCAAAAACAACCCAAATCGAAGTGGTGACCGAAGGTATTCTGACCCGAATGCTGCAATCTGAACCGGATCTGCCCGGCGTCGGCGCGGTGATTTTTGACGAGTTTCACGAACGATCTTTGAACGCTGATCTCGGGCTTGCCCTGTGCCTTGAGGTTACGGGCGCACTACGCGACGACCTGATCCTGCTGGCGATGTCCGCCACACTCGACGCCGAACCGGTCGGCCAATTGATGGACGCACCGCTGGTGACGTCCGAAGGGCGCAGTTATCCGGTTGAAACCAAGTGGCTGGACCAGCCACTGGGTGCGCAAGCACGACGACTGGATGCACTGATAGATCTGGTCGCCAAGGCTGAGCGTGAAACCGAAGGCGGCATGCTCGTGTTTCTGCCCGGCGAGGGTGAAATCCGCAGGGCCGAGGCCGCGCTATCCAAACGGTTGCCTGGCAATTGCGCAGTTAAACCTCTGTTCGGAGCAATGCCCTTTGCCGCCCAGCGCGCAGCGATCTCGCCAGCCGAGGCAGGGCGCAAGGTCGTGCTTGCGACGTCAATCGCCGAGACCTCGCTGACCATTCCCGACATCCGCGTGGTTGTGGATATGGGTCAAGCGCGCCGGGCGCGGTTCGATCCGGGCGCTGGCATGTCGCGGCTGATCACGGAACGGGTGACGCGGGCCGAAGCAACCCAACGCGCAGGTCGTGCAGGGCGCGTGGCCGAGGGCGTGTGTTACCGGCTGTGGTCCAAGGGGGAAGAAGGCGCGCTGGCCGCCTACCCCCCTGCCGAAATCGAAGCCGCCGACCTGACAGGCCTTGCGCTGGAACTGGCGCTTTGGGGGGCCGAACCAGATGACCTCGCCTTTTTGACACCACCACCCGAAGGAACGATGGCCGAGGCCCGCTCATTGCTGAACATGCTGGGTGCGTTGGATGCAAAAGGGCGGATCACCGACCACGGACGGGCCTTGGCTGCGCTACCCCTGCATCCTCGGCTGGGGCATATGCTGGTGACTGCCGGGGAGAGTGCCGCTTCGTTGGCTGCGCTGATGGCGGAACGTGATCCGCTAAAGGGCGCTCCGGTAGATCTGTTGCTGCGGCTCGAAGCATTGCGTGATGCCCGCGCCTTTCAACGCAACCGGGTGTGGCAGATCAACATGGGCGCGTTGGAACGGATCAAAGCCGAGAGCAAGCGGCTGAAAACACGAAACAGCAAGACAGACCTAAGCCCAGCCGCGATGGCCGCATTGGCCTATCCCGATCGCATTGGGCAACGCCGCAAAGGCGATGTGCCGCGTTACGTTCTGTCCGGCGGCAAGGGCGTCGTGCTGGACAACGGTGACACATTGGCGGCCGCGCCCTATCTTGTGGTGACAGATACGGACGGAAACCCGCGCGAGGCCAAGGTGCGCATGGCCGCACAAATCTCGGAACGTGAAATCCGGGACCTGTTCGCGGATCAGATCGAATGGGTAGACAGCTGCGCGTGGTCGAAACGCGAACGCCGGGTCATTGCGCGCACGCAGGAACGCCTTGGCGCGATCACTCTGGATGACCGTATCTGGAAGGACGCGCCGGACGAGGCCATCGCCCGCGCCATGCTGGACGGAGTGCGTGATCTGGGATTGCGGCTGGACGGGGCCGCGGCGCGATTGGCGGCGCGAGTCGAACTGGTACGCGCCGAAGGAATCGACCTGCCGGACTTTTCATTGGACGGGCTGATGGCCGCTCTGGACGACTGGCTGCTACCCATGCTGTCAGGTCAGCGCAGTGCAGACGACTGGAAAAAGTTTGACCTGCTGCCCGCCCTGCGTGCCCGGCTGGACTGGTCCCAAACGCAGGAGCTGGACCGCCGCGCGCCGCGATCATTTGAAACACCGCTGGGCCGCAATGTGCCGATTGATTATGGGGGAGCGGTGCCCGAGATTTCGGTCCGCCTGCAGGAACTGTTCGGTGTCACCCGGCATCCGCTTATCGGGGGCGAAGCACTCAAGATCACTCTGCTGTCCCCTGCGCGGCGACCAATCCAGATCACGCGCGATCTGCCGGGATTTTGGGCCGGATCTTACGCGGATGTGCGCAAGGACATGCGCGCGCAATATCCCAAACACCCCTGGCCCGAGGATCCGACGCAGGCCGATCCAACCTTGCGGGCCAAGCGGCGGACCTGACGTTCGTTTGCTTCAGAAAATGCGTTCGTTCAATAGATGCATTGAAGCCCCGGTTTATAGTTGTTATGTCACTTTTCCTTGAACCTAAGAAAAGTACTGGCACTTAATCGATGGCATCTTGGCTGAACAATATCTGGGAAGAAGTTGGCAAACCCTTCTTTCAACGCCCACACAGGGTACAGTTTGCAGCCTTGTGCGTGCGCGGAACCGGCGACGACAAAAAAGTTCTGTTGATCACCAGCCGTGGCACAGGCCGTTGGGTCATCCCAAAGGGATGGCCGATTGACGGCATGGACGGGGCCGAGACTGCCAAAGAAGAAGCATGGGAAGAAGCCGGCGTAAAAGTGAAACACCTGGGCCGCAAGGCGGTGGGCCATTTCACCTATGACAAGATCCTGGATGACGGAACGGCCCAACCCGTGCGCACCAATGTGTATCGCATAGATGTCAAAGATCTGGCCGAGGAATTCCCCGAGGTCAGCGAGCGTGAACGGCGCTGGTTCTCGCCGAAAGAGGCCGCAGAGCTGGTGCAAGAGCCGGAGCTGCGCGAAATGCTGCGGCAAATGTAACGCTTTCGCAACAAACTTCTGTGAGGCCGGTTGCCACAAGACCGGGCAACCGTTAACCGCGCCGGTTAAACCGTATCACCCACAGAAAACCGATGTCGAACACGAACAATAAAAACCGCTGGCAAGCCCTGGACAGCGACCTGCACCGAATTTCCCGCCTTGAGCATGCGAACGTGCACGTGGCGCGGCCGCTGCTTGCGCCGGGTATCGCGCTTGCCTTCATAGTTATTGCCGGATTGATTGCTGCGATACTATTCGGTCGGGCAGACGGCGGGCTGATCGTCATCGCGGCTGCCGGTTTTGGGGCCTATATGGCGATCAACATCGGCGCTAACGACGTTGCCAACAACATGGGCCCTGCCGTCGGAGCTAACGCCCTGACCATGGGTGGGGCAATCGCCATCGCCGCAGTCGCGGAAAGCGCGGGGGCCCTGCTGGCCGGCGGAGACGTGGTCTCAACCATCTCCAAGGGCATCATCGACCCTGCCTCAGTCCAGAATAGCTCGGTCTTTATCTGGGCGATGATGGCGGCGCTGATCTCATCGGCGATGTGGGTCAACCTGGCAACTTGGGTCGGCGCGCCTGTTTCCACAACCCATTCGGTCGTGGGCGGCGTGATGGGGGCTGGTATCGCTGCAGCAGGCCTTAGCGCGGTCAGCTGGGGCACGATGAGCGCGATTGCCGCCAGTTGGGTGATCTCTCCGGTCCTGGGCGGCGCGATTGCTGCCGGATTTCTGGCGCTGATCAAGGCGAAAATTCAGTATCAAGACGACAAAATTGCCGCGGCCCGTCGCTGGGTGCCTATTCTGGTGGCTGTGATGGCTGGTGCATTTGCCACCTATCTCTCTGTCAAAGGCCTGAAGCGGATCGTGAAAATCGATCTGGAAATCGCGCTACTGATCGGTCTGACCTCGGGCATTCTGGCTTGGGCCGTGACCGTGCCTTGGGTTCGCCGCAAATCCGAAGGGCTGGAAAACCGCACCAAATCTCTGAAAGTTTTGTTTGGGTTGCCTCTGGTGATCTCGGCCGGGTTCCTGAGCTTCGCCCATGGCGCCAATGACGTTGCCAATGCGGTTGGCCCGCTGGCCGCAATCGTGCACGCCGCCGAGTTCGGCGATTTTGCCTCGAAAGTCACGATACCGACATGGGTAATGGTGATCGGTGCCTTTGGGATTTCGTTCGGCCTGTTTCTGTTTGGCCCCAAGCTGATCCGGATGGTGGGTAGCCAGATCACCAAACTAAACCCAATGCGCGCATTCTGCGTCGCTTTGTCGGCGGCGATCACAGTGATTGTTGCAAGCTGGCTTGGGTTGCCGGTCAGCTCGACCCACATCGCGGTGGGTGCGGTGTTCGGCGTCGGGTTTTACCGTGAATGGAATCAGGATCGCCGACGCAAGCAAAGTAATGATCGCCGTCCGCCCGAGCTGCGGCTGGCCCGTGAAGAGCAGCGGCGGCGCAAGTTGGTGCGGCGGTCGCATTTCATGACCATTATTGCCGCTTGGGTGATTACCGTCCCGGCCGCGGCTGCAATGTCAGCTGTGATCTTCTGGATACTGACCGCATTCACCTGAATGTGGTCAGATCACGGGATGATCTGATCCGGTGACAGACTTACATCCGACTTCTGTTCGATCAGAGCCTGTACCCTAGCGCAAATCGGTGTAGGCCGCCCATGTTGCTTGCCCAGTCGGACAATCTCACCTTGCAGACTGTCGATTTCCGTCACGCGCCCCGCCGCGAGGTCATAGGCCATCGACGTGCGCGCGCTTGGGTCGATGGTCAGCATGCGCGCGGCAATCCGGGTGAACAATGGCGTTGGCAGACGCAGGATATGCGGCGTCATCCAGGCAGGCAAAGGTGTGGTTGAAGCAACAGGGTGGCGTGCGGCCTGAAGTACCCTCAAAGCCTCGGCCATCTGGTCGGCCATCAGGCGTCGCCACTTACGGTCCAGCAATTGATTTTTCAACGTCAGCCCCGACAACGCGTTGAGTGCGTTGTTCAGGTTGATGACCAGCTTACCCCATTGCACAGCTTCGATCTGATCGCTTTCGGTCACCAGCAGGTTAGGTGAGCTAAGTGCCTGCCCCAAACGGCCCGGGCCGGACTGGATCACGATATCGCCGGAAGTGGCGCGGTGAAAGCTGGCGGGTTGAGGCGGCACGACGTTGAAGGGCACCATTCCCGCGCGAACGTCATGATCCGGAAGCGCCGCCCGCAGCACCCGGGCGTTTTCCATCCCGTTCTGCCAGGACAACACCGGCGCACAGGCCGGCGCGAACCGCGCGATCTGTTCTGCCATATCCGCCGTGGCCGCGGCCTTGACGGCCAGGATCACCAACTCTGCGTCTTTCAGGCAATCCGGGGTTTCGGATATCGTCAGCGTCTCAGCCGCCACATGAACGTGCAGGCCGGAAAAATCAGTGACGGTCAGGCCCTCCTCACGGATTGGGTCCAGAATGCGTGGGCGACCCAACAGCGTGACCGAGTGACCGGCATCAGCCAAAAAGGCTCCGCAATAACATCCAATGCTGCCCGCGCCTGCGATTATGATCTTCATGGCAACCCTCCCGTTGAGGCGAGGATTGCCGGTATCGCAAGTTCGGACAAGGCCCCCTGACGTCTGGTTAACGTGCCCGTCTTGGGCTTGTGCGCTCCAACTCGTCTGAAATCGGAATGAACTCCTGATCATCGCCGGGGGGCAGGTGGAAGGCACCGTTGGCCCAATCGGCGGCTTTCCATTCGCGAGTGGCGTTTTCGATTTTTTCCTTCGAAGAGGACACGAAATTCCACCAGATATAGCGATCCTCATTCAATGTGGCTCCGCCCAGCAGCATCAACCGCGCGCCAAACGGACCCGCCTTGACCGAAAGGCGATCGCCCGGGCGGAACACCATCATGCGACCTTCCTCGAACGTGTCGCCCGCAATCTCAACCGATCCCTGAATGACATAAACCCCGCGATCTTCGTGGTCGTCGGGCAATGGAAAGGCGGCGCCGGGTTCAAGCTGCACATCCAGATAGAAGGTTTCCGACAGCATCGTCACCGGGCTGGTTTCGCCATAAGCCGAACCAAGGATTAGCCGGGCACTGACGCCATTGTCCTTGATATGCGGCAGCGCGCCCTGCTTGTGGTGCTCAAAATCCGGGGCCATGTCCTCGTACACCTCAGGCAGTGCAATCCAGGTCTGAACACCGAACAGGCTGTGCCGCTTAGCCCGCGTTTCTTCACTGGTACGTTCCGAATGGGTCACGCCGCGGCCAGCCACCATCCAGTTCACTTCACCTGGATAGATCATCTGATGGGTGCCAAGGCTGTCGCGATGCTCAAACTCGCCCTGATACAGGTAGGTCACTGTACCCAAGCCGATATGAGGGTGCGGCCGCACGTCGATGCCACCGTCGGTGATGAACTCGGCGGGGCCCACCTGATCGAAAAAGATGAACGGGCCGACTAATTGCCGTTTGAGCGAGGGCAACGCGCGCCGCACTTCGAAACCGCCCAGATCACGGGCACGAGGGATGATCAGTGTCTCCAGAGGCGAATTCTTGGGGTTTTGGGTAGGATTCCAACTCATGCCTGCTCTCCCGCGATCAGTTCATTCGGTTCACTGATGTAGGTTAGGCCTGACATACTCGCCTTTCAATTTGCAGAAACGCACAGAACGGGTGCGGACCCGGACCATACATCAGGCACGGCGCGGCCAAAGCTGCGGGAAAAACGCCCCATCAATTCGATCACCTTCGCGATATCCTTCGGCTTCGAACTGCGCCCGTTCATCCTTGGCCCAATCCCCCCGATACCGGATCCTGCCATCCGGAGCGGTCATCCGCAGGGTAAACCGGCGTACCGTTTCCGTTGGGGTGACTGATGACAGCCCACCGTGCAAGGTGCGCATGTCGAAGAAGATGCAGTCGCCCAGATTCATATCCCATTGTAAAAGATCGAATGCACCCGGATCGGCATTGACGTCAGGCGGCGGGTGATAGGTCAACCCTGCAACTTCGGTGGGTTCGTAGCTGGGATGCCCGTCGGCGAACCTGACCCGCATGAACAGCTTGTCCCACAGATGCGAGCCTTTGACGAAGGCGATACCGTTTTCTTTGGTAACCGGCTCAAGCGGCAACCACAGGACGCACATCGTGCCTTCGAAGTCGAAATAGGACAGGTCCTGATGAAACGGTGGACGCGAAGTTGATCCAGCCTCGCGCAGGAACCAGTTGTCCATGACAAGATTGATCGATGGTGCACCCAGCAACTGTGCGGCAAGCGGAGCACAAGGTGAGTTGTGAACGAATTGCGTGAATTGCGGGATTTTATTCCAAGCCCAGTAGTCCTCGAAATAGGCAGGTGCGCGAGGGTCCTTGGTATGGCGGGTGAAATTATCGGTTGGGCGGGCCAAATCCGCGTCGATACCGTCTCGCAAAAGTGCCAGCCAATCCTCTGAGAACCTGGAGCGCAGCACAACCGCACCGTCGCGCTTGAACGCCTTGATTTCTTCGTCTGAGACAACGTCTTCGACAATCATAGTGCAGGACCCCCCGAACTGACGGATTTCAGGATGGCACCTGCGCGGGGGCACGGTCAAAGGAATTCACAATTTGTCACCCCCGCCGCGCGACCCCTCGGAAACTGAAACAATCGTGCTATCTTTCCGCTGAAAGGATGCCCGGCATTGTCGAGGCGTGGTGAAACACTTGAAAAGAGAGGTTTGCATGCCTGGTCTTACGTTCTCTCGTCGTTCTTTGGTTTTGGCGTCTGGGGCTGTTCTGGCAACGGGTGCGACAGGCTTTTTGGTGCCAGCGCGCGCAAGTGGCGTGGCCCCCACCGCATCCATGCGCGGAGGGTCCAACAATTACCGTCCCGGCGCGCCCATCGTTGACCGGATTGGCAGCGGCGGGTTCTGGATGACCGGAACAGTGCGACGCGCCGGGGACGGTGCCCCCCTGCCCGGTCAGCGCATCCAGATCTGGGCGCATACGACAGAAGGCCACGAACGCGATCCGCAGAGCCACGGCGCAACTCTGACCGATGCCAATGGAGAGTTCCGACTGGAGATGCCGCAAATCGTACCCGCCTTTGGCCAGCCACACGGCCATCTAGCTTATGACAGTGGTGAATTCGAAACGGTTTTCCTGCGCCCAATTATGGGCAACTCCAAGGACAAAACCTTGGCCTCGCATTTCGTTCTGCAGCCTGCCTAACCACAGTGCGTCGAAGCCTAGTAATCTGGACCTTTGTGATCCTTGCCATGGCCGTACCGATTATCGCGGCTGCGGCGAGCCCTCAGCTGGCATGGCGTGAACCGATCTACATCACCGCCGGGTTTGCCGGTGTTATTTCAATGTGTCTGCTGTTGATGCAGCCGCTACTTGCGGGCCGTTTGTTGCCGGGGCTAACCCCGGTTGCCAGCCGCCATTGGCATAGGTGGTGTGGGCTAGCATTAGTTGCAGCCATTCTGATCCATGTCGGTGGTTTGTGGATCACCAGCCCGCCCGACGTTATTGACGCTCTGTTATTTGTTTCACCGACACCGTTTTCGGCTTGGGGTGGGATTGCGATGTGGGCCGCGTTCGGAGCCGCGTTTCTAGGTCTTTCTCGCAAGCGCCTTGGCTTAAGGTTTCGCGTCTGGAGGTTGGGGCATGCGAGCCTTGCGATCATCACCATTATTGGCAGCGTCGTACATGCCCTGATGATTGAAGGTACCATGGAGGTCATGACCAAGTGGGTATTGTGCGGTCTGGTCGTGTTGGCGAGCGTCGCGACGCTCGCCAAATTGCGGATTTGGGATATCAGGCGACCCACCTGAACAACACAGGATCTGTGACAACCGGACACTGGCTATGGCCCGGCCACCCGTTTCGCGTAGGAAGCGCGGTTCATCTGAACGTCTTGCACTGTGATACTGCCAACCTCGGGCAAGGCCGCCGACAGAACCTCTAATATGGCCACGGTAAGCTCAGAGCGCGTCGCCTCGTCACGACCCTGCATCAGCAGAAGCGTGGCGTGGACAAAGCTCTGGGGATCAGTGCCTAATCGGTAGTATTCTACCGGTGTCGCGCGAATTTTTATCGTTTCTGCGTCGAATTCAGGATGTTCGGCCAGAACGGCAAAAAGCTGATCGCAAATTGTCTGAATATCATGGACCTGCTCTATGCCTTTCGAAAACTCCAGTGTGACATGAGGCATGGTGGACTCCGTTCAGACGCCCAGACACCAGCGCATCACGGCCTTTTGCGCATGCAGACGGTTTTCGGCCTCGTCGAAGATGACCGAGTTGGGGCCGTCCATCACTTCGGATGTCGCTTCTTCTTCGCGGTGGGCAGGCAAGCAGTGCATGAACAGCGCGTCCGGTTTTGCATGTGACATCAGCTCGGCGTTGACCTGATAGGGGCGCAGCATGTTGTGGCGACGTTCCTTGGCGGACTGGGAATCGTGCATTGAAACCCAGGTATCGGCGACCACCAGATCGGCACCCTCAACCGCTTTATACGGGTCTCGTTCGACCACGATTTTCGAGCCCTTTTGACGGGCAAGCCCCATAAACTCTTCTTCCGGATCAAGCTGGGCCGGGCCGGTGAAAGTGAAATCAAACCCGAACTGACCCGCAGCATGTAGGAACGAGGCGCAAACATTGTTGCCGTCGCCGGTCCAGACTACTTTCTTGCCCGCAATCGGACCGCGGTGTTCCTCAAACGTCAGCACATCCGCCATAATCTGGCAGGGATGGGTGCGGTCAGTCAGGCCGTTAATGACTGGCACGTCCGAGTATTCAGACATCTCGGTCAGAATGGTCTCATCGAAGGTCCGGATCATGATCATGTCGACATAGCGCGACAGGACGCGGGCGGTGTCGGCGATGGTTTCGCCGTGGCCCAGTTGCATGTCTTTGCCCGACAGCACCATGGTCTGCCCGCCCATCTGGCGCACGCCTACGTCAAATGACACGCGCGTTCTGGTGGATGGTTTTTCGAAGATCAGCGCGACCATGCGGTCTTTCAGAGGCTGTTCGTCATCAAGTGCTGCCTTTGGGCGGCCCAGGCGCGCCTGTTTCATAGCGCCCGCCTGATCAATCATGGTCCGCAGATCGCCCGCGTCGGTTTTATGGATATCGAGAAAATGGTTCATTTCTGTTCACTTTTCATTCGGGTGTGTCTTAGGCCGAGGCCATTGACTCTTCGACCTGCGCAGCGGCTTTGTCGAGGCGGATCACGGCCTGGGCGATGTCATCCTCGGTCAATGTCAGCGGCGGAAGCAGGCGGATCACGTTATCGGCGGCTGGGACGGTAATGACCTCATTATCATAGCCGGCGTTGACCATGTCGATATTGGGCGCTTTGCACTTCAGGCCCAGCATCAGTCCTGTTCCGCGCACTTCTTCGAAGACCTCCGGGTGCTCGGCGATTAGCCCTTCGAGCTTCTGGCGCAGCATCCCGGCCTTGCGGTTGACGCCCTCTAGGAATGCAGGCGTTGCCACCTGATCAATGACGGCGCAACCCACGGCACAGCCCAGCGGGTTGCCGCCATAGGTAGAGCCATGCGTGCCTGCCGTCATACCGCTGGCGGCGTCTTCCGTGGCCAGAACAGCACCCAGAGGGAAGCCTCCGCCGATGCCTTTGGCGACCATCATGATGTCCGGGGTAATTCCAGCCCATTCATGGGCGAACAGCTTGCCGGTACGACCTACTCCACATTGCACCTCATCGAGGATCAAAAGCAGGCCGTTGTCATCGCAAATCTGGCGCAAGGCTTTGAGCTCCGCGTCAGGGACGGGACGGATGCCGCCCTCGCCCTGCACGGGTTCGATCATGATCGCGGCGGTTTTATCGGTGATCGCATTGGTGACGCCATCGAGGTCGCCAAACGTGACATGAACAAAGCCCGGCAGCAGTGGACCGAAACCCTTGGTCATCTTCTCAGACCCGGCAGCGGCAATACCAGCCGACGACCGGCCGTGGAACGAGCCATCAAAGGTGATGATCTCGACCCGTTCGGGCTGATCCTTGTCATAGAAATACTTGCGGGCCATCTTGACCGCCAGTTCGCAAGACTCGGTGCCCGAGTTTGTGAAGAACACGGTATCGGCAAAGGTGTGCTCCACCAGTTTGTCGGCCAGCGCCTGCTGCTGCGGGATGTGGTAGAGGTTTGAAACATGCCACAGCGCGTGCGCCTGCTCGGTCAGGGCATTGACCAGTGCGGGATGGGCATGGCCCAGCGCATTCACGGCGATCCCAGCGCCCAGGTCCAGAAAACGTCGGCCATCCGCCTCGGTCAGCCAGGCGCCTTCACCCTTCACGAAAGTCAGGGGCGCGCGGTTATAGGTCGGCAGAACGGACGGGATCATGGGATCATCCTTTTCAGGTAGTTTGAGCCTTGTGAGTGATACACTCGGCCTGTGTTCGTCAACTGATTTGGTGGAAATTGCGCCGATTTGAACAGCGCAAATAGATCAAAGAGGCCGGTTACGCGGCAAAGCGTCGGCGTCGGAGTCGCAGGATATGTGCGTTTTTGATCATAAGCCGCCGTATAGCGCTGCCCGAAGCATCTGAAAACCCTGAAATTGGCAACCAGCGAAAATACTTGGCGCGACGCATTTGCCGCTTGCCATTTGACATGCGCTGACGCACCGCTGACATATGTTTGTCGCCAAAGCCCACAATCCGCCTCTTGCGGCCGTGCTGATCACCGCCGCCAGTGCGTTGCTGGCCGGGACCACCCTGCTGGCCAAAGCCTTGGGAACGGACACGTTGGGTCCCGCGCTGCATCCAATGCAGATCAGCCATGGGCGGTTTCTGTTTGCCTTTATCGTGATCGTCACCGCCGTCGGCGTGATGCGGCCGCGCCTGCAGCGTCCGCATTGGGGCCTGCATATTGGGCGTACAAGTTTCGGCTGGGTCGGGATTACGCTGATGTTCGCCTCGGTCGCGTTCATTCCGATCGCGGATGCGACGGCGATTTCCTTTCTGAACCCGGTCTTTGCAATGGTGTTGGCAATCCCGCTGCTGAAAGAAGGCGTCGGCCCTTGGCGCTGGCTGGCGGCAGTTGTGGCGCTGGCTGGGGCACTGATACTGTTGCGCCCGACACCCGATAGCTTTCAGCCAGCTGCCCTGTTGGCACTGACCGCAGCCGCAGTCATCGGGATGGAGCTGATATTCATCAAGAAACTTTCGGGTCGAGAAATCCCGATCCAGATCTTGCTGATCAACAACGCAATGGGCCTGACGATTGCCTCTGTCGCGGTGAGCTTTGTTTTTCAGATGCCGACTTTAGAACAATGGGCGGCGCTGGCGGGTATCGGCGCGCTGATGGCCTGCGCGCAGGCGTGTTTTGTGAACGGCATGGCCCGGGCAGATGCCTCATTTGTTGCCCCAATCAGCTATGCGACGCTGATTTTTGCCGCTTTCTACGATTTCGCGATATTCGGCGTGATTCCGGACGGGATCAGCATGATCGGCTCAGCCATAATTCTGACTGGCGGGCTTATTCTCGTCTGGCGTGAAGCGAGGGCGCGGCAAGCCTGAAACTCCAAAAACTTTTCCTGACATGGCCCGGGGGCGACCTGTATGTCGCAAACTCCGAAGAACGAGGATTGATCCGGCGCAATGTGTTCTCAGTTGATTTGAGAGTTTACCCATGCACGAACGCCGTATCCCCGAATGGGTGCGCCATGCCCCAGCACCGTCAGTCCGCGACTTTGGTATCCTTGCCGGGTTCGAGGCGATTGTCCGCGGCATTCTGATATCGGTCTTTCCACTGGCCATGTATCGGGCGATGGGTGATGCGTCTTCGGTATCGTTCCTGTATTTTCTGGTCGGCGTTATCTCGTTGATTGCGGGGCTGATGGTGCCGTTCCTGATCCGCTTCATACCGCGCAGATGGGCGTACACTGTTGGTTGCCTCATGTTCATCGGCGGAGCCCTTCTGGCGATTGAGGGCAGCCCGGCGGCAGTGGTCGGTGCGCTTGCCCTGAACACGGTCGCGACAGTGGTCACATTTATTTGCTTCAATGCTTATGTCCTGGATTACATCAGCAAGATCGAGCTGGGAAAATGCGAGACCAGCCGCATGTTTTACAGCGCCCTCGGCTGGGCGGGCGGCCCGATGGCCGGCGTCTTATTGTTGGAGGTATGGCCCCCTGCCCCGTTTGTCATCAGCGCGGTGGCAGGTGCGGTCATGCTGATCCAGTTCTGGCGCATGCGGTTGGGCAATGGCAAGTTGATCACCAAGGCGCGCGGCACCGCGAAAAACCCGCTGGCCTTTCTGCCGCGCTTCTTTGCCCAGCCCCGGTTGGTGGCCGGGTACCTTTTCGCCATGATCCGATCCTGCGGCTGGTGGATCTACGTGGTGTACCTACCCATCTTCGCCATTCAAAACGGGCTGGGTGAGCAACTGGGCGGCATCCTTCTGTCCACCACCAACGCGATGCTGTTCGCAGCTCCGCTTATTCTGCGTTGGGTGCAGGGACGTTCGATTCGCACAGCAGTCCGCGTGGGCTTTGCTGCCTGCGGAACATGCTTTGTCACCGCTGGGGCAATCGCAGGTTGGCCGGTCGCGGCGGTTGTGGCGTTGGTTCTTGGGTCCATCTGGCTAATCGTTTTGGACATTTGCGCAGGCTTGCCGTTCCTAATGGCCGTGAAGCCGTCCGAACGCACTGAAATGTCAGCGATCTACTCCAGTTACCGCGACGTCTCCGGCATTCTGACACCCGGAGTTGCTTCACTGGTCCTTCTGATCTCACCCGTCGCCGGGGTATTCGCAGTCGGGGGCTTCGCCTTGTTCGGGGCCTGGGCCGTGGCCGCAAATCTGCACCCCCGATTGGGAAAGCCCAGAATGACTTTTCATCCCGGTTCACTGGCCGAGACGGGTTAAGCCTTTAGGCGATACCCAGTTCGCAGCATCTGCCAGGTCAGCGCACCGACCAGCAGCGTGGCACCGGTGCATACCGCAATACCCAGCCAGGGTGAGCTGTCGGACACGCCGATCATTCCATACCTCAGGCCGTCAATCAGATAGAAGACCGGGTTCACATGACTCACCCGATTCAGGATAGGAGGCAGCGCCTGGACCGAGTAAAACGTACCCGACAGGAAAGCCAATGGTGTCACGATGAAGTTCGTGATGGCCGCCATCTGATCAAACTTGTTGGCAAAAATACCGGCAAACAGGCCCAAGGCCCCCATGAATGCGCCACCCAGAACAACGAAGATCAGGGCAAACAACGGGTTCTGCGGGTAAATCCCCAAAACCAAAGCAAGTGCGACCGCAACCACACAAGCGATCAGAACACCCCGCGCGACGCCACCGGCCAGATAGCCCAGCAGTATCTCAAGCGGGGACAAAGGCGGCATCAACGTATCGACGATGTTTCCCTGCACTTTGGCGATCACCATCGACGAAGAAGTGTTGGCGAACGCATTCTGGATCACGGTCATCATCATAATGCCCGGCGCCAGAAAGGTCAGGAACGGCACACCCATCACATCCGGACGCCCCGGACCGATGGCGATATTGAAGATCAGCAGGAACAGCCCGGCCGTCACAAGCGGCGCCAACAGGGTTTGTGTCCAGACCGCCAGAAACCGCAGTGTTTCACGCTGGGCCAACGTGTAAAGCCCCATCCAGTTAACTGTTCCGAAACGCCGTTCGCTCTGATCTGCGGAAATCTGCATCACCTGCCCTCATCCTGATTCGAGAACCGCTTGTAACTCGGCTCGCAGTGATTAAAATAGGGGGCTGAGACGAATTCCCAAGGCGGCCCGAATCCGGGGCCGCTTTCCGCTTTTGAAAGGCAAATGATGTCCTGGACTGACGAGCGTGTAGAACTGCTGAAAAAAATGTGGGGCGAGGGCCAGTCGGCCAGCCAGATCGCCAAGGAACTGGGCGGCGTAACCCGCAATGCGGTGATCGGCAAGGTGCACCGTCTGGGCCTGTCGAACCGCGCAACCGGTGCCTCGCCGGCTAAATCCGAACCTAAAGACAAACCGGCACCCGCGCCCAAGGCCGAGGCCAAGCCAAGGCCCGCGCCTAAGACCGAACCGGCGCGCCCAACGCCGGCACCTGCAGCCGAGACAAAACCGGCCGTTCCAGCGCGCCGCCAGATCATACCGGCGGGTCAACCACTGCCGCCGCAGCCTTCGGCCAACGAAATCAGCCCCGAGGCGCTGGCCAAGGTCAACGAGATCGAGAAGAAGGCCAAGAAGCTGACGCTGATGGAACTGACCGAGAAGACCTGCAAATGGCCAGTAGGCGACCCGGCGACCGAGGATTTCTGGTTCTGCGGCCTGCCGGTTGAAGCAGGCAAACCCTATTGTGAGGCGCATGTGGGCGTGGCGTTCCAGCCGATGAGCTCGCGCCGGGATCGTCGGCGGTAAACTCTTAGGCGTGCGCGCTGGTCTCTTGGTGTGACACGGGCGACTTGTTTTCTTAACTGACCACCCATCGAAAGGCGGGTGGTCAGTCATTTTTTGACCAGAGAGATTCTGCTATTCCACCAAAATTGAGATACAAAGTCCTGTTCTTCGCCTATGCTGTGCTGATCTTTATTGCCTACATGCAGCCGTTAGATCCGCAATTGTTCGAACCAAACACGGACAGAAAAGCCCTCTTATTGTTCATTCAAGGCTTGTTTCTGCTCGTTTGGATCATCCCAGCCGCACCCATATGCATCGGTGGACTTGCCTTGCTGGGGATGTGTCCAATCCCGCGTCTTCTAGCAGTATTTCTGGCGATCTCGTCAGTTGTGACTGGACTACTGCTGACACTGGCATCCGGCGTGCTCGCCTTATTTTCGGACACTCAGCTATTGCATGGGATCAGCTTAACGATCGCGATTGCATCGAGCTTTCTCATTTGGTCGGGTCGTGATGGGAAGCCAAATCCATCACGGACTGCGAAAATCGGGATATCGATCTCGACTCTGATCGCACTCTAGTCCCTGCTGACGATTCCGATGCTCTTGTTTCAAGCACGGTTGATCGCGGACGGTTCACTCTATTGCATCGCCGAGCATTCAGAGAATTCTCCGATCGAAACCCTGCACGAGCTACGTGGATTCTCATTCTACACAACAAAAACCGGGTACAAATCGACGTCTGAATGGTACTTTCACGGTTTGATGATCGTAGATCATCCGGACGACCAAAGGGTTTACAATTGGTCTCCAAGACATTGGCGTTTCGATCTTGTAGAACGCCCGGACGCACTGATCGAACCGGTCAGAAACGTCTGCGTCGCAAAGTAAGTTCTACTGCGCCGGATGCGACGGCAAATCCGGCATTGGCACCCAGCGTGGTAACTCATCCGGCGAGACTGAGACATGGAGCTTCTCTGACCGGTCGCGGCCCACTTTGCGGTGCTTGCGCAGCAGGAAAATCTTGCCCCAGCCACGCCAGGTTCCGACAGAACGGGCGGAGGTATCCGTCGGGAACCTATCACGCCAACCCTCAGGTAGCGGAAGACCATGCAGTTCTGCCTTATCCAGCATCCAGACCAGAGAAATGTTGCTGAGGGGACGGGCCTCTTCAAAGCCGTTCAACTGGCCACCCACATCACCGTGAGTGCCACGGAACCAAACTTGTTCGACATGGCCTTTGAATTCGGGCGTACATTTCCACAAGACCGGCTCAAACACTTCGCGAGTCTCGTCCAGTGCCATTGCGTGGTACCCGTGGCGCGTCGCCGGTCCAAGCTGGTGGGTGTGAAAGGCGTGACGCTCTTCGGCCCAGCGCCACAGCAGCGGCAGACGCATGCCCAGCGCTTTGACCGTATCCCAGACGCCAACCATCTCAATCGCCACATCTTCGTGACAAAATTGCCTCCGGAACTCGGCCGCAGCCGACCCGCTGGCATTGCATTCATAGTGCCGGTAGGCCTGTTTGATGTTGCGCACAGTGGCATGTTCGGCCTTGAGCAGACCGATCATGTCAATCACACCAGCCAAGCTGCGCACACCGTAAGCGCCGCGTGAATAGCCGATGAAATAGATACGGTCGCCGGGTTTGTAGCGTGAAGCGAGATAGCCATATGCGCGGCGGATCTGGCGGTTGATGCCCCGCCCCATCATCACGTCCAGCGAGGACTTCCAGTTTTCCCACTGTACACCGGATTCGTAAAAGACGGACACTTTGCTACCCATTTCGCGGCACAGTCGCAGGGTCTGACCCGCATGGGTTTCGTAGCCCGGCTCAAGCGTCGACATGGTGCCGTCTAGGATAATCACATGGCTGACGGGCTCGCGGTGAAGCGCCTCGGCGGAATGCTCGGACCGTAAGGGCCGTCCGAGCCATCCCAGTACCTTTCTACTCAGCCGCGACAGAACCATGCGTCAACAATTCCCATACTTTATGAGGTGTGAAAGGCATGTCCGCCTGCCGCACCCCGTAATCCCAGAGCGCATCCTGAACCGCGTTTGCCACCGCGGCCAGCGCGCCCACGGTGCCGGCCTCTCCGCATCCTTTCATCCCCATCGGGTTGGAAGTTGACGGAACCGGCGCCGAGGTAAACTTAATCATGGGTATCTCGGCCGCGCGGGGCAAGGCGTAATCCATCAACGAAGCCGTGAGCAGTTGCCCCTGCGCATCATGCACAACACGCTCCGTCAATGCCTGACCGATACCTTGTGCCACCCCGCCATGCACCTGCCCTTCGGCCAACATCGGGTTGATAAGATTACCGAAGTCGTCGACGACAGTATAGCGATCCACCCAGGTTTCACCGGTGTAAGAATCAATCACGACTTCGGCAACATGTGCGCCATTGGGATAACTCCGCGCATCCAGATTGGCGCTGGCCTCGTGACTTAGCACGTCGGCACGCCCATCGGCGCGGGCCATCTCCGCAGCCTCGGTGAGCGTCGGCGTCAGGTTTGACCCCGGTGCGCGGAAGGTTTCATGGTCGAAACGCACATCACTTTCCTCCACCCCCATCTTATCCGCCAGATACGGCGTGAATGCGGCGATCATGACGTCAATTGTCGCCAGCGTGGCCGTACTTTGCACCGTGACTGAACGTGACCCGCCAGTCCCGCCACCATGTGGCAACTGATCGCTGTCACCCTGGACCACATTGATCTGGTCCATCGGAACTCCGGTTTGGTCTGACAGGAATTGCGCATAGACCGTCTCATGCCCCTGCCCGTTCGATTGGGTACCGACATAAAGGTTCACCGTACCATCCTCGCAGAACTCGACTTTCGCGTTTTCCGAAGGGTCACCCAAAATGCTTTCGATATAGTAACACAAGCCCCGCCCCCGGATCAGGCCACGTTCCGCATCTGCAGTTTTTCGCGTCGTGAACCCATGGGTCTGGGCACCTGCACGGGACAGGACCATATCGAAATCACCAACGTCATAGATTTCGCCAGTCGCGGTCTTGTAGGGGAAGTTTTCCGGCTGGATGAAATTCCTGCGGCGCAACTCCCAAGGATCGACGCCCAGTTGGCGCGCGGCGCGATCCATTACACGTTCCAGAACATAGATCGCCTCGGGCCGCCCTGCCCCCCGATAGGCATCGACTTGCGTGGTGTTGGTATAGAACCCCTCAACCCGCAGATACGTCGTTTGAACGTCATAAACCCCCATCAACACCTTGCTGAAAAGACTGGTCTGGATCGCTTGCCCGAAATGACTGCTATACGCACCCAGATTTACCTTGCTGTGCACACGGTAGGCCGTGACTTTCAGGTCCTCGTCAAAGGCGAGCTCAGCCAATGAGGTCAGGTCGCGACCGTGATGATCCGACAGCATCGCCTCGGATCGGTCAGACATCCAATGAACCGGCTGCCCGAGTTTCATCGCTGCAACTGAGACGCAAAAATACTCAGGGTACGGCATGACCTTCATGCCGAATCCGCCACCCACATCCGGAGTAGTGACACGGATCGCCTCGGGTTCCAGCTTCAGCTTTTGCGCCAACTGCCCCCGCATCGCCCAGACGCCTTGCCCACCATAGGCAAAGTGCAAACGTCCATCGACCCAATTGGCCTGACATCCCCGTGGCTCGATTGAGGTGATGATCACGCGGTTGTCGGCCACATCCAGCGAAACGGTATGCGCGGCGGCCTGAAAGGCGGCATCGGTTGCTGCTTCATCCCCCAACCCCCAATCAAAAGCACGATTGTCGGCGACCTGATCATGCAGTGGTTCACCACCGGCTTCGACATCCAGTTTTGCGGGCAGATCATCTGTGTCCATCCAGATCATCTCAACAGCATCTCGCGCCTGCAACAACGTGTCTGCGATCACGACAGCCACAGGTTCGCCAACAAACCGGACGCGGTCTTGGGCCAGCATATGCCTGTCGGGCGCAAGGGTCTGAGAGCCATCGCGGTTCTGCACAGTTGCTGCATTCATCACAGTGTCGATCCCAGCCGTCGAGAGATCATCCAGCGTCATGACAAGGCGCACCCCTTCCGCTTCACGCGCGGCATCCAAATCCAGCGCCGTGATCCGACCATGGGCAACCGGGCTGCGAAAAAAAGCTGCGAACAGAGCATCTCCGGGTACATCATCGTCCATGTATCGTCCGTGCCCGGTCAGAAACCGCTGATCTTCTGTCCGTTTGACGGGCTGGCTTTTGCCGAACTTTTCCATGCGATGATCCTCCTGCGATGGCGACCGTAGCCCGCCACAAGACGATGTCCAGTCGAAGAGGCAGCTCCCTCGTGTCTTGCCAGTCATTTTTTGGTTAACCTACAGATCATCACATGGGCACATGACAGCGTATTTCCGTTCACCGCCCTGCTGACCAGCGGCGGCGAAGCCACCCACGACGTGTATGTCGGTTCCGACGCCCGCGCGGGCATGGTACGGCACGGCCCCGGCCTTCGTCATGCGCTACGCCGATGACAAACTTGCCTCAGAAAGGCATATGGGCGTCCTGAAGGATGCTTTCGGTGATCATCTTGAGACGGTGGAATTTGACGGTAACGACCACTCATTGCTGACTTTGGATTTCCATGAACCGGCCTACCAGTGTGTTCAGGACTATTTTCGCGCGCGCTTTGCCCAAGCCGAATAGCATACAACCCTTCCCCTTCCCTTACGCATTCGCTATTGCAGGCGCTGACCCGAATTTGTTGACGCAGGACGCATCCAATGGCGATGGAAAAGACATTCAACGCGGCCGAGGCTGAGGCCCGCATTTATGAGGCTTGGGAACGGGCCGGGGCCTTCAAGGCAGGCGCGAACAGATCGCGCGACGAAAGCTTTACCATCATGATCCCGCCTCCCAACGTGACGGGCGCATTGCATGTGGGCCACGCGTTCAACAACACCTTGCAGGATATCCTGACCCGCTGGCACCGGATGCGCGGCTTCGACACGCTTTGGCAGCCCGGTCAGGACCATGCCGGTATCGCCACCCAGATGCAGGTTGAAAAGATGCTGGCCGCCACCCAACAGCCCAGCCGAAACGAGCTGGGTCGCGAGGCTTTTCTGGACAAGGTCTGGGAATGGAAGGGCGAATACGGCGGCACGATCATCGAGCAGCTGAAACGTCTTGGCTCCTCCTGTGACTGGTCGCGCAACGCCTTCACCATGGCGGGGGCACCACGCGATCCGCGCACCGGGCATGAAAACTCGGCCAACTTCCACGACGCGGTCATCAAGGTCTTCGTCGACATGTATGAAAAGGGCCTGATCTATCGCGGCAAGCGGTTGGTCAATTGGGACCCCCATTTCGAGACCGCGATCTCGGACCTTGAGGTCGAGAATATTGAGGTCGCGGGCCACATGTGGAACTTCAAGTATCCGCTGGCTGGTGGTGAAACCTACACCTATATCGAGAAGGATGAGGACGGGAACGTCGTTTTCGAAGAAGAACGCGATTACATTTCGATTGCCACGACCCGCCCCGAAACCATGCTGGGTGACGGCGCGGTTGCGGTTCATCCGTCGGATGAACGGTATGCGCCAATCGTTGGGAAACTCTGCGAAATCCCGGTTGGTCCGAAGGAGCATCGTCGCCAGATCCCGATCATCACCGATGACTACCCCGATCCTGATTTCGGCTCGGGTGCGGTGAAGATCACTGGTGCACATGACTTCAACGACAACATGGTCGCCAAGCGCGGCGGCATTCCGATGTACCGTCTGATGGACACCAAAGGCGCGATGCGGGCTGATGGTGCGCCCTACGCCGAAGAGGCTGGTAAAGCGCAGGAATACGCACGCGGGCGTGAGTTCACCGAGAACGAGATCGACGCGATTAACCTTGTTCCCGACCATCTGCGGGGTCTCGACCGGTTCGAGGCGCGCGCGAAAGTGGTCGAAGAGATCAACACCGACGGTCTGGCTGTGATGACCCGTGCAGATGACCCGGTTCTGGGCACCAAGTTGGGCGATGATGAAGATCCTGCCGCACTGGTGCCGCTGGTCGAGAGCAAACCGATCATGCAGCCCTTCGGCGACCGCTCGAAAGTTGTGATCGAGCCAATGTTCACCGATCAGTGGTTCGTGGATGCCGAAAAGATCGTCGGCCCCGCGCTGGATGCGGTTAAGGACGGTACAGTCAAAATCCTGCCGGAGTCGGGCGAGAAGACCTATTACCACTGGCTGGAAAACATCGAGCCCTGGTGCATCTCGCGCCAGCTGTGGTGGGGCCATCAGATTCCGGTTTGGTATGGGCCGAAGAAAGACCCGAGCCAGAAGCCTCTGGGCGTCGATTACGACAGCCCGGAACTGGTACCTTTCTGTGCTGCAACATTCGAAGAAGCCCAGAACGCGGCTCGTGAGTTTTACGATGTTTCGCACGTCGTCGAGCATGCTGAAGGCAACGACATGTTTGACGATGCCGTAGAAACGGCCGCGCTTAGAGGCAATGGCGATTTTGTGATCATTCGCCGCGACCCCGACGTCCTCGACACCTGGTTCTCTTCCGGTCTCTGGCCCATCGGCACGCTGGGCTGGCCCGAAAAGACCGAAGAACTGGAGCGCTACTTCCCGACCGATGTCCTGATCACCGGCGCGGACATCCTGTTCTTCTGGGTCGCCCGGATGATGATGATGCAGCTGGCCGTGATGAACGAGATCCCGTTCCACACTGTCTACCTGCACCAGCTCGTCCGTGACGAGAAGGGCAAGAAGATGTCCAAAACCACCGGCAACGTCATCGACCCGCTGGAAATCGTGGACGAATTCGGTGCCGACGCGCTGCGCTTTACCAACGCCTCGATGGCGGCGATTGGCGGCGTGCTGAAACTGTCCCGTGAACGCATCACCGGCTATCGCAACTTCGGCACCAAGCTGTGGAATGCTGTCCGCTTTGCCGAGATGAACGAGGTCTTCACCGACGCCGTTCCTCAACTGGACGTGGCTGACCTGAAGCCCAAAGCTGCGGTGAACCGCTGGATCATCGGCGAAACCGCACGTGTGCGGGAAGAGGTCGACGCGGCGCTGGAAAGCTATCGCTTCAACGACGCGGCCAACGGGCTTTATGCCTTTGTCTGGGGTAAGGTTTGCGACTGGTACGTGGAGCTGTCCAAGCCACTGCTGCAAGGCGATGATGCCGAGGCCCAAGCCGAGACCCGCGCGACCATGCGTTGGGTTCTGGATCAGTGCATGGTCCTGCTGCACCCGATCATGCCCTTCATCACCGAAGAGCTGTGGGGCTTGACCGGCGACCGTGCCAAAATGGCCGTCCACGCCGATTGGCCGACCTATGCCGCCGCCGACCTGATCGACGCGGATGCGGATCGTGAGATGAACTGGGTGATCTCGGTTATCGAAAACACACGCTCGGCCCGTGCGCAGATGCGGGTTCCAGCCGGCCTCTATGTGCCGATGCTGGTGACCGAGATCGACGCGAATGGGCAAGCCGCATGGGACCGCAACGAAGCGCTGATCAAACGCCTGGCACGGATCGACAGCCTGACCAAGGGGGATGAACTGCCCAAAGGCACCATCTCGATTGCCGCCCCCGGCGCGAGTTTCGGCCTGCCATTGGCGGATATCATCGACATTGGCGCGGAAAAGGAACGGTTGGAGAAAGCCAAGGGCAAGCTGGCCAAGGAATTGGGCGGTCTGCGCGGACGTCTGAACAACCCCAAATTCGTGGCCTCGGCCCCGGAAGAGGTCGTCGCGGAAGCCAAAGCCAACCTTGCCGCCCGCGAAGAGGAAGAGGCGAAACTGAATGAGGCCCTCGCCCGTTTGGCCGAAATCGCCTGATCTTCGTCTTTTCGCAAATACTCAAAATCTAACACCCGCCGCTCACCCGGCGGGTTTTTTTGTTCGGTGACGCATTTCACCTTGTTTCTATCCGCTTGCGATTGTTAGCAATCTCTGCAGACAACTCCGAGGAAGTCATGGCGCGCCCTTTCCCTCCTGTGCAGACAATTTCGACTGGCCTTGTGGTGGCCGTTGTCGGCTTTTTCAGCTCTTTCCCGATCGTGCTGCAGGGCCTTATTGCAATGGGCGCCTCGGAGGCTGAGGCGGCCTCGGGTTTGATGATGGCCGCGGTTGCAATGGGGGTGACGGCGATTGTGGTCAGCCTTTGGTACCGGCAGCCGATCAGCGTGGCATGGTCAACACCCGGTGCCGCTCTGCTGGCGGTCTCGGCGACCCCATTGGTCGGATTTTCTGATGCAGTTGGGGCCTTTCTTTGCGCCGGAGCCCTGACTGTTGTTGCCGGAATGTGGCGTCCGCTTGGACGGCTTGCGGCCGCTATCCCGACAACACTTGCACAGGCCATGCTGGGCGGGGTTTTGCTGCCCTTATGCATCATTCCGTTCAAGGCGGCAGTTGAGCTGCCCTGGCAAGCGCTACCGGTCATTCTGACGTGGTTTATCGCTGGGCGGATCAATCGGTTGATCGCAGTTCCTGCCGCAGTGGTTGCCGCGGCAATCGTCGTTGTATTGAACGCCGGTGACGGTTCGGTCCGACCCGAGCATCTGGTCGCCGCCCCTGTCTGGACCATTCCGACATTCTCGATCGCATCGGCGATCGGGATTGGCATCCCCCTGTTCATCGTCACCATGGCTACGCAAAACATACCCGGCATCGCCGTCATGCGCAGCTTTGGGTATGCGCCAATTGCTGGCAAGTTGTTCTCAGCCGTCGGAGGAGCCAGTATTCTGTCTGCCCCCTTTGGCGCTCCGGCCACGTGCCTTGCCGCGATTACCGCTGCGATGTGTTCAAACGAAGACAGCTACCCGGACCCGAACCAGCGTTACTGGTCAGCGGTTATGGCAGGCCTATTTTACTGCGTATTTGGCGTCTTTGCCGTGGCAATCACCGGGTTCGCGGCCCACGCCGACCCATTGCTCATGGGCACTCTGACCGGCATTGCCCTGATCGGTGTGATGGCAAACGCGACCTTTGCCGCATTAGAGGTTCCCGCCGAACGCGAAGCGGCGATTCTGACATTCGCCATCACCGCATCAGGCATCACTGTCTACGGCCTGGGCGCTGCCGTCTGGGGTTTGGCCGCAGGTGGTATCGCCTATCTGGTTACCAACCGATCCAGATGACAGCTTTCCCCCGCTGTGCTGGTCGGGTACTATGAACCTATGTTTGGATCGCTCGGAAAACTGGTCGAACGCCAGATCAAAAAGGCGCAAGCCGAAGGTCAACTAGAGGGGCTGGAGGGCGAAGGCCAGCCGCTGCCTGACCGTTCGTCCGAGGCTCAGACCGATCCGGCCGTCGCCGCCGGTCATCGGATCATGGCGCAAGCAGGCGTTCTTCCCGAAGAGTTCAGCATCAAGAAAGAGTTGGATGCCGCCCGCAAAACCTATGCGTCGCAGTCCGATGCTGACGAGCGTAAAGTGACTATGGCTAAGATCGCCGAGCTTGAGATGCGATACAATATGGCCCGTGATGCACGACGGGCTTTTATGCGTTAATTGCCGGGCGCAAATGCCCTGCTTGACACGGAAATCGAGTTTCCCGATGGATCCTTGGCATTTGCGAAACTGTAGCCATCCGCCGAGTGGATCGGACCGAATTTCAGCCCGTGCTGTGCGGCTTGTCTGCAAAACTTGGCAACGTCCACGACATCAAAAACAATTTTGACCGCTGCTTGCCCCTGCCGAGCGGCCTTGCTGGCCGGATGTAACAACAGGCGCACCCCGTCCCCGTCAGGCACAAGCTCTACAATCCGGTCCCCTTCCAGTTGGCGCACTGCATAGCCAAAATGCGTCTTATAGAAATGTACCATCTTGTCGATGTCTTTGGTGTACAGGATCAATCGTGTGACAGGTGCCGAGATCATTTGAACTCTGGCTTGCGACCTTGCAAATTCGCCGCAATGACCTCCATCTGGTCGGGTTTGCCGATCAGCTCCGCCTGCTCTGATGACTCCTCCAGCAGCACCTCTGTGCGAGGCTTGGCTTCCGCAACCTCTATCAGGCGCTTGGCCGCGCGGATGGCCGAAGGGCTTTGACCAGCGATGTCTTCGGCCAAGGCCAATGACTCGGTCAGTGGGTCATCCGACAGTTTGGTAACCAGCCCCCAGTCCGCCGCCTGCGCGGCACCGATGGGGCGGGCCGAATAGGTCAACAGGCGTAAAACGTCCGACCGGACCAGCTTTGGCAGCAGAACCATCCCGCCCATGTCGGGGATCAGACCCCACTTCATCTCCATCACGGCGAGTTTAGCCTCGGGATGTGCTATCCGGATGTCAGCGCCCAGCGCAAGTTGCAAACCGCCGCCATAAGCAACACCCTGAATGGCACAAATGACGGGAACGGGCACGCGTTGCCAAACCAAGGCAACTTCCTGCACTTCATTGGCGTCCTTGTGGCTGCGGGTCATCAACCATTCGGTCGGGTCCGTTTGCGCCATGCTCGCAAAGCTGGCCATGTCCAGACCCGCGCAAAAGCTTTTGCCTTCACCCGATAGCACCACCGCACGGGCATCCGAGGCAGCGACCTCCTGCCCCGCAGAAATGATGGCCTTTATCATCGCATCATCCAGCGCATTCATCTTGTCGCCGCGCGTCAGAGTTACGTGCGCGATGTGATTTTTGTATTCGACGGATACTCGTGACATCTCAGGCCTCTCAATTCCGGTTAGGGGTACAATGCCCCGATGGATCAGGCAGTTCCACCTCAACGTTAGGGCAGATTTGACGCAGGCATGCGCCCGAACCAGGGCGAATCCAATGTCATGACGTAGAAATGTCCCCCGGCCAACTTGCCACCCGTGGTGATGCCCAGCCGACCCCCGGGGTCTTGCAAGGTCTGCAGGATGTTCCCGTCGCCGTCAAACTGCACCATCATCCCGCGATGGATCGGCGCAGGCCGCACCGTCGGCCCCAGTCGCCAGATCACCTTGCGCAAGAACGGGTATGGCATCAGTGCCTCGCTTGGCACGCGCGGGCTGGCAAAGGCCATCCAATACGTACCATCGCCCTGTGCCTCGATGTTGTCGGGATAGCCTGGGAGATTGTCCATCAGGACCTCTTGCTGCCCGGCCTTCGGGCCTGTCAGCCAAAGCTTGTGCACCCGGGCGCGCCCGGTTTCGGCGATCAGCAGAAAATCCTCACCCGGCGACAACGCGACGCCGTTTGTGTAGACAAAGCCTTCGGCCAGTTTCTCGGTCGTGCCATCGGGCGCGTGACGGGCAACGTAACCTGTGTCCGATTGCTCCCAGATGGTCAGTACCGAAGTCGGTTTGGTCCCGCCCATCGTTTCGGGATCGAACCGATCGGACGAGTTTGAGAAATAGATCGTCCCATCCTTCGCCACGTCCAATTGATTTGCATAGATCACCGGCGCGCCGTTTATCTCGGACACCACTGGCTGCAGCGTACCGGGGCCTGTCCATCGCATGATGCCGCGGAAACTGTCGGCGATATAAAGCACCCCATCCGGACCGACCGTCAGCCCCAAGGGCCGACCGCCGAGATCGTCAACTTTCACCGGGACCTCGTCGTCTATTCGGTACAGTGCCCCGGACAAGCTGGTCGTGTACACGGACCCGCCCGGCATGATGGCAATGTCTTCGGGGCCTTTCTCACCGTCAGGCAACGAGATCAGCTCCAGCTGGTCCAACGCATTGTTCTCGGCAAAGTCACCAGTGAAACCCAGTGCTTCGGGTGGGGTCCATGCCACCGGTTGAACCGGGACCGGCCAGAAAACCAGATAGGCGAGGCCGACAATCAACAAGCCCAAAACAATGCGCATGCGCGCTCCTCCCTTTAATCGTTACGCGAACAATGCGGAGCAGCATCCTGCAACGCAAGCTTGCCTGTCGTATGACCTTACGTTTATCTGCCCCCATGACAGAGCCACGCTATACCCCGCTTGCCCAATCCCTGCCTGCAACCGTGCCGTTTGTTGGCCCCGAAACGCAGGAACGCCAGCGTGGCGCGCCATTTGTGGCGCGGCTGGGCGCAAATGAAAGCGTGTTTGGACCCTCTCCGCACGCCATAGCGGCAATGGCAGAAACGGGGATCTGGATGTATGGCGATCCGGAAAACCACGATCTGCGCGCTGCATTGGCGGATCACCATGGAGTCGGGTCGGAAAACATCGTGGTTGGCGAAGGCATCGACGGGCTGTTGGGTTACCTGGTGCGGCTACTGGTCGGATCCGGAGACGCGGTTGTCACCTCAGATGGGGCATATCCGACCTTCAACTACCATGTGGCTGGGTTCGGCGGAACGCTCCACAAAGTGCCGTATCGCGACGACCACGAGGACCCGGTGGCGCTGTTTGCCAAGGCGGGTGAAGTGGATGCCAAGCTGGTGTATCTGGCCAATCCTGACAACCCGATGGGTAGCTGGCATTCCGGAGCGGATATCGTGGCGGCGCTGGACGATCTGCCTGACGGGTGTTTGCTTGTATTGGACGAGGCCTATGTGGAATGTGCGCCTGAAGGCACCGCCGCCCCTGTGGCAGCAGACGATCCGCGGGTGATCCGGATGCGAACTTTTTCCAAGGTGTACGGCATGGCGGGCGCGCGGGTTGGCTATGCCATCGGCGCACCCGGCCTGATTTCAGCCTTCAATAAGGTGCGCAACCATTTCGGAATGAACCGAGCCGCGCAGGCCGGTGCGCTGGCCGCACTGAATGATGCCGAGTGGCTAAATCATGTTCAGACCAAGATTACCGAAGCGCGTGATCGGATCAGCCAGATTGCCCGCAAGAACGGGTTGGAGCCCCTTCCTTCGGCAACCAATTTCGTCGCCATTAATTGCGGGAAGGATGGGGCCTTTGCCAAGGCAGTTCTGGACTCGCTGGTTGCGCAGAGCATTTTCGTGCGTATGCCCTTTGCCGCCCCGCAAAATCGCTGCATCCGCGTCAGCTGTGGCGAGGCAGCCGATCTGGATGCCTTTGCCACAGCATTGCCAAAAGCGCTTGCCGAGGCGCGGCGTTAGGTCTTCGACGCAAGCACCGCAGCTGCAGCTTCTAACGCGCCGTTGCCGCGAGGGATATCCAGCGCGGCCAAGGCTGTTTCCAGACCGCCCAAAGTAGCCATAACCATCTGGCCGTTGACGTGACCCATATGGCCAAGACGGAAGCATCCTTCCCAGTCGTCCATCCCCAGACCAATACCAAGGGTCAACCCCATTTGGTTTTCAGTGAACTCGCGCAATGGCGTGCCGCGTCCCTCGGTTAGTCGCAAGGCGGTGACAGCATGGCTGCGATGTTGACGCTCCGCAACATTCAAATGCAGCGCGTCACCTTGCGCCCAGGTTTCACATGCTTCCCAGATGGCCGTGGCTAGCCTCTCGTGCCGCGCCCAAACCTGTTCCATCCCCTCGGCATGGATCATGTCTAAGGCTGCGCGCAAACCGTAGAGGTGATGGGTCGGTGCGGTGCCGTTGAAATACTGATAGAACAGGTCGGGGTTGGATCGTGGCTGCCAGTCCCAATACTGCGAAACTCGTGGCATAGCGGCCCGTTTGGCCTGTGCCTTGTCATTGAAGAAGACAAAGCCGGTGCCAGCGGGTGTCATCAGCCCCTTCTGACAGGCCGTAACCGTGACGTCGACGCCCCAGGCATCCATTTCGAACCGGTCACACCCCAGCGAGGCAATGCAATCCGCCATCAAAAGCGCCGGGTGGTCCAGATCGTCCAACAAGGCGCGTAGTGCTGGAATGTCGTTCCGGATTGAGCTTGACGTGTCCACATGAACGGCCAGTACCGCCTTGATCATGTGGGCTTTGTCGTCACGCAATGCCTCGGCAATACGGTCAAAATCCCACGCCGAGGACGAGCCGAAGTCGATCAATTGAACCTTGGCGCCGATACCCTCGGCCATCTCGGCCCAGCCATGGGTAAATCGGCCAGATGCGGGGGCTAGAACCGTTTCACCGGGTGCGATGACGTTGGACAGCGCGGCTTCCCACGTTCCGTGGCCGTTAGAGATATAGATAGCAACGCTATGCTCGGTCCGCGCCACGCGACACAGATCGCGGGTCAGCGACGGCATCATCTCGATCAGCTCGCCCTCGTAGATATTCGGTGACGGGCGGTGCATGGCTTGCAACACCGCGTCTGGAATGACCGAAGGTCCTGGAATCGCCAGATATTCGCGACCTTGCGCCAGGGAAATGGAGTTTATCATGGGATCAACCTGTATGAATTGACGCCCACCCTAGCGCAGCTTTAAGCGGCGTCAATCCATCAGCTTGGAGGCCGCGCGCGCAAGGTTTTCGATACCGGCCCAATCCCCATCAATGACCATCTTTTTCGGCGCAACCCAGCTTCCGCCCGCGCAAACCACATTGGACAAGGACAGGTAATTCTTTGCATTTTCGGGCGACACACCACCGGTCGGACAAAACTTGATTTGCGGCAACGGTGCGCCGATCGCCTTCAACGCCGGTGCACCACCCGATGCTTCGGCCGGGAAGAACTTGAGCATGTCATAGCCCTTTTCCAACAGACGCATCGCCTCACTGGCTGTGGCGGCGCCGGGCAACAAGGGCAAGCCTTCGGCCTCGCAAGCCGCGATCAGAATGTCGGTGGCACCGGGCGAGACCCCGAATTGCGCGCCTGCCTCTTTCGCGGCGCGCACATCTTCGGGCGTCACCAAAGTTCCTGCGCCGACGACGCCGCCCGGAACATCCGCCATCGCGCGGATCGCGTCCAGCGCGGCGGGTGTGCGCAGAGTAACCTCAAGCGCGGGGAGGCCACCTGCGACAAGCGCCTCGGCCAAAGAGCGCGCCTGAGCCGCATCATCGACGACAAGGACAGGAACAATGGGCGCAAGTGCGCAGATTTCACGCGTGCGTTGGGTTTTGGACATGGGTCAAACTCCGAAAATACTGGCGCCGGTGTCTGCTGATCCGACGTTTTGGCGGAAGGTAGCGAACAGGTCACGCCCCACGCCGTGTTGGTTGGCCGACAGATCAGCAGTGGCAGGGGCACGGTCCAGAACCCCGGGGGTCAGAATCTCCAACTCACCCTTCACCGCATCGACGCGCAAGATGTCGCCATCCTGCAGGTAAGCGATCGGCCCGCCATCCAGCGCCTCGGGGCAGACATGGATCGCCGCAGGGACTTTGCCGGACGCGCCGGACATACGACCATCGGTTACAAGCGCCACCTTTTGCCCGCGGCCCTGCAAGATCGACAGGATCGGCGTCAGCGAGTGAAGCTCGGGCATGCCATTTGCTTTGGGTCCCTGGAACCGGACAACAACGATGACATCGCCGGTGAACTCTCCGGCCTTGAACGCGGCTTTTGCTTCGTCCTGATCATGGAACACGCGTGCAGGCGCTTCGACAACCTGATGTTCCGGGGCGACGGCCGAAACCTTCATCACGCCGGTGCCCAGATTGCCGGTCAGACGCGACAACCCACCAGTGGGTTGGAACGGGTCTTTCGCCGGACGGACGATTTTTTCGTTCAGACTGTGGCCAGCCCCGTCTTCCCAAACCAGTTCACCGTTCTTCAGCTTCGGTTCTTTGGTATAATTCTGCAGCCCCTGCCCTGCGACGGTTAGAGTGTCGGGGTGCAGCAGCCCGTCTTCCAGTAGCGTTCCAATGCAGTACCCAAGACCACCCGCTGCGTGGAAGTGGTTCACGTCTGCCAGACCGTTCGGATAAACCCGAGCAACCAAAGGCACCACGGCGGAAATGTCAGAAAAATCCTGCCAATCCAACACGATACCACCTGCCCGCGCCATTGCGATCAAATGGATCAGCAGGTTGGTCGACCCACCCGTGGCCATCAGACCCACGATGCCGTTCACAAACGCACGCTCATCCAGTACCTGATAGACTGGTGTATAGTGGTTGCCCAGCGCACTCAGCGACAGGGCGCGGCGCGCACCTTCCTCGGTCAGCGCATCCCGCAGAGGCGTGTTGGGATTCACAAAGCTGGAGCCTGGCAGGTGCAGGCCCATAAATTCCATCAGCATCTGATTGGTGTTCGCGGTGCCATAAAAAGTACAAGTGCCCGGTCCGTGATACGCGGCCATTTCAGCGGCCATAAGCTCGTCACGGCCGATCTCTCCTGCGGCAAATTTCTGGCGAATCTTGGCTTTTTCATCGTTGGGCAGACCGCTGGTCATCGGTCCGGCTGGCAGGAACACAGCGGGCAGGTGGCCGAACGCCTGTGCGCCGATAATCAAACCGGGTACGATCTTGTCACAGACGCCCAGGAAAACGGCCGCATCGTAGGTGTTATGGCTCAGCGCCACTCCGGTCGCCAGGGCAATGACGTCACGCGAAAACAGAGACAACTCCATCCCCGCCTCGCCTTGGGTGACACCGTCACACATGGCTGGCACGCCACCCGCAACTTGTGCAGTGCCACCTGCGGCTCGGATCGCATCGCGGATCAGGCCGGGATAACGCTCGAACGGCTGGTGGGCGGAAAGCATGTCGTTATAGGCGGTGACGATGCCCAGATTACCGGCCGTATCAGTGGCCATCGCTTGCTGATCCTCACCCGCACCGGCATAGGCATGGGCTTGACCGCTGCAAGACAAATGCGCGCGCGCCGGTCCCTTGGATCGGGCATGTTCCATACGCTCAATATGCGGGCCGCGCAGTCCGGCGCTGCGGTCGATGATGCGTTGAGTGACGTCGGTGATGACTGTATTAATCATGATTACCCTCCGATCTGACGCCAGCGGCGCCCATCGCGATGCATCAGCATCAGCGCTTCTTCTGGGCCGGAACTGCCCTGATCATATTTCGCGGGGCGATCTCCACGCTCTTCCCAACTGTGAATAATGGGATCAACCCAGGCCCAGGCGGCTTCGGCTTCGTCGCCGCGCATAAACAGGGTTTGGTCGCCACGAATGACATCCATGATCAGTCGTTCATAGGCGTCCGGCGATTGCGCCTCATCCCCAAGCGCCTCGGCAAAACTCATGTCCAGTGCAACATCTGACAGGCGGAACCCGCCCTGCCCCGGTTCTTTAATCGTTGTTCGCAGGGTAATACCTTCGTCCGGTTGCAGGCGGATCACCAGCACGTTGCCGTGCAGCGGGCCGACATTGGGGAAGATCGTATGCGGCGGATCCCGGAAAAACACCGCGATTTCGGATTCGCGAGCCCGCAGGCGTTTTCCAGTTCGCAAATAGAACGGCACACTGGCCCAGCGCCAGTTGCCGATATGAGCCTTAAGAGCGATGTAACTTTCTGTGCGGCTCGCGGGGTTGCCAACATGATCCAAATAACCGTCGCCACCTTTGCTCGAACGATATTGGCCGCGTGCGATGTCAGACGGCGCAACAGGCTCCAGCGCCTCGATCACCTTGACCTTCTCGTCACGCACGGCGTTGGGCGAAAATTTGGACGGAGGTTCCATCGCAGTCAGGCACAATAGCTGAACCAGATGGTTCTGCACCATGTCCCGCATTGCACCGGACTGATCGTAATAGGCTCCGCGCCCTTCGACGCCAACAGTCTCTGCCACGGTAATCTGAACATGATCGACATGTGTCGCGTTCCAGAGAGGTTCGAACAGGGAATTGGCAAAGCGCAGTGCCATCAGGTTCTGCACGGTTTCCTTTCCCAAGTAGTGGTCAATCCGATATATCTGATGCTCTTCAAAGCAGGCTCGCAGCCCGGAGTTCAGCGCCTTGGCTGAGGCGAGGTCGTGGCCAAAAGGTTTTTCGACCACGATACGGCTGTCGGGCGTCGCCATACCATAATCGCTGAGCCTTTTTGCGATGCCAGAGAAAAGGCTGGGGCCAACTGACAGGTAGAACGCGCGCACAACGTCAGGACGCAAGGTTTTGGCAAGGTCTTTCCAGCCGGAGTCCCCCATTGCGTCAACGGGAACATATTCAACATGGCTTAGAAACTGATCCAGAACGTCCTTTTTGAACGCAGGCGCAAATTCTTTCATCGAGGCGCGTATTTGGTCACGGAACCCGTCACTGTTCATGTCGGACCGCGCCGTGCCGATGATCTTTGCGTCTTCGGGCATCTGGCCGACTTCGAACCGATGATAGAGCCCGGGCAAGATCTTGCGCTGCGCCAGATCGCCGGTCGCGCCGAATAGCACCAGATCGAACGGGTCTACCGGGATTACGCGTGAAACCATCTATGGGCTCCTTCAAATCTGCTGGCATCACTCAGACGCAGTTATCACTGGTCCTTGTGATGCAAGCATTGTTACCGCTAACATTCAGGCACTGAATAGGGAAGCGCAACTGGAAAATCAACCCTGATTCCGCAACCACTCCATTACCGAGGATCGAACCGATTGGTCTCCACGATGGCGGGCGTCAGCGATGATCTTACGCAGTGACTGCAGATCGGCGCGCAACAGCACGCTTTTGACCGGGCCTATCGACGCAGGGCGCATAGACAGGGTCCGAATACCCATGGCTGCCAGACAAAGCGCCTCAACCGGTCGCCCGGCATCCTCGCCACAGAAAGACAACGGCGTGTTCGAGATATTGCAGCGTTCGACAATCCGTTCGATGAAGGTCAGGAAGCTGACATTCAGCGTGTCATAGCGTCGGCGCACCAGCTCGTTTTCGCGGTCAGCGGCAAAAAAGAACTGTTTCAGGTCGTTGCCCCCGATCGAGACGAAATCGACCTCGTCAAAGAACTTCTGCGGGGCAAAGGCGAGAGACGGCGTTTCCAGCATTGCGCCAACTTCGATCGATTCTGGCAGCACATGACCAAGGCGCTTTTCGCGTTCGATGGTCTTGTTCACTTCCCAACGTGCCTCACGGTATTCTTCGGCCTGCGCCACAAACGGGAACATGATTGTCAAAGGCCGCCCATTGGCTGCACGCATCAACGCCTGCAACTGCATCCGCATAACGCCGCGCTTATCCAGACCAACGCGAATAGCGCGCCAGCCCAAAGCCGGGTTGGGCTCTTCGACGTGCTTCATGTAGGGCAGAACTTTGTCCGACCCGATATCCAGTGTGCGGAACACCACGCGCATGTCGCCAGCAGCATCCATGACGCGCTGATATTGTGTCACAAGCTCGGACCGCTTGGGCATCTGATTGCGGATCAGGAACTGAAGCTCGGTGCGGAATAGGCCCACACCCTCGGCCCCGGAATTGCCCAACGACGGCAGATCCGCCATCAGACCCGCGTTCATAACCAGATTGATCCGTTCACCATCGCGCGTCACTGTCGGAGTATCGCGGATCGAGGCATAGCGTTCCTGCGCTTTAGCCTGCATTGCGATTTTATCGCGAAACGCAGAGACAACCGTATCTTCCGGACGCAGTTGGACCATACCCTGATCGCCATCAACCAGAATATGATCTCCGTTCAACGCCTCGGTCGTGATGTGCCCAACGTGAACCACCAGTGGAATTGCCAGGGCGCGAGCCACAATCGTTGCGTGGCTACCGACCGAGCCTTCCTCAAGAACGATCCCTTTCAACGAGCGACCATATTCCAACAGATCCCCAGGCCCGATATTTCGGGCAACCAGGATCGGATCGGGTGGCAGGTCGGCCCCGTTGGTGCCCCCCTGCCCGGTCAGAATGCGCAGCAGCCGGTTGCTGAGGTCATCCAGATCTGCCAGCCTTTCCCGCAGATAGGGGTCGGTAACCTGCCCCATGCGCGCCCGCGCTTGCGACTGTTCTTTCTCAACCGCCGCTTCGGCGCTAAGGCCCAGGGCAATGTCCTCTTCCATCCGGCGCATCCAGCCTTTGGAATTGGCGAACATGCGATAGGCTTCCAGAACCTGCAATTGTTCCTTGTCACCGCCCTGCGAAATCTCAAGCATCTTGTCGACGCCCACGCGCAGCTCATCCACGGCCTCGTTCAGGCGTTCACGTTCGCGGTGGGGATCGTCGGCAATCGGGTTGGTGACGACAACACGGGGCTCATGCAACCAGACATGCCCTTCGGCAGATCCTTCCTGTGCTGGTCCCCCCTCAAATTGCACCGATTGCTGGTGCCGGGGTGAAAGCGCTGCGCCCTCGCCCACAAAGGCACCAAGCTCGGTCATCTCGGCCAGAACCATGGCGACCACTTCCAGAGCATAGACCTCGTCGGCTGAATACACGCGCGCATCACGGGATTGCACGACCAGTACGCCCAGCTTTTCACCCAAACGCTGGATCGGCACCCCGATGAAGGACGAGAACCTCTCTTCGCCGGTTTCCGGCATATACCGAAACCCCTTGGTCGAAGGCGCGTCTGCGGTGTTCACAACCTTGCCGGATTGCGCAACATGACCCACAAGCCCTTCACCCAACCGCATACGTGTTTTGTGAACCGCCTCTGGCGACAACCCTTCAGTCGCGCAAAGCTCAAGGGTGTCGGCATCCCGGAACAGGTAGATCGAGCACACCTCGGCCCGAATACTGTCGGCAATCAGATGCGTGATCCGGTCAAGACGTTCCTGACCGGCGGCTTCACTCGCCATCTCTTCGCGCAGCCGCCCCAGCAGCTTGCGGGATTCAGTTTCGGTGCCTTCCGCCATATCCCACCCAAATTACGGAATCAGGCGAGACCTTTGGCTGAAATGCTCAGGCCGCCTTGTCCAATTCAAAGGCATCATGCAGTGCCTGAACAGCAAGTTCCATGTATTTCCTGTCGACTAGGACGGAAATTTTTATCTCGGAGGTTGTAATGACCTTGATGTTGATCCCCTCATCCGAGAGTATCTTGAACATCTTGGCCGCCACGCCCGACTGCGAGCGCATACCGATACCCACGACCGAGACCTTGCAGACATCCTGATCCGCGACCAGTTCGGCATAATTCAGCTCACCCGCATCCTTGATCGCCAGCAATGCCTGTTCGGCGCGGGCCACCTGATCGGTGGGGCAGGAAAAGGTCATGTCCGTGCGCCCTTCGTCCGAGATGTTCTGCACGATCATATCGACATTCACGCCCGCATCGCTAAGCGCGGTAAAAATGATCGACGCGATGCCCGGGCGGTCAGCCACCGAGACAACGGTCATCTTGGCTTCGTCGCGGGAATAGGCCACACCGGCCACAACATTGGATTCCATGATATCCTCCTCATCGCAGACCAGCGTACCAGCCTCGTCGGATTGTTCCTCAAAACTTGAGAGAACGCGCAGTTTCACCTTATACCGCATCGCCAATTCGACCGAGCGGGTTTGCAGCACCTTTGCCCCCAACGAGGCCAATTCCAGCATTTCCTCGAACGAAATACGGTCCAGCTTGCGTGCCTTCTCGCAGATGCGCGGGTCGGTGGTATAGACACCGTCAACATCCGTGTAGATGTCGCACCGCTCGGCACCGAAGGCGGCGGCAAATGCCACGGCGGTGGTGTCCGACCCACCCCGGCCCAAGGTCGTGATACGGCCTTCGGGGCTGATGCCCTGGAACCCGGCGACAACGGCAACCTTCATGCCCTCGCCAAACTTCTGGTTCAGGTTATCGGTCGGAATTTCTTCGATCCGGGCCTGGCTGTGGGCGCTGGTGGTCATCAGCGGAACCTGCCAGCCCTGCCAACTGCGTGCCGGGACATCCATTTCCTGCAGCGTCAACGCCATCAGACCAGCCGTGATATTCTCACCCGAGGAAACGACGGCATCATATTCACGCGCATCATATAGCGGTGAAGTTTCATCGACCCAGCCCACAAGCTCGTTCGTCTTGCCGGACATGGCCGACACGATGACGATCACGTCATAGCCCTTCGCCACTTCGACGCCGATGCGCTTGGCTGCGCGGCGGATACGGTCAAGGTTGGCCACCGAAGTGCCGCCAAATTTCATCACGAGTAAGGGCATGGGGGCAAGTGTCTCCGCGCCTTGGATTTCTGGTCCCGTGCGTCTTATGCGAGGGGGGCCGCAAGGGCAAGAGTTCAAAACCAGTCGGATGGCCGCACCTGATCGCTTTACAACCGACCAAGAGGCTGTCAGCCTGCAACTCGCATTTATTCCCAGAGGTTCTCCATGATCCGCGCTGCCGCAGCCCTCGTCCTTTTATCCTCATCCGCCTTTGCACAGGTCTCAACGCTGGCTGCAACCGACGGCAAGAATGCACTGGGTACGGTGCCCTGTGCCAAAGGCGGAGCAGCGCTGAGCAGCTGCCACGCCGAGCTGCGACACCATGACGATGGGACCATGACCTTGGCAGTGGGGCTGGGCGGCGCCGAAGTACGCAGCATCTATTTCACCGATGGCGTACCGACCTCCAGCAGCTCACCGGCCCGGATCAGTCACGAAACACGGGGTGACCTGACAGTGGTCTTCATCGACCCCGATGAAGTTTACGAAATCCCCACGGCGGCTTTGAAACGTCAATAATCGTGCGGCTGACCGTCCCAGGTTTCAAAACACCCGGTCGTGGCCAGTGACAGTGACTCAAAGCGGCAAAGCAGCCCATTTGTTGCCTGATCCACAGTGATCTCAGCCTGAGTGCCGCCCATATCCGTCTGCACCCACCCCGGATGGTAGATGCCCACCGATATACCATCTGCACGCAGATCAGTGGCCAGATTCCGCCCCAAATTCAGGGCTGCTGCTTTGGACGCGCGATAAATATAGCTGCCACCGGGCGCGCGTGTGTGCGACGCCATCTGCGACGACAGGATCACAACTTTGCCTTGCGCTGCCCGAAGATTGGGCAAAAGCACCTGCACGGTTAGAAACACGCCCGTCACATTGGTCGCAAAACTCTGCGCCCACATGTCGGCAGGATAGCCGTCTATTCCGTGGCCTTTGTCCAGATAGACCCCGGCGTTGCAGATCAACAGATCAACCGGACGACCCGCAAGCCCTTCTGCCATAGAAGCCTGCTGCCTCGGGTCTGTCACATCCAGTACAAGCTGCGCACTGGAATCCCGTGCGGTTCCGGTAACGTCATGGCCCTGCGCGCGATAACGATCTGCCAGAGCTTGCCCAATTCCGCGATTAGCCCCGGTGATAACGATATGCATGGGTCAGTTCGTTTTACGGGTGGGAAGAAATGGAAGCGGCGAAACCGGCACACCGTCTTCGATCAGCGCTTTGGCTTCATCGGGCTTGGCCTCGCCATAAATCGCGCGTTCGGGCGCATCGCCCAAATGGATCTTACGCGCTTCTTTGGCAAAATCCTTACCGACATAGTCCGAGTTTTCCTCGACCTTGCGGCGCAGATCGGCCAGCACCTTCTCGATATCTGGCGACGGGGTCGCGACATCCACTTGTTTGCTTTGTGGTTCAGTTGTCTGGGCATTGCGGGCCGGACGAACGCGAGGGGTCATGATAGCCTTATCTACTTGCGCGTCACCACACACAACGCAGGTCACCATACCTGCGGAGGCGAGTTTGTCGTAAGCGGCGGCCGATTGAAACCAACTGTCAAATGTATGGTCGCGGCTGCATTTCAGCGAATATTGAATCATGGTCCGTCCATTTTCCGGTAGGCAAATAGATACCGACAGACATGGCAAGATCAAGCCCTTCGCAAGGCGACTCAGTGTAGAATCGGGCCAAGACGGCGTAACAAAAGGGACAGTTCCCGCGATTTCACCAGAGAGGCCGCTTTTTTAGGCGAAACCCATTTTCGCTTTCGTTGGGCCCGTTCAGGAAATTCAGGCGCAATGGACGTAACACAGAGGGGAAAGACATCCACCAGACACAATACGGGGTTCGTACTGGAGCGGGGTTTCAAATATGAGAAACGACCCATGGGCTTGATTGCGCAATTGCCTTTAACCCCAGCCTCTTCCCAAGCTTCTCGTCTGGCGGTTTGCGATGGTGTCATATCCGCGATCAGCCAGCCCTTCGGTATGATCCAGCGCTTGGATTTGCGCGTTGTGATCAGCAAAACCCTGAGCTTTCCGTGTTTGATGCGATAGCAGAGCGCTGCCGATTGATGCTTAAGCCGCAGGTGCTGTTCGCTTCCCCGCAGACACGTCGGTTGCCTCGCACCGATCACGCCGCACCACCTTTCAAACTGCTTTCATCCTCAATCGCCGACCTTTGAGGTTTTTATACATTTAGCGGCCGGCTGGGGTCAGAATACCATATGGTGCGGTTTCTTCCAAGCATTTAGGCCGTTTTCAAACGCGGGCAGCCAGCTTCCGAACCAGATCTTCATGCGGGATATCGGCATCGATTGCCAGTCGCCGCAGCCCAAAGTGAACTCGGGCCACCTGCTGATAGTACCGGGTGTAGACGTAGTTCGTACCACCACCTGCGATCGCACCCAGAATCGGTATCGATTGCGCCGCCAGCTTCTGGCCCAGTACAATGGACAGACGCGGCGCTACCGCTGAAATTAGCTTTTGCATCGCTGGGCCAGTCAACGTCAGGCGGACCGAAAAGAAGCCCAGATCTGCGCCATCGTCAAAAGACAGTGGTCCGGCTGCAGACAGGACCCGAACGCAATCAAATTTGACGCCTTCCTCGGACGGATCGAACCCTTCGCGGAACGCCGCACCCTGAATGGCACGCAATAGCATGGCCGTTGTTGCAGGCAATTCCATCAGGGCAGTCGACACGCCACCCATGCCACCGGCCGCCCCCATCGCCGTTGCGACAGCCGTGTTCACCCATGGCTTTTGATCCGGAACGGCGCGACGCGAACCCTCGGCTGCGTGCATCGCTAGCCAAAGCGCCTGTTCGGTGGCCCCTGTCAGCCCCTCCCGCACAGATACAGGAAGTTGTTCCAGTAGCGATTCCGCCGACCCCCCCAAACTGTTCAACAGTTTAACGCCGGGACCTCCGGCGGTTCTGTAATACTTGGCCAACCGATCCAATTCGGCATCGGTATCCAGCTTTTCGACTAGAAGCACGTCCTGCATATAAGCCCTCCTGACGTTAAACATCGGGGCTGAGCGGCAGGGTTTCAATAGCTCAGCGCGTCCAGCGGGTCACCTCGCCACGCACATTCAACCATTCACCGGGGCTCAATTCCGCGCCTAAGACCCGGTCTGGGTTTGTTGGCGGGGGCATTTCCACACCGGAAAGTCGTGTGAACCCGAAACGCGCATAATAAGGCGCATCGCCCACCAGCATCGCCCTTTGCCAGCCTATTTCGCGACCGGCCTCAAGCCCCTGATGGATCAGGAATCCCCCCAGACCTTCGCCTTGATGGGTCGGGTGCACCGCCACGGGGCCCAGCAACAAAGCGTCGTGATCGCCCACATGCACGGGCCAGAAACGGATCGCCCCGGCCAGAATGCCCTGCCCGTCGCGCGCAACAAGCGAAAGGCCCGACACGGGTGGAACATCATCGCGCAGACGATACGAGGACAGCGCTTCACGCCCCGGCGCAAAGCACAGGTCGTAAAGTGCCTCGACCTCCCACCAATCATCCGGCTCCTCCGGCCTGATCACGAACTGCTGCACCCTGCCCTCTTTTCCTAGCTGGCAATCGCCCTAGCACTTCGGTACGCCTTGGGCAAACGCTTGGAGATCTTATGTTCTATCGCCCCGAAGACGGCCACGGCCTGCCACACAATCCGTTCAACGCCATTATCACGCCACGACCGATCGGCTGGATTTCCACGCGTGACACAGATGGGATCAACAATCTGGCTCCGTATTCGTTTTTCAACGGCGTTGCTTACACCCCGCCGCAGGTGATGTTTGCTTCAACCGGAACCAAACACGATCAAGACGGCACGAAAGACAGTCTTGCCAATATCAAGGCAACGGGGGTGTTTTGTGTAAACGTCGTGGCCCACGCACATCGCGACGCAATGAATGCCAGCTCAGCAGGCTTGCCGAAACATGTCGACGAATTTGGCCATGCAGGCCTGACACCCTTGGAATGCGAAACCATCCCATGCGCCCGGATCGAAGGGGCTCCGGCAGCGCTGGAATGCAAGCTAACCCAGATCGTGTCCCTTCCGGGCGAGGCCAATCGGGTAGTGTTCGGAGAAGTAACCGGCGTACATCTGCGCGACGATTGCCTGAAAGACGGCATGTTCGACGTCACAACATTCCAACCGCTGGCAAGGCTTGGGTACCGGGACTATTCAGTGGTCACCGAGCTGTTCAGCCTTTCACGACCGGATGACTAATGCCGCTTCCTGACCCCTTACGCAGATACCCGATCACGCTCCCTGATGGCTCTGATCACAAGGGCACAGTTTTCCTGTCTGAAGCGATTGACCATCCCAGGTTTCAGGCCGGAGAATACAGCTACGCATCGGATTTTGAGCCGTCAGACGATTGGGCGCAACGACTTGCCCCCTACCTGTTTCCGTTTTCGCAAGAAAGGCTGGTGCTGGGGAAGTTCTGTCAGATCGCCCATGGCGTACGTTTCATCACATCATCGGCCAATCATTCAATGGATGGATTGACGTGCTTTCCGTTTCCAGTGTTTGACCCGGACGGAATGACCGGGTTTCAGCCGGACACGCGCGACACTCTCATCGGCCACGATGTCTGGATTGGCTATGGCGCAATGATCCTTCCCGGTGCGCAGATCGGTTCGGGGGCAATTATTGGTGCCGGGTCTGTTGTTCGCGGAAACGTACCGCCCTATGCGATCATTACCGGGAACCCTGCCGAAGTACGGCGGTTCCGGTTCGAAAAGGACACCATCGACCGGCTTTTAGCATTGAACTGGTGGGATTGGCCCGCCGAGAAGATCGCCGAAGCCGAAAAGGCGCTTCTGTTTGGTAATATTGAAGAATTGGAACGGATTGCTCCAAAGTAAAAGGCGGCCAAAGTGGCCGCCTTTTACAATCAATGCCCGCCCAGCACACCCGTGCGGACCGAGTAATCGACCGCCAGTTCGTAGTCCGGGTCATCGTCGCTATCGACCATAAGGTGGCCGGCCTTATTCAGCAGTTTGTGGCAATCCCGGCTGAGGTGGCGCAGCATGACGCGTTTGCCCGCAGCCTCGTATTTTCCAGCGATGTTCTCGATGGCCTGCAGCGCGGATTGATCCACGACGCGGCTTTCGGCAAAGTCCACGATTACAGTGTCAGGGTCGTTCTGAATATCAAACAGTTCAATGAATCCGTCGGACGAACCAAAGAACAAAGGCCCCTGAATCTCATAGACTTTTGCGCCCTCTTCCGTGGCCGAGTCCCGCGTGAATGCGTGAATGCGTTTAGCATTGTTCCAGGCATAGGCCAGCGCCGAGACAATCACACCGACAACCACGGCAACCGCAAGGTCTTCCATCACGGTCACAACAGTCACCAGAACAATGACGAACGCATCCATCAGGGGCACCTTGCGCATGATCTTGAACGAATTCCAGGCAAAGGTCCCGATCACCACCATGAACATCACACCAACCAGCGCGGCCAGCGGAATCTGCTCAATCAGCGGTGAGGCGAACAGGATGAACACCAGCAGGAACAGGGCTGCAGCAATCCCGGCGATGCGGGTACGACCGCCGGATTTTACGTTGATCATCGACTGACCGATCATCGCACAACCGCCCATGCCACCGAAGAATCCAGTCGCTACATTGGACACACCCTGCGCAATGCATTCTTGCGAGGCCCCTCCGCGCTTGCCGGTGATTTCACCAACGAGGTTCAGGGTCAGCAGGGATTCAATCAAGCCGATGGCGGCCAGAATGACAGCGTAAGGCAAGATGATCTCAAAGGTTTCCCAGTTCAGCGGCACCATCGGGATGTGAAACGCCGGCAGGCCGCCCTCAATTGAGGCCAGATCACCAACACGCGGCACATCAAGTCCAAAACCAATCACCAGCGCAGCCACAACAACAATCCCGGCCAATGGTGCAGGCACGATACGCGTGATACGCGGCATGACCCAGATAACGGCCATCGTCAGGGCAACCAGACCCAACATCGTGTAAAGCTGCAGGCCCGAAAGCCATTCACCGCCGCTTAGGCCGTGGCCGGTGTTTTCCATGGTGCCGGGCACCTTGAACTGACCCATCTGCGCCAAGAAAATCACGATTGCCAGACCATTCACAAACCCCAGCATCACCGGATGCGGCACCAGTCGGATGAACCGACCCCAATGCATCGCGCCTGCAATGACCTGCAAAACACCCATCAGAACCACCGTGGCGAAAAGGTATTCCACCCCGTGTTCAGCCACCAACGCCACCATCACAACAGCCAGAGCGCCGGTTGCGCCGGAGATCATGCCCGGCCGACCACCGATCAGCGCTGTAATCAAGCCCACCATGAACGCGGCATACAGTCCGACCAACGGGTGCACACCTGCGACAAAGGCAAATGCTACCGCCTCGGGGACCAGCGCCAGCGCAACCGTCAGGCCCGACAACAGCTCAATCCGCAGGCGCGAGACGGTCAGCCCCTCATCCGGCATCCAGCGGAGATCGGGTTTGGCTATACGATTGGCAAAGCTTGCCAGCATGGCTCGGGGCATGAGACGTCCTGTGGGGTTGTTTGTTCGCGCGAAAGATGCCTTTTACCTGTCATACCTGACATTAGATACTGCACCCAGCGGGACCCTGATATGCGTAAACCGCATAGCTAGCAAGCAAGTTACACAAACCCTTGAAGCCACTTGCCAAACCCGCGGCTGCCACGCAGAACTCTTACAACAGTTTTTCACGGAGAGCAGCCATGACCCAGACCAAAATCGCGATCATCGGCGGATCAGGTATTTACGACATCGACGGTTTGGAAAAAGCGAAATGGGTTACGGTCGAAACCCCATGGGGTGATCCTTCGGACCAGATCCTGACCGGATCGCTGAATGGCGTTGAGATGGCCTTTCTTCCTCGTCACGGGCGCGGCCACGTGCATTCCCCTACTGAAGTGCCTTACCGCGCCAATATCGATGCGCTGAAGCGACTGGGCGTGACGGATGTGATCTCGGTGTCGGCCTGCGGGTCGTTCCGCGAGCACATGGCGCCGGGTGATTTCGTGATCGTCGATCAGTTCATCGACCGGACATTCGCGCGCGAGAAGAGCTTTTTTGGCACCGGCTGCGTGGCCCATGTCAGCGTTGCACACCCCACCTGCCCGCGCCTGTCGGACGCGTGTGAGACTGCCGGTCGAGCGGCAGGGATAACCATCCATCGCGGCGGCACCTATCTGGCGATGGAGGGGCCGCAATTCTCGACATTGGCGGAATCCAAGGTGTACCGCGAACACTGGGGCTGCGACGTAATCGGCATGACCAACATGCCCGAGGCCAAACTCGCCCGCGAGGCCGAGCTTTGCTATGCCTCGATCGCCATGGTCACCGATTACGATAGCTGGCACCCGGATCACGGCGAGGTGGACGTCACCGCCATCATCGCCACACTAACCGGCAATGCCGAGAAAGGCCGTGCGCTTGTCAAAGGTCTGCCCGATCTGCTGGGCGCTGACCGCGCGCCCTGCCCTCATGGCTGCGACCGGGCACTGGAATATGCCATCCTGACCGCACCGGAGAAACGTGATCCCACCGTGTTGGCAAAATTGGATGCTGTTGCTGGTCGGATTCTCTGACCGGCAACTTTAGTTGGCTGGCAAAGACTGTTGAACCTGATCCCACAATCCGTGCGACCAGAGGTCGTTGTGTGTGCCGTCCGGGATGACATAGATCTGCGCCGTCTCCCCGGCCATCGCGGCCAAAGCTTCCCCGTGATGCAGTGGAACCGTTTCATCCTCGGTCCCGTGGAATATCAAAGTCGGAACGGTGACGTTCCCGATCAAATCACGGGTCGCGAACTGATCCCGCATCAGGGCATGCACCGGTAGCCAGGGATATCTTTCCGCCGCGACGTCCACCGTGGCTGTAAAGGGTGCCTCAAGCACCAGCAGCTGTGCATTTGGGCGCTGTTCAGCTACGGCGGTCGCAACGGCTGTTCCAAGACTTTGGCCGTGCAACACAACGTCCGCACCTTGGCGATCCAGCTGGTCATACATCTGGATGCCGTCGGAAATTAGCGCCATCTCGGACGGTTCGCCCTCGCTGCCCGGATATCCACGGTAGCTGGGGGCCAGCAGGCCGAAGCCACTGTTGAGGATCTCTCTCATCCGATCGGACCGGTCGCCCAGGTTGCCCGATTGGCCATGAAAGAACAAAACTGTCGGCGCATCATCGGTCGCGGGCGGGGCGGACCACGCGGTCAGCGTAACGCCATCGGACATTGTGAAGGAAACGGACTCCACATCAGCCAACCCTACCGTGTTGGGCGCTGGTAATTCTCCGTCCGGTTTGAACAACAGCGATTGCTGGTTCACATACATGTACCCCACGATGCCCGCATAGATCACCGCGAGGACCGGAACCAAAAGGATCAGCGCGCCCTTTAGGTGGGCAAGCCGCGAGTGGCTGGTTTCAGGTGCCGCGTTCGCGCGTGTTTGATCTGTTTGAACCATCGGCCTCTCCGAAGTGTTGCGTCCGCTCCAAGGTCGGTGGCCCAAGGAACCGTTTCAAGCCGCGCGGGTTACACTTAATCCAATCTTAAAACTTGTTGCCGCGTTGCACAGCCCCGGTTCTTTTTTGCCCTTCATCTTGAAAAATCGCCTGTACTGCACCGATCTGTGGTTCGCACGGCACCGTCAAAACACTGGCGAAACAGAGGGATAGCATGAAGCGACTTGAGGCATTGGACGCAGCCCGGTTTCTGGCGTTTTGCGGAATGGTTCTGGTGAATTTCCGCATTGCCGCTCAGGTCGCCCCCGGCAATGACTGGGCCTCGACCCTGATCGATTTGCTTGAAGGCCGCGCGGCCGCTTTGTTCGTCATCCTGGCCGGCATCGGAATTGGGATATCCTCTGTTTCAGCGTCGGTGCTGCTGCGGCGCGCGGTGTTTCTGTTCGCTCTCGGTCTGATCAACATGACCGTATTTGACGCCGATATCCTGCATTTCTACGCCGTGTACTTCGTTGTTGGCGCTGCTTTCCTGACGGCACCAACCCGTGCATTGTGGTTGGGTTCAGTTGGGGTGGTGGCGCTGGCTGTCCTCGCTGTCATGATTTTCAACTACGACCTTGGCTGGGACTGGGAAACGCTGACATACACCGACCTTTGGACCCTGCCCGGTTTTTTGCGTAACCTGTTTTTCAACGGCTGGCACCCGGTCCTTCCCTGGGCGGCGTTCCTGTTGATCGGAATGGCTATTGGACGATCCGAACTGCACACGATCTGCATTCAACACAGGCTGATTATGTGGGGGTTCGGAGCTGCCATATTTGCCCTGTTTCCGCAAATGTTGACCTCGGACCCTGATCTGGTGATCTATCTGGGAACCGCGTCCATCCCACCGGGACCGTTCTACATTATTGCCGGAACCGGCTCGGCTTGCGTGGTGATCGGATTGCTGTTGAAGCTGTGGCCCAAGATCGAAAAGTTGCGCATCGGCCCAGCCCTGACCGCGCCCGGTCGGCAGAGCCTGACGCTCTATGTGGTGCACATCCTGATCGGCATGGGCATACTGGAGGAGGCCGGGTTGCTGAACGGGTCACTGAACGCCCCGCAGATCGCGGGTTACGCTGTTGCGTTCTGCGCCGCGTCCTCGATCTTTGCCCTATTGTGGTCCCGCAAATTCAAACGCGGTCCGCTTGAGGCGCTGATGCGTCTGACAACGCAACCACGCAGGGCTTGACCTTGCGCGCTGGTCCGGGCTTGCTGCGGGAAACGTATTCACAGGATTTCCGATGTCCCTTGACCTTTGGCTCGCCTTTGTCGCTGCATCTACCGCCTTACTATTGATCCCAGGCCCGACGGTCTTGCTGGTGCTCAGCTATGCCCTATCCAAGGGGCGCAGCGTGGCTGTCGCCTCGGCGACGGGTGTAGCTGTTGGAGATCTGGTGGCTATGACGGCCTCTCTTTTGGGGCTTGGTGCGCTGGTCCTGGCCTCGGCTGCCCTATTCACGGCCCTCAAATGGGTCGGTGCCGCCTATTTGGTCTGGCTGGGGATCAAACTGTTGCGCAGCGCGCCATCAGGCGGGCTTGAGACTGTGGACACCGGGCGCAATGTCACCGCACACAGCGTTTTTGGCCATGCTGCCGCCGTCACCGCGTTGAACCCGAAATCTATCGCGTTTTTTATCGCTTTCGTTCCTCAGTTTCTGCGCCCGGCTGACCCGCTCGGACCGCAATTTGCTATCCTGATCGCAACCTTTGTGGGGCTGGCATGGCTGAATTCGCTGGCATACGCCCTTTTGGCGGACCACCTGCGCCAGATGATCGGCCGTTCGGGCGTCGTCACCGCAATGACCCGGTTCGGAGGGCTGGCATTAATCGGGATGGGAGTGGCCACCGCTGTTCTGCGCCGCCCGGCCTGAGGGCTCAGCTCTCAGCGTGTTCCTTCATGAAACCGCGAATGAACCGCCGGATTTCTCGCGCGGCCGACGTGTCCAACTCTTTGCATAGCTGAACAAACTCGTCCCGTTCATCCTTATCCAGCCGCAGGACCAACTGACTGTTTTTCTTCGTTGAAATCTTACTGTCTTTCGTTCCCACGCGTCCCATTCCCATCAAATTCCCAGGCCTGTAAGATAGGCTTTGTATATACTTCGCATATATTTTGTAATTCACGAGCACCTAACAACAAAAGAAGGTTATGGCAACGAACCTTCATGTCGCTCAGGCGATTTTTTCAAAAGATCAAGGCAAGGGGCACAAACCATATCTGACGCGGCCGGTCGATGCACTGTATCGCGACCACCGTCAGTCGAAACGCCGCACGCCTGGGGCGGCAATCTTTCCTTGCATGACTCACACCAATGGGCCAAACAGCCCAGCGTGTTTTGACGCCAGAGGGGATGGCCATGTCCAGAAACAAGTCGGTCAAAGATTACATTCGGACCATCGTGGATTTCCCACATGAAGGGATCATGTTCCGGGACGTCACGACCCTGTTCGCGGATCCGCGCGGTTTCCGCATGGCGATCGATCAAATGCTGCACCCCTATGCCGGTGAGCGCATCGACAAGGTCGTTGGCCTCGAGGCGCGTGGCTTTATCCTAGGCGGCGCAATCGCGCACCAGCTAAGCGTCGGATTCGTGCCCATCCGCAAAAAGGGCAAGCTGCCGGGAACCACGATCAGTCAAGACTACAAGCTTGAATACGGCGAGGCGATTGTCGAAATCCACGACGACGCCATCCAACCGGGTGAAAAAATCCTCGTGGTCGATGATCTGCTGGCAACAGGTGGCACCGCAGCTGCCGGAATCAAACTGATCGAAAGACTGGGCGGCGAGATCGTCTCATGCTCGTTCATTATCGACTTGCCCGAATTGGGTGGGCGCAAGGCTTTGGAAGATATGGGCATGGACGTCCACGTCCTGTGCGAATTCGAAGGTCTTTGACAGGCTGCGCATTCACAAGATCGTGAGTGGAAACCTGAAACCGCGCTGGCTTAGCGCGGTTTTTCTTTGGATCAACCCGAACTTATCGACATATTCAGTGATCTCCCTTTGATGCCGCCCCGTATCCCGATTGATGCCACCAAGGGCATTCCAACAAGGGATATCATACCATGTTTCGCAAACTCGCAATTGCCGGTGTCGCAAGCTTTCTCGTAGGAACGGCCGCTTATGCAGATGGTCACTCCAAGGATATTGTCGACACCGCCGTCGGCGCTGGCAGCTTTGAAACTCTCGTGGCAGCCGTTCAGGCCGCAGAGCTTGTCGATACGCTCAAAGGTGAAGGCCCATTCACCGTCTTTGCCCCCACTGATGACGCCTTTGCCGCTCTGCCCGAAGGCACAGTTGATACCCTTCTGAAGCCCGAGAACAAGGATCAGCTGGTAGCCATCCTGACCTATCATGTGGTGCCCGGCAAAGTGATGTCAGGCGATCTGTCCGATGACATGACAGCGGCAACCGTACAAGGCGGAGAAGTCAAGATTGACCTTGATAACGGCGTAATGGTCAACGACGCGAACGTTGTTCAGGCAGACATCGAGACATCGAACGGCGTCATCCACGTGATTGACAAAGTTATTCTGCCCGCATCGTGAACCCAGCGCGCGGCCTGTATTAAATAGGCCGCGCCTACGCCTTTAGAACGGCACCCGGATTCATGATCCCTTTTGGATCGATTGCGGCCTTGATCGAGCGCATCGCCGACAGCTTTACCGGATCGCCATAGCGGCCAAGATCATCCGTTTTCAAACGCCCTATACCGTGTTCTGCGCTAATCGATCCACCGAACTCATGCACCAAATCATGCACCACGTGTTTTATCGTTTGCCGCTGTTCGTCATACTCTGAACGGCTATGCCCCTGCGGCGGGAACACGTTGTAGTGAAGGTTGCCGTCACCAAGATGCCCAAAACAGTTAATCCGGAAATCACCCAACCCGCGCACAATTTCGGACCCTCGCAGTATGAACTCGGGGATTTGCGAGATCGGGACCGAGATATCATGGCTCGAGACCGAACCGATCAACCGGTTGGCTTCGGGAATGAGCTCACGTACGGCCCAAAGCTCCATTCGTTGCGCTTCGCTTTGGGCTATGACCGCGTCACCTACAAGCCCACGCGCCTCCGCTGTTTCGAACAACGCCATCAGCGCGTCTGACGGTGACGCACCGCCGGAAAGCCCCAATTCAACAAGCACCATCCACTCAGGCTGGACGTCAAAGGGTTGGCGGATATCGGGCAAAACCTCGGACAGGAATTGCAGGCCTTGCTTGTGGATCAGCTCAAAGGTGCTGACCCCCTCGCCCACCTGATCGCGTGCCAGCGCCAGCAATTCAATGGCAGCATTCGGAGAGGTCACCTGGAACATCGCGGTGCCGGTTTCGGTCGGACGCGGGTACAGCTTCAACGACGCGGCTGTGATGATCCCCAGTGTACCTTCCGCCCCGATCAGCAGGTTGCGCAGATCATACCCAGTGTTGTCCTTTCGCAATCGGCTGAGGCCGTGCCAGATTTCACCATTCGGAAGAACTGCTTCCAACCCAAGACACAGATCGCGCGCATTCCCATAGCGCAATACATTGACCCCACCCGCATTCGTCGCAAGATTTCCTCCAATCCGGCAAGACCCTTGCGCCGCCAATGCCAACGGGAACAATCGATCAGCTTCTTCCGCAGCAGCATGAACATCGGCCAGAATGGCACCGGCCTCGGCGATTAGAATGTTCTCGGTCGGATAAACCGCGCGGATGGCTGACATCCGCTCCAGTGAAACAAGCAACGGAGCCGGGCCGTCGGTCATCACCTGCCCGCCAACCAATCCGGTGCCGCCACCATAAGGCACGACGGGAACCAAAGCATCCGAGGCGAGCCGAACAAGCGTCGAAACCTGTTCTACCGACTTCGGCAGCGCCAGAACGCCGACACGGCCTGCGAACCTGCGGCGCGGCTCTTCCAGGTATCGTTCCTCGACAGGGTGCAGAATATCATCGCCCAGCGCAGTGCGGATTGATTGGGCAAAATTGTCATCGGCAGGGTTTAGTTTCATACCCTTTCCTTGCCCAAGCAACCGCGTCGCCACAAGCCCTATTCCAGCTCAATGAGGTATTGAGGCTCGAGCACAACAACAGTCGGGCGATCGGGCAACGTGCGCAAGGACACCGTGATCTCGGACACGCCTTTGCGTTCAACCGGAAAATCTTCGCGGATATCGACCAGGAACCTGTCCAGCGAAAAGCTGGAAAACCAGTGCATCGGAATAATGACCGAGCTTTTCAGCCGCTTCAAAACCGTGATCATTTCCGGCAACGGCATCGTCGTTCCGCCATCCACCGCGGCCATCACAACGTCCAAACGCCCAAGTGCAGCAAATTGTTCATCCGACGGCACATGATGCAGATGACCCAGATGGCCTATGCACAGCCCTTCAACTTCGAACACAAAGATCGAATTCCCGCGTTCCTCATAGCCGCCATACGAGGATCGGATGTCGGTTGAGACATTGCGCACCAACATCTCTTCCAGATCAAGGTAGTGTTCGATGCCCTGCCCGAACTCGCCCCACCCCGGCAATACATTCGGAATGGCCGGGTCCGGGTGGGCGGTCCAATGGGTGCTGTGGGCGTGGTTCATTGTGACCACGTCCGGGATCAGATCGGCACTGCCGATAAAGCCGGTGAAGTCCGTCACCGCGTTTAACCCGCCCTGGGTCTGAATCAGAAAGGACGCGTGAGCAATATAGCTGATCCGAACCGAGAACTCCGGCACCGGGTCCTGCCAAGCTGCTTTGTGAATATACTCAATCCCCGGTGCGGCATCCGCGATGGCAATGCAATGGCTCGGCCGCCGCTCCTGCGCCGAAGCCCCACCCGAGATCACCATCAATACCGCAACAATCCAGCGCATGTCCGGAGTGTAGCGCAGAACACGGGTAAGTCACGCCTGCAGATATCGCGTGAGTGAATTCACGGACTTGGCATTTTCTAGGAGCAATTCAGAGAACGATGCACTTCCGCAGCTTGAAGGGCCGTGAAACTTTCGCCACACGTAACGCTTGAGCCAACGGATCACTTACAAAAAATGCGCGGCGCATTTTTGTGTCAATCCAGATATCCGGGCCATCCAATGCTATCGCGCTCACGGCGATGTCATTGTCTTTCATGACCAACGGTGGCTGATAAACTTCTTGATTTTCGTAGGGTCTATCAATGTTCGGAGATTGATCTGTCAGCACTGCAGCTTTTTGATTGCCGAAGTTCAGACAATAATATTCTCCTTCAACCGGAGTGGCACGGTCATGTTGAAACAGTTTGACTGGATAGAGATTCCCGTCGCCAAGATCAAACTGGCGCAGAACTGTCGCACACGCAGCGGACACGGTCCATGCACCCGCAGCCATAAAGAAGTCTGGTTGCTTCTTCTCTTTTTTGTCTTTGTAATCGGCAAATACCTCCGAAGGGAAGAAATCCGCTGTAAGCGGCTCTCCTCGGACATTTCGGGTGTTTGCGTCCGCTGTGAACTTCAGATCATTATCCCAACGATCAGAATGAAATCCTTTCAACGCCGCAGTGCCCACCATTGCATCGCTGATCCAGATCACTGGCTTTTTGAGCCGCACCATCGTCCTACCCTGCGTCCGTCTTCCCGCGCCGGTCCGACCTTAGGCTGGCATACAGCACATGTGTCCGCCACCGCCCGTTGATCTGCAGATACGACTGCGCCACGCCCTCGTATTTGAACCCCGAACTTTCCAACAAGCCACGTGACGGTTTGTTCTCGGGCAGGCAGGCAGCCTCTATCCTACTCAGGTCCAGTCGGGTAAAGGCGTGATGAACGATCGCACCAATGGCCTCGCGCATGTAACCCTGACGGGCAAAAGACTGGCCCGTCCAATATCCCAAGGTTCCTGCCTGCGCCGGGCCGCGACGGACATTGTCCAGCGTGATGGCGCCCAGAAGTACATCATCCGTGCGACGGAACAAAAACAGTGGGATCGCCGTCCCACCGGCCACGGAGCGCTGCGCCCAATAAACCCTGTTGGTAAAGGACTTGCGGCTCAGATGATCCTTGGCCCAGATCGGCTCCCACGGGGTCAGGTATTGCTGCGACGCGCGCCGTAGCGCCGCCCAGTCGTTAAAGTCGGAATGCGCGGGCGGGCGCAAGCTCAGGCGCTCGGTTTCAAGTTTCAGCTTGCGTCTGCCCAACAGCATCACGCCGCACGCCTCTCCTGCAATTGCGCCAGCGTGGGTGCGCCCGAGACAGGACCGTAAAGCGCCAGCGCAGCAGGGGCCTGCACTGCCATCTGCTCGGCGAAGGCACGCACATCTTCGGTGCTGACGGCGTCGATCTTGGCCACGGCATCCTCAAGCGAGGGAACCCGGTCCCAGATCTGCACCAGACGCGCCAGACGTTCCGCCCGGTTCGACGGGCTTTCCAGCCCCATCAGCATACCGGCTTTCATCTGCGCGCGGGCGCGGGCAACCTCTTCGGCGCTCATGTCTTCGGCGGCGCGCTTCATCTCATCAATCGTTATGCTGGCCAGCTCTGCGACCTGATCTGCTGACGTTCCGGCGTAGATCGTCGTCGTGCCGGTATCGGCATAAGCTCCGGTCTGCGCAAAGATCGTGTAGCACAACCCGCGTGTTTCGCGCACTTCCTGGAACAAGCGAGAGGACATGCCTCCGCCAAGCGCCGTCGAATAAATCTGTGCGGTATAGATCGCATCGTCGCGATAGCCGGGGCTTTCCAGCGCCAGCGCGAAATGCGCCTGCTCCAGCTCTTTCTCCTGCCGCGCTTCGCCGCCAGTGAAACGGGCGGTTTCCGGGATCAGCCCCTTGCACGGTTTAAGATGGCCAAACAACGCCTCAGCGGTTTTCATCAGCGCATCGTGATCAACGGCACCAGCAGCAGACAGGATCATCTGTTCGGGTCCATAGTGTTCTGCCACAAACCCGGACAAATCTTCGCGCGAAAACGCGCTGACACGTTCGGTCGGACCCAGAATGGTTCGACCCAGCGGTTGATCGTGATAGCTCTGCTCTTGCAACCAATCAAAGATCACATCGTCGGGTGTGTCATAGGCCTGACCGATTTCCTGTAGGATCACACCGCGTTCAACTTCGATCTCACGCGGGTCGAAGATCGGGTTCAGAACGATGTCACCGATGACATCCATCGCCAGCGCCACATCGTCTTTGAGAACACGCGCGTAATAAGCCGTCACCTCGCGCGACGTGTAGGCGTTGATATACCCGCCCACGTCCTCAATCGCCTCGGCGATTTGCAAAGCTGAACGACGCTTGGTTCCCTTGAAAGCCATATGCTCCAAGAAATGCGCAATACCGTTCTGTTCAATCCGCTCGTGCCGCCCACCGGCGGTCACCCAGATGCCGATGGCAGCCGATTGCAACCCCGGCATATGTTCACTGACGATACGAAATCCGTTCTTCAGTTGGTCTTGTCTGACAGTCACTCAGCGATATGCCTTCTGATATGATCCTCGAGAGTGCCCAGATCGTTGGCAATGCTGGTCACCCGTTCCGGACGTTCATACAGATCAGACATGCGGGATGGAAGAGGCGGATGCGTGCCGCTTGCCTTCTCGACCGCTGCTGGGAATTTTGCGGGGTGCGCGGTGGCCAGCGTGATCATCGGAACGTCGGTCGAGCGATGTTCTTCCGCAACCTTGATGCCCACGGCGGTATGCGGGCACACCAGTTCCGCACTATGGGTCAGAGTGGACTTGATTGTCGCCAGCGTTTCATCCTCTGAGACTCGGCCCGAGTCAAAGCTCTCGCGCAGCGCTTCCATCGCGCCCTGACTGACGTTAAAGCCGCCGGTCTTCAATTCATCCATCAACTGCGCGACAGCGCCGCCATCTTCACCGTACGCATAGTAGAGCGCACGCTCAAAGTTCGAACTGACCTGAATGTCCATCGACGGGCTGATCGAGGGGATGGTGTCGCCCTTGAAGTACCCCTCGCCCGACAGGCAACGGTGCAGAATGTCGTTCTGGTTGGTTGCGACAACCAGACGATCAATTGGCAGGCCCATGCGCTTGGCAAGGTAGCCCGCGAAGATGTCACCGAAATTGCCGGTCGGCACCGTAAAGCTGACTTTGCGATGTGGTGCGCCGAGGCTGACAGCAGCGGAGAAGTAGTAGACGATTTGCGCCAGAACACGGGCAAAGTTGATCGAATTCACGCCAGCCAGCTTCACGCCGTCGCGGAAGTCGAAATCGTTGAACATGTCCTTTAGCGCGGCCTGACAATCGTCAAAATCGCCGTCCACGGCCAACGCATGCACGTTGCGGTCCGCGGGTGTCGTCATCTGCCGACGCTGCACTTCCGAAACTCGGCCATGCGGGAACAGGATGAACACGTCCACGGCGTCGAGCCCCCGGAACGCTTCAATCGCAGCCGATCCGGTGTCACCGCTGGTCGCGCCAACGATGGTCACACGGTCGCCACGGCGCTTCAGCGCCACCTGAAACAGTTGACCGATCAGCTGCATGGCGAAGTCTTTGAAGGCCAAGGTCGGCCCGTGGAACAGCTCCAACAGGAAGTGGTTTTCGTTCAACTGCTTCAATGGCGCGCGGGCGTCATGGCCGAAGCCTTCGTAGGCGCGGCCGATGATCTCTTTGAACTCACTCTCACCGAAAGATCCGCTGACATAGGGCCACATCACCCGGAACGCGATTTCCTCAAAGGGCAGTCCGGCCAGTGCCGCGATCTCATCCTGCGTCATCACCGGGATCTCGGCAGGCAGGTACAGACCACCGTCACGAGCCAATCCGGTCAGCATCGCCTCTTCAAACGTCAGTTCGGGCGCCTGCCCGCGGGTCGAGATGTATTTCATGTCGCGTCACTCTCAGAAGGGGCGCGGCTGCGCCACAGAAAATATCCGGTCATCGCGGCCCAGACCAAAGCCAGGCCAAACCATGTTATTGCATATTGCAAGTGATCATTCGGGATACCCGTCACCGAAACAGGCAAGGGTGTGATGTTGGGGTCGGTTTGCGACCGCGCGATTAGCAGAACAGGCTCAGCCCCAAGTGCGGCGGCCAGGTTCGGTACATCGCGGGCAAACCATATATTGTCGTCAATATCCGGCTCAGGCGTGTAGCCGTCAATTTCGTCCGGCCAGTGCAGATTTCCAGTGATCTCCATCGGTCCATTCAGCCTTTGATCGTGCTTCGCGGTCACAGGAACAAAGCCCCGGTCCACAAGAATTGTCCGGTCATTTGTGCTAAAAGACTGGATGATGCGATAGCCCGCCCCAACCTGTTTGACCGAGACAAGAACGTGGATCTCGCCCGGCTCGACCTCGCCCGCAATTGTGACCGGCAGGTACTTATCAGCATCAGGCAACACGGTGTCAGGCAAATCAACCGGATCGGCTGAAATCCGATTTTCAATTTCGGCTAAAACGCCTTGTTTCCACGCCAACCGCTGCATTTGCCAGACACCCAGCGACACAAGGATCGCCAGACCGGCAATGCCAAAGATCATCAGAAAGAGAATGCGGCGCATGTCAGGACCAGGTTGTGTTGTTCGAAGGCTCTGCAAGAGCCGGCGTCTTGTTAAGGGCTGCAGCCGCAGAAAGGCAACCTTGCAATTGTATGGGGCGCAATCTTGCGCCCCGAATAGAGAAAAAGCCGCCCCAAAAGGGCGGCTTTTGCAATTTGTTCGCCCGTCTGGCGCTACATCAACGGCGCCTGGCCCCAGATGTATACTGCGAAGAACAGGAACAGCCAGACAACGTCAACGAAGTGCCAGTACCAGGCAGCCGCCTCAAACCCGACGTGTTTCTCAGGCGTGAAGTCACCCTTGAGCGCCCGGATTAAGCACACTGACAGGAAGATGGTACCGATAAGAACGTGGAACCCGTGAAAGCCGGTTGCCATGAAGAAGTTCGAATAGAACTGATCACCGCCGAATTTCCAGCCTTCATGCGCCAGCAGCTCATAGTATTCAAATGCCTGCAGACCGGTGAACGCGACACCCAGAGCGATACCGATGGCCAGCCCTTGCACCAGCGCCTTGCGATCATTGCCGTGCACCAGCGCGTGGTGCGCCCAGGTGATTGCACAGCCCGACAGCAGCAGGACCAGTGTGTTGATCAGCGGCAGGTGGAACGGGTCAACAGCATGAATGTCAGGTTGGATGTATTCGGTACCGGCATAGTCGTACATCGGGTACATGCGATGTTTAAAGAACGACCAGAACCAGGCAAAGAAGAACATCACCTCGGACATAACGAACAGGATGAAGCCATAGCGCAGGCCGATGCGGACGACTGGTGTATGATCGCCCTGGCGGCTCTCGACCACAACCTCGGACCACCATGCGAACATGGTGTAAAGAACGGCCACCAGGCCGGCCCAGAACATCCACGAGGTAACCCCGTGCATCCACAGGACGGCTCCGAACAGCATCACAAAGCCGCCGATCGCGCCGATCAGAGGCCAGATCGACGGGGCCAGAATGTGATAATCATGGTTTTTTGCGTGTGCCATCAGCGTCCCTCACCTACAGGCGTTAGTTCGTTGTTATATCAGCCTGCGTCTCAAGGGCGGCAACGCCCTCGGGCAGGTCAATTTCGTAGAATGTATACGACAGTGTAATCGTATGAACATACTTAGCTTCAAGATCCTCGACCATTTCAGGGTCGACGAAAAAGGTGACCGGCATCTCAACACGTTCACCGGGTTGCAGCACCTGCTCTTCAAAGCAGAAACAGGCAATTTTCTGGAAATACCCGCCGGCTGAATACGGAGTCACGTTATAGGACGCCTGTCCCGCGATGGGGCGGTCGGTCGGGTTGTAAGCTTCATAGAAGGCCAGTCCGGTTTCGCCGATACGCACTTCCATCTCGCGCGCGACCGGCTTGAATTCCCATGCCATGCCTTTTGCCTTCGAGGCGTCAAAGCGGATGGTCACCTTGCGATCCAGAATGTCTTCGGGTGCAGTCGCGGCCACACCAGTGGTTCCACCAAATCCGGTGACACGGCAGAACCAGTCGTAAAACGGAACAGAGGCCCACGCCAAGCTGCCCATCAGGACAACCACGCCGACTGTCTGCGCAACAGTTTTCTGAGGACCTGTCAGCGCCATCAGTTCTGTACCTCTTGCGTCGCCAAGCTGAAGTCCGTGCCCGAAACCTTAACGATCGTCAGGCCAAAGATGATCACGATGAAGGCAGCCAGCGTCAGACCTACCCCTAGGTTACGACTGAACCGGCGTTGGTGAAGTTCGTGGCTCTTGCGCAGGCTCATGACCAACCTCCTAACCCATAGGGTTTCAGCAGTGCTTCGACCAAGATAGCACCGAAATGCAGGAACAGATACAGCAGCGACAGCTTGAAGAACGCGCGTTCGACCTTGAAATTGTCGGCCTCGGAATCATCCTCGTTGCGGCGCGAAATCTGCCACGCTCCGCGCAGGAACAGCGCGTTCAACACCACCGCGACAGTCAGGTAGATCGGACCGCCAATGCCCGAGAATGCGGTTCCAACAGCCAGCATGGCCAGCAGCCCGGTATATACCAGAATGTGCCAGCGCGTGGCGCGACGACCATGTGTGACGGTCAGCATCGGAACACCCGCATCGTCGTAATCCGAGCGCATGAACAGCGCCAGCGCCCAGAAATGCGGTGGGGTCCACATGAAGGTCAGGGCAAACATTAGCCACGGCTCGATGGACATAGACCCCGTTGCGGCAACCCAGCCGATGACCGGCGGGAATGCCCCGGCCGCGCCGCCGATCACGATGTTCTGCGGCGTCGAGCGTTTCAGCCACATCGTATAGACGACAACGTAGAAAAAGATCGTGAAGGCCAGGAAAGCGCCAGCAAACCAGTTGGTCGCCAGACCCAGCATAATAACGGACAGCCCCGACAGGGCCAGCCCGATTGCCATCGCCTCACCCTCCTGGACTTTGCCGGAGGGGATCGGACGGCCTTTGGTCCGCTTCATCACGCGGTCGATATCGGCGTCCCACCACATGTTCAAAGCGCCGGATGCGCCGCCGCCAATGGCGATGAACAGGATGGCGCAAAAGCCCACGAATGGATGAACAGGAACCGGTGCCGCAAGAAGGCCGACCAAAGCGGTAAACACGACCAGCGACATCACGCGCGGCTTCAGCAAGGCAAAGAAATCACCAAAGCTGGCCTCATCCGCGTGGGATTTGGCGCTCACTGTGCTGGCATTGATGCTTGCGTCGCTCATTTCCGGTCCTTCTGGGGCGAAAGCTGCGCGGATACCGCGCAGCCTGCATTACCTTTGGCGCGAGCTGTTCAACCCGCGCGGGTCATTACTTGGATGCAACCTGATAGGCTGCGGACTGACCTGCATACTCTTCCAGTGCGCCTTGCAGCCACTGCTCATACGCCTCTTCGCTGACCACTTTGACGGTGATCGGCATATAAGCGTGATCCTTGCCGCACAGTTCGGAACATTGACCGAAATAGATGCCTTCCTTCTCGGCCTCGAACCACAGTTCGGCCAGTCGACCCGGAACACCGTCCTGCTTTACGCCAAAGGACGGGATGGTCCACGAGTGGATCACGTCCGAAGCGGTAACCTGCATGACGATGACCTTGCCAACCGGAACGACAACGGCAGTATCGGTGGCCAGCAGCCATTCGTCATCGCTGTAGCCCGCATCCGCCAGTTTGGCACGCATCGCATCGTTCAGAACAAATGGGGTCACGTCAGCATCGGCCGGGCGTGCGCCTTCGTCCAGTGTGGCCGGGTGGCCCAGCAGATAGCTGTCAAAGGCGAAATCGTGATCAACGTATTCGTAGGTCCAGTACCACTGGTTCCCTACGACCTTGATGGTGATGTCGCCTTCGGGGATTTCCTGCTGATTGAACAGAACCGGCAGCGAGAAAGCACCGATGAAGACCAAAATCAGGATCGGGCCAAGGGTCCAGGCAATCTCAACCGGGGTGTAGTGTGAGAATCGCGCCGGTTCAGGGTTGTTACGCGAATTGTAGCGAATGATGCAGTAGATCAGCAGACCTGCAACAAACAGGCAGATCGCGGTGATGATCACCAGAATCATATCATCCAGCCGGTGAATCCCCGAGGCCAGGCTGGTGGCAGCGGGCTGGAACCCAAGGCCGCCATCAACCGGCTTACCAATAATCTCAAGCTCCTGAGCCATTGCGGGAAGGCTGGAGAGGGCTGTCATCAACCCCGAAAGCATCAAAGCATTCTTCATTTTCTGTCCTGATCGTCTGATCTTTGCTTCTCTGGCGAAAAGGTGTGAATCAGTCGCACCTCTCCCGTTGTCTTTGGCCGCGTTAAAAACCATATTCCGTCGGGTAGATAAAGCAAAATGCTTGCGTCAAACAGACGCTATTTTTGATCTGGATCAAACTCGGAAGGTCCCAACAGATGTCCAACGACCCGTTTCGCCCATTTGATAGCGCTATTCCGCATGACGAGGCGCTTGCGGTTTTGCAATCCGCCACCTCTGGGGCAGAAGACGGTGAGCTGTTTGTCGAGCGGCGAAAATCCGAGGCTTTGGTCTTTGATGACGGGCGCTTGAAGACAGCATCTTATGACGCATCCGAAGGGTTCGGCCTGCGGGCGGTGCAGGGCGAAGTTGCTGGGTATGCGCATTCCACCGACGTCTCAATTCCGGCGCTGAAGCGGGCAGCCGAGACCGCGCGCCTGGCTGTTGGCGACGGTGGCGGCACGCTGGCCGATGGTCCCCGCGCCACCAATACCCGCCTTTATACGGACGAAGACCCGATTGAATCCGCTGATTTCCCGGTCAAGATCGAAACGCTGCGCGAGATCGACGCCTATGCCCGCGACATGGATCCCCGCGTCGTGCAGGTTAGCGCGACAATCGCCGCAGCCGTGCAAGAAGTCGAGATTTTGCGCCCGGACGGCGTACTGATGCGAGACGTGCGGCCAATGACCCGCCTGAATATCTCGGTCATCGTCGAACAGAACGGTCGCCGCGAAAGTGGCTCGGCCGGGGGTGGCGGGCGCGTTGGGCTCGACGGCCTGATCGATCCGTCGGATTGGCAGGACAAAGCGCGCGAGGCGTTGCGGATCGCCTTGGTCAATCTCGACGCGATCCCGGCCCCTGCCGGCGTGATGGAGGTCGCGCTTGGCCCCGGTTGGCCGGGCATCCTGTTGCACGAGGCAATCGGACACGGTTTGGAGGGGGACTTTAACCGCAAGGGAAGCTCGGCCTTTGCCGGATTGATGGGGCAGCAGATCGCATCCAAAGGCGTGACCGTCGTCGATGACGGCACAATCCCGGATCGTCGCGGCTCGATCTCTTTGGATGACGAAGGCACACCCAGTTCAAGGACAGTTTTGATCGAAGATGGCGTCCTGACCGGCTATATGCAGGATCGCCAAAACGCGCGCCTGATGGGCGTGGCCCCCACCGGAAACGGGCGGCGGCAAAGCTATGCGCACAAACCCATGCCGCGGATGACGAACACGGTGATGCTGGGGGGCGACGCCGATCCGGCCTCTTTGGTTGCGGACATCAAGGACGGTATCTGGGCCGTTGGTTTCGGCGGCGGTCAGGTGGATATCACCAACGGCAAATTCGTGTTCTCGTGCACCGAGGCGTACCGCGTTGAAAACGGCAAGATAGGGGCGCCGGTCAAAGGCGCGACCCTGATCGGCGATGGCCCATCCGCCCTTAAACGCATACGGGGATTGGGCAACGACATGGCGCTGGATCCGGGCATGGGAACCTGTGGCAAAGACGGCCAGTGGGTACCGGTCGGCGTTGGCCAGCCTACCGTTCTGATGGATGGCCTGACAGTCGGCGGATCGGCCGCATAGCCGGGAATCGCTTGGCGGGAAATCGAGAGCGCAGGGTTAACGCTGCGCTTTTAGCCCGCCGGCGCCTTAACATCCTGTCAGGCGCCCGCATTGAAGGCCGTTGTGTTTATTTCATACATTTCAACGCACTAAATAACTCTAAGTGATAAACGCCGAAAATTATCCGGATAATTTGAAGAGATTCACAAGCTGTTAACCCCAGCAATCGTAAACCAGTTCTGCAATCAGGCGGAGCATCGGATGACCGAAGAGCAGCATTCTTCCTATCACCCCACACTCCCACCCACCACGGAAGAGGATCGGTTTTCCTGGCTTCGTCTGTTGCGCTCTCGCAAGGTTGGTCCGGCGACGTTTCGTCGGTTGCTGCGGGAACATGGCTCGGCGCAGAACGCGCTGGCCGCGCTGCCGGAGATGGCACGCGCTGCCGGAATTGATGGGTACGAAGTTTGCCCCCCCGGCGTGATTGAGGCGGAACTCAAGGCCGCAAAAGCCGCGAACGCGCACCTTTTGTGCCTTGGCTCCGCCGATTATCCAGATGCCTTGAACGATCTATCCGACGCCCCGCCAATGCTTTGGGCGATTGGAGATAGCTCTCTGCTGCAGCGCCGGTCGATTGCACTGGTCGGTGCGCGGAATTGTTCGTCCCTGGGGGCGCGGATGGCGCGGGGGCTTGCCACAGATCTCGGCAAGCAAGGCTATGTCGTTGTGTCCGGCCTGGCACGCGGCATTGATACAGCGGCCCATATGGCCGCGCTTGAAACGGGCACCGTCGCTGTGATGGCGGGCGGCGTGGATGTCGTCTATCCCATCGAAAACACTGTTTTGGCGGAAAAGATTGGCCAAACCGGGTTGCGTGTCTCTGAACAGCCTATGGGCGTCACACCGCAGGCCCGGCACTTCCCGCGCAGAAACAGGATTATCTCAGGTCTGGCCCAAGCGGTTGTCGTCGTCGAGGCTGCCGCAAAATCCGGCAGTCTGATTACCGCACGGGACGCCTTGGATCAGGGGCGCGAGGTTCTGGCCGTACCCGGGCACCCTTTCGATGCACGCGCTGCCGGGTGCAATATGCTGATCCGGGACGGCGCGATATTGGTGCGAGCCGCCGAAGACGTCATTGAGGCGCTACCGAAACAAGCAACTGCCCGTCAGGCCGAAGCCCTCACCGTACCCAACGTAGTGGCAGAACCGGTGATCGCAGGTGCCGCGCTGCATCGTGAAATCCTGTCGCGATTGGGGCCCTCGCCAATTGCCGAAGATCAGTTGATCCGCGACATTGCCGCAACGGCCGGAGAAATCGGACCCGCATTGATTGATCTGGAACTCGAGGGACAGATCCAGCGCCAGCCCGGCGGCCTCCTGTCGCTGTCAGCATAACCTTCATCGCTGAGGCCTGGTTTCTGCCCAAGTCCTTTTTATGCACAGGTTACGTGGTTGAAATTACCACATAATTCCTGTGTTCAAAGGAACGCATTGACAATTCGCCCTTGCCCTCCACATCTTGCACGATCATAGAAGGCGCCAATTCCGTCGAGCGAGGTTTTCCCTTAAATGCCTGTAGTTGTTGTAGAATCCCCTGCCAAGGCCAAAACAATCAACAAATATCTTGGCCCTGACTACACGGTGCTGGCCTCATATGGCCATGTCCGGGACTTGCCGCCCAAGGACGGATCCGTCGATACCGAGCATGAATTTGAGATGAAGTGGGAGGTCGGCAACGACAGCCGCAAACATGTCAAAGCCATCGCCGATGCGCTGAAAGAAGACAACGCTTTGATTCTCGCGACTGACCCTGATCGTGAGGGTGAGGCTATCAGCTGGCACCTGCAAGAAGCCCTGACCAAGCGCCGCTCGATCAAGAAAGACACGCCTGTCAGCCGCGTGACCTTCAACGCGATCACCAAGGATGCGGTGACCGAGGCGATGCAGAACCCGCGTCAGGTCGACATGCCGTTGGTCGAGGCCTATCTGGCCCGCCGCGCGCTGGATTATCTGGTGGGTTTCAACTTGTCCCCGGTTCTGTGGCGCAAACTGCCCGGCGCCAAGTCTGCCGGTCGCGTTCAGTCAGTCTGTCTGCGCCTGATCGTCGAACGCGAGATGGAGATCGAAGCGTTCAAGCCAGTCGAATATTGGTCTGTGAAGGCTGTGTTCGAAACACCGCGCGGCCAGACTTATGAGGCGCGTCTGGTCACGCTGGCCGGTAAGAAACTGGACAAACATGATCTGGCCAACGCCACGCAGGCCGAACTGGCGGTGCAGGCCATCACCAGCCGCGCGCTGAGCGTTACTTCGGTCGAGGCTAAGCCCGCCGCGCGCAACCCCAGTGCGCCCTTCATGACCTCTACCTTGCAGCAGGAAGCAAGCCGCAAGTTCGGAATGGGCGCGCGTCACGCGATGCAGGTTGCTCAACGCCTCTACGAGGCGGGCTACATCACATATATGCGGACCGACGGCATCGACATGGCGCCCGAGGCCGTGGCGGCCACTCGCGATACCATCGCAGACCGTTACGGTGCAGAATACGTGCCGGACAGCCCGCGTATCTATAAAAACAAGGCCAAGAACGCCCAGGAAGCGCACGAATGTATCCGCCCGACGGATATGTCCCGCGATACCAAGGCGCTGAAGGTCACAGATGAGGATCAGCGCAAACTGTATGACCTGATCTGGAAACGTACCATTGCCTGCCAGATGGCTGCGGCCCGGCTGGAGCGCACTACGGTCGAGATTGGCAGCGATGACGGCCAGGTCGGCCTGCGCGCCACCGGTCAGGTTGTTCTGTTCGACGGGTTCATGCGCGTTTATGAAGAAGGCCGCGACGACGTGGCCGATGATGATGAAAAGCGCCTGCCGCAAATCATGCAGGGCGATCCAGCTCGGTTTGCCAAAACATCCCTGCGTGATCAGTTCACCAAAGCGACCAGCGAAGGCACTGAAAAGGCCGCGAAAGAGGCCATTCTGTCCGAGAACGAATCTGTACTTGCCCTGCAGCACCACACGCAACCGCCGCCGCGCTACACCGAGGCTACGCTGGTCAAGCGGATGGAAGAGCTGGGGATCGGGCGACCGTCGACCTATGCCTCGATCGTGACCACGATTCAGGACCGGGAATATGTGCGCAAAGACAAGAACCGGCTGATCCCAGAGGAGAAGGGCCGGATCGTTACGATCTTCCTGCTGAACTTCTTCCGGCAGTACGTGGGGTATGAGTTCACCGCCAATCTGGAAGAACAATTGGACGACGTCAGCGCCGGTGGGCGTGACTACAAGGAGTTGCTGAGCAAGTTCTGGCGCGATTTCTCGGCTGCTATCGGCGAGACGTCCGAATTGCGGATCTCCGAGGTTCTGGACAAACTCGACGAAGCCCTGGCGCCGCAGCTTTATCCGCCGCGTGAAGACGGCTCGGACCCGCGTGTCTGTCCGAAATGTGGAATGGGTCAGTTGCACCTGAAGACGTCGCGCACCGGCGGGTTCGTTGGGTGTGGAAACTATCCTGAATGCACCTATACCCGCCCCATCGCCGGCGAAGGCGCTGAAGGCGAGGAACGTCTTCTGGGCGAAGATGCAGGGGATGATATCTGGCTGAAGTCCGGCCGCTTTGGCCCCTATGTTCAGCGCGGCGAACCGACGCCCGAGAACAAGAAACCTCCGCGTGCGTCTCTGCCGCGTGGCTGGAGCAAGGATGACATGGATCTGGACAAGGCGCTGACGCTGTTGTCCCTGCCCCGCCAGATTGGTGAGCATCCAGATGGTGGTATGATCAGTTCGAATTTTGGGCGGTTTGGCCCCTATCTGATGCATCAGTTGGCGGATGAGGCCAAGCCGGTCTACGCCAACCTCAAAGACCCCAACGACGTGTTTGAGATCGGCATGAACCGCGCTGTCGAGTTGCTGGCCGAAAAGCGTGCCAACCCCGGGCGTGGCCGTCGCGCAGCGGCCAAGGCGTTGAAGGAATTGGGCGAGCACCCAGATGGCGGCGCGATGCAGGTTCTGGATGGGCGCTATGGGCCATACGTGAAATGGGAAAAGGTCAACGCGACAATCCCCAAAGATATCAAGCCCGAGGATGTGACACAGGAAATGGCCATCGAACTGGTCAACGAACGCGCAGCCAAAAAGGGCACCAAGAAAAAAGCGGCTCCGAAAAAGAAAGCTGCGGCCAAGAAAACAACCAAAAAGGCGGCCACCTAACGACTGGCTAGGTAGAAATACCACCTACCCCTTGGTTTCATTGACTTCCCCGTGACGTGGCGGCACAACCTGCGCCATCACCATGTCATTGGGGGAGTTTTCCATGAAGAAAGTCTATGCCAATGCCACCGAAGCGCTCGATGGAGTGATTTCGGACGGCATGATGATCGCGGCAGGCGGTTTTGGCCTGTGCGGTATTCCCGAACTGCTGCTTGAGGCGATCAAGAACTCGGGCGCTCAAGATCTGACGTTTGCTTCGAACAACGCCGGCGTCGACGATTTCGGTATCGGCACCCTGCTGCAGACCAAGCAGGTCAAAAAGATGATCAGCTCTTACGTCGGTGAAAACGCCGAGTTCATGCGCCAATATCTGGCTGGAGAGCTGGAGCTCGAATTCAACCCGCAAGGTACCCTGGCCGAACGCATGCGCGCTGGTGGCGCAGGCATCCCCGGGTTCTATACCAAGACCGGTGTGGGCACCGTGATCGCCGATGGTAAAGAGCACAAAGACTTCAATGGCGAGACTTACATCTTGGAAGAAGGCATCTTTGCCGATCTGGCCATTGTCAAAGCATGGAAGGCCGATGACACCGGCAACCTGATTTTCCGCAAGACCGCGCGCAACTTTAACGTACCTGCTGCGACCTGTGGCAAGATCTGCATCGCCGAGGTCGAGGAAATCGTGCCGCGTGGTTCGCTGGACCCCGATATGATCCACCTGCCCGGCATCTACGTGCATCGCATCATTCAGGGTCAGCACGAAAAGCGCATCGAACAACGCACCACCCGTAAGAAGGAGGAAGCATAATGCCCTGGGATCGTAATCAGATGGCCGCACGTGCGGCGCAAGAGCTGGAAGACGGCATGTATGTAAACCTCGGCATCGGTATTCCGACGCTGGTGGCAAACTATGTTGGTGACAAGGACATCACCCTCCAATCCGAGAACGGTATGCTGGGCATGGGCCCCTTCCCCTTTGAAGGCGAAGAAGACCCGGATCTGATCAACGCTGGCAAGCAGACGATCACGGAGCTGTCCCGCACCGCCTATTTCGACAGTGCCACATCGTTTGCCATGATCCGCGGCGGTAAGATCGCGGCCGCCGTTCTGGGCGCGATGGAGGTCGATGAAGAAGGCGATCTGGCCAACTGGATGATTCCAGGCGTGCTGGTGAAGGGCATGGGCGGCGCGATGGACCTGGTTGCAGGTGTTCGTCGCGTGATCGTCGTGATGGACCACACCAACAAGCACGGCAAGTCCAAGCTGCTGAAGAAGTGCACCCTGCCCCTGACCGGCAAGAAGGTGGTGAACCGCATCATCACCAACCTTGGCGTTCTGGACGTGGTTGATGGCGGCCTGAAGATCATCGAGATTGCCGAAGGCGTGACCGAAGACGAGATCCGCGCTGCGACCGAAGCCAACATCGTCAACTAATTCACACCAATGAAAAGGCCCACCGTTTCGGGTGGGCCATTTTCAGTTCAACGATTGGAATACACACCCATCCGTAATCAGCTGAGGCGGTGTCGAACACAACGCCCGCGCCACCTGAAACGCTGCAAGAACTTTGGGTACGTAATCACGGGTCTCTGCGTAAGGCGGGACGCCTTCGTGCTTACGTACGGCCCCTTCCCCGGCGTTATACCCCGCAAGGACGAGGATCGGGTCGTTACCGAATTCTTCCATCAGCCAGTTAAGGTACTTCACACCTCCCGCAATGTTTTGCGACGGCTGCGTACTGTCCTGAACCCCAAAACGTTTGGCGGTTGCAGGCATCAGCTGCATCAATCCTTGTGCCCCTGCCGAGCTTACAGCGTCGGTGCGCCCGGCGGATTCCACGGAAATGACCGCCAGAACCAATGCCGGTGAGACATTTGTTCCCACGGTCGAGCGCAGAATATCCACGCGGCGCTGTTGGGCGATAATTTGCAGGGTCTGTAAACGCGGTGCCGCGACGTTGATGGCAGCCAGTGCATTCATGGCATCGTGCAGCCGTCCGGACCCGGCCTCGGTCAATGATGGCGACACCCTTTCCCAGAAAGCCTTGTACGAACCAACCGGTTTTTTGCCCGCACCGGGAAGAGTTGGCGGTATGACACGCGTGCGCGCGATGATTTCAGGTTCGACTAATTCTACGCCTGTACTAGGGGCAGACGGGGTCTTCGCATGCTCATCGGGCGTAATCTGGACCGTGACGCGTGGCCGCGTGCCAGGCTTTGGGGCCTTGACCCGTTTGTAAACGCCTCTTGGCTCAACCTCGTTCGCCACGACTGGCACTGGGCCAGACAGCATCAACGCCGCCAAACCGGCGCAAGTCATTGCGAGCCGGAGATTCATTTGCCTGCCTCATGTTTTTCTTTTGGTTGAGTTGAACCTCGAATCTGCCCGCAAGGCCAGAAAAACAATGCGAAATGGGGCAATTTCGCCTCATTTGCCGCAAATTTGCATCGGGGCGACCAGACAACCTCTGTTAGGTTTGTTTTTTTATTGTTTATTTTTAAGTAGTTACCAGAAAAACTACCAAAAAGTTAAACTTCACCAAAAAAAAATAGGGTTTGGCCCAATTCCTGCCATGCACAGCGGTCAATCATAGTGCCATACCGAGACGATCGGGAGCGGACTGAGAGAGGAAGCTCTGATAGACGCCTAGGTTTAATTGACTTTTTTAGATCCTTTAGGAGGGACGTAACATGATCAAGTTCATCAAGAACTTCCGCAAAGACGAAGACGGCGCCGTAACAGTAGACTGGGTCGTTCTGACCGCAGCCGTTGTTGGCCTGGCCGCAGTTGCATACACTCAGATCGGTAACGGCACCAAAGCCGTGTCGGACAGCGTTGGCACATCGTTGACAAGCGTTTCGACTGCCGTTCAGACGCCTGACGTCAACCCAACCGACAACTAATCCAGGTACAGACTATCTGGGGTGGGGCCATGCTTGAACTAGCTTGGCCCCTATTTTTTTCTAAACTTCCGTCTCTGGTGCTCTGATGTTGAACAGACTCGAAAAATTCCTGAAAAACGAAGATGGGGCGGTCACAGTTGATTGGGTCGTTCTAACCGCAGCAGTGGTTGGACTAGCTGCTTTCGTGGGCATTTACTTTTTCGCCCCTCTGAAGGCGATTGATGAAGCCAACGGCAGATCAATGAACGGAGTGGCAACCCAAGTTGATTCATTGGAAATCTCAGTGGAATTTTCCGGCTCCGGCTCTTAACGGCTCTATTTCCTAGTTTCCTAGAACAAGGTTTGCCAATTTACCCAACATTGTCCCCCTTTTCGACACAATTCACGTTTACACAGGGGGCAAATGATGTCGTATTCTGATCGACACCAAACCAAAAAAGAAGTGTGAGGGGACGCGAATGCGTGCGGTATTTGGACTTGTTCTGATTATTGGGGTCGCTCTGGCCGGTGGTGCTGTGTACCTGGCAAAGGATTACATCAGTCAAACCCAGGCGGAACTAGAGCGCGAGAGATTGGCTACACAAAACGCTCTGGCGAACGTTAAGACAATTCCTACAGTGGACGTCATGGTTTTGAATCGGGCGATGAAATACGGCGAGCGTCTGGCAGAAGACGATGTGCGCGTCGTGCAGTGGCCAGAGGACGCGATTCCTGAAGGAACTTTCTCGGATATGACCGCGTTGTTTCCGCAAGATCGTAAGGGCGATCGCTTTATCCTTCGCACGATAGAAAAAGACGAGGCGCTTTTGGAAGTTAAAGTAACCCAGCCCGGCGAATCGGCTGGCCTTACCTCGCGCCTTGAGAAAGGCATGCGAGCTTTTGCCATCAGCGTAGATGTAGCATCTGGCGTGTCTGGCTTTTTACGCCCGGGCGATAACGTCGACGTTTACTGGACCGGATCCCTAAGAGGTACTGGCGGCGAGGGAGAGATCACACGTCTTATCCAGACCAACATTGAATTGATTGCAATTGATCAATCCGCGGGATCGGACGTGACCGGCACAACAATCGCCAGGACGGTCACTGTTGCAATAACCCCGGAACAGGTCGCCGCACTCGCCCAAGCTCAGAACACTGGACGCTTGTCACTGGCATTGGTCGGCACCCAGGATGAGACCATTGCGACTGCGATTGAAGTGGACCAAAGAAAACTGCTGGGAATCGAAGCAGCCGCACCAGCGCCTGTTCAGGTTGAGGAACGAAAGTGCTTCACCAACATTCGTCGTGGCGCGGAAATCGTCCAAACACCCATTCCCTGCACAAACTAGCGCGAAATCAAAACGTTAAAGCTACAAGCCGCGCCATCAGCGCGGCTTGTTTCGTTTCGAATGTTGCGCATTACCCACATAAGGAAAATTCCAGAAACCATTGATTATTGCAATAAAATCGTAATTCGCGCAGTGTTATCGCACATAAGGCATTAGACCTAAAACGAGGCGTGATCGGAGAGGCAGGTCACATGAAAATAATATCTTGGTTCAACGCAACCCTTCTGGGGTTGGCGTTAGTTATCAGTTCGGCCAGCACTGCTGTCCAAGCTGAAACACTTCGCGTGGTTAAGAACGGTACGGCGGAAACGCTGGACGTTCCGATGAACCGCGCAATTGTCGTTGAAAGCGAAACACCATTTGCGGAACTCAGCATCGCCAACGCAGGCATCGCTGACATTTCGTCGCTTTCTGATCGTACTATCTATGTTTTGGGTAAGGCACCTGGCCTGACCACGCTGACTTTGTTCGATGGGGCTGGCAACCTGCTGGCCAACGTTCGGGTCCGTGTTTCGCCGGATGTGTCTGAATTCAAAGAGAGATTGAGACAGATTCTGCCGAACGAGCCAATCGAAGTGCGTACTGCCAACGACGGCATCGTTCTTTCTGGCACGATCTCCAGCTCGGCTAAATTGGCCCGTGCCCTGGAACTTGCAGAACGTTACGCGCCCGAGCGGGTTTCGAACCTAATGTCTGTTGGCGGTGTTCAACAGGTCATGCTGAAAGTTCGCTTTGCCGAAATGAATCGGTCGGTTGCCAAAAGTTTGACCGCATCGCTTGGTTTTGGCGGTGGTGACACAACGGGCGGATTCAACACGTTGAACACCGCTGGTGCGTTGGCCAACGCGTTGAACAACAACATTCCCTTCCAGCAGACAAATACAGGTGCCATCTTGTTTGGCTTTGGTGCCGGTTCGACACAGGTACGCTTGCTGTTAGAGGCGCTCGAATCCAAAGGGCTTGCCCGTACTCTTGCAGAGCCCAACCTGTCAGCTCTGTCTGGTCAGGAAGCTGAATTCCTGGCTGGCGGCCAAGTCCCGATTCCGGTTCCAGCCGATGACGGCCAGATCGCAATTGAATACCGGAATTTTGGTGTGCAGGTCCTCTTTACGCCCCGCGTGGTGGACGGTGATCTGATAAACCTCGAGCTGGGAACATCGGTGTCAACTATTGACCCTAACTCCAACTTTTCAATTGCAGGCAACAACGTGCCAACATTCATTGCGCGTCAGACGAAGACGACAGTTGAATTGCGAGACGGCGAGAGCTTTGCAATTGCAGGGTTGGTTCAGGACAACTTCGCGGACCTGAATAGCCAAATTCCATGGGTCGGCGACATTCCTGTGCTGGGTGCTTTGTTCCGCAGCGCGGAATACCAGCGTCAGCAATCTGAACTGGTTATCATCGTCACAGCCCATCTGGTATCACCCACCCGTGGTGAAGCCCTGGCCCTGCCGACAGACCGCGTCAAACCGCCTAGCGAGTTTGACCTGTTCTTGAACGGAAAAACGGCGCGAACGACGCGCGTTGGTTCGGGTGCTGCGTCTGAAGTCGCCAAACAGGACTTTGGCAGCTCATACGGCTACATCCTGGAATGATTGAGAGGATAGGACCAATGCAGAAGTGGATCATAACACTGGGTCTGTCGGTCACCGTTGCCGCGTGTACACGCGAGGCCGGATACGAAATCGACCAAGGCGCCTTTGGCAACGCAACGCTAAACAACGTTCAGGTCATGAACGGTGAATTGACATACGCCCAAATCCTGGGTCAGCGGTTTGCTGCAGAAGTTCCGACGCAGATCAATTTTGCGTTTAACAGTTCTCAGCTGGACGCTCAGGCGCAACGGGTCTTGTTGCGGCAAGCGGCATGGATCAAGCAGTTCCCCGAAGCGCGGTTCCGCGTTTACGGCCATACCGATGCCGTCGGCTCTACCGCCTATAACCAGTCGCTTGGGCAACGTCGTGCAAACGCCGCCGTCGCGTTCCTGACGCAGCAGGGAATCTCGCGATCACGCTTGGAAGCCGTTGTTTCCTTTGGGAAAACACGACCTCTGATCGACACTCCGAACCGAGATCGCCGAAATCGGCGTACTGTGACCGAAGTGTCCGGCTTCTTGGATCGCAACCCGCTGGTGCTGGATGGCAAATACGCCGAGATCGTGTACCGCGAATACGTCGACAGCGCGACAAGAGAAAGTTACATCCAGCGTGAAGACGCTGGCGGTAGCGACGATGAATAATCCATAAGAAATGGGCGGCATCGTCGCCCATTTCCCTACAATTGGTTCTTTTGCGCCAAAATCTTGCCTAAGTTCCAAGCCATCTTTTCAACAATTAGGTGAAGTGCGGCCCGAATTGGCCGCGACCGGGCAACAGCGAACTGAACCGAACCAAACATGTTCGGGCAGTGAGCAGGTCCAGACGACGAGGATTGTGTGAATGACAAGCGCCAAAACGCATGATGACGGAACTGCCATTCTGGCCTGCACGATCAGCCGTGACGTCCAAAATTTTGATCTTCTGATCGAGGACATGGAAACCATTTTGGGCGAACGTTGGGGCGACCTTGGGTTTGCCGAAGCCCTGGCTTTTTTCAGCCAACCAGAGGCGGAAAGCCTTGAATTCGTTGCGCTTGCTATTGACGGAGAAGATGAAGACAACCTTTCGCTGATGGGCGAAATCATCTCGCAGGCCAAAGAGAAAAAGATCAAGATCGTTCTGATCGCCGAAGACGTAACACCTGCGTCTCTGCACCAACTGCTTCGCAAGGGCGCGGACGAGTTTGTCCCCTACCCTCTTCCCGAAGGAGAGTTGCAGGAAGCCATTGAGCGCATGAACAAACCTGAACCGGTGGCAACGACTGCAGTGGCAGCTCAGGTCGCTCAGGGTGATTCGAAAGAAGGCGCGCTGTTTGTGGTCCATGGGCTGGCAGGCGGTGTGGGATCAACGACCATGGCGGTTAACCTCGCCTGGGAGTTAGCAACCGCGTCAGACAAAGAGGCGCCTTCTGTGTGCGTCATCGACCTGGATCTGCAGTATGGCAGCGTGTCGACATATCTGGACCTTCCTCGACGCGAAACCATATTTGAGATGCTGTCAGACACAACTTTGATGGATGACGATGTCTTCTCGCAGGCCTTACAAACCTATGAGGAAAAGCTTGAGGTCCTGACTGCACCGTCCGATATGGTTCCGTTGGACCTGATCACACCCGATGACATCGAGCGCGTCATCGAAATTGCCCGCAGGAAATTCGACTACGTGGTCGTCGACATGCCGACGACCCTTGTTCATTGGTCGGAAACGGTTCTTCAGGCTGCGCATGTGTACTTTGCCATGATCGAGCTGGACATGCGATCCGCTCAGAATGCGCTGCGGTTGAAACGCGCCCTCCAGGCCGAGGAACTGCCGTTCAACAAACTCCGGTTCGCTCTGAACCGAGCCCCGAAATTCACTGACTTGAATGGCAAAGGCCGGGTCAAGCGCATGGGCGAAAGCCTGGGCATTTCAATTGACCTACAATTGCCGGATGGTGGCAAACCCGTCATGCAAAGCGGTGATCACGGATTGCCGCTGGCCAAATCCGCGGCCAAGAACCCGCTGCGTCGGGAAATCGCAAAACTTGCAAAATCGCTTCACAGCTTGGGCAGCAGCAGCGCCGAGGCCGCGTAACCGTATTTCAGAGGGGTAGTCGCCGTGTTTTCAAGATACAAGAAGCAGCCAGCAGCGCAGCCGGTCGAGGCTGCTCCAGCGCCTGAGGCTGCGGCGCAAACGCCTGCTCCGAAAAAAGCATCCACTGACAACGCCGTCGCCCGCCGCCCAATTCAAAAGAAGGCTGCTGAACCGGTCGGATCGGACCGGGATCGCAAGCGCAAAGAGCGCTTGGGTGAGATTAAGATCGAGATGCACCGGGAACTGCTGGAAAACCTGAATCTTGCGGCACTTGAAAAGGCCGGAGAATCTGAACTTCGAGCGGAAATCAGCGCGATCTCGAGCGAAATCCTCGAATCCCGCGATATTGTTCTGAACCGCGAAGACCGGTCACAGCTAAACAAAGAACTGTATGACGAAGTCACTGGTTTGGGCCCCCTTGAGACGCTGCTTCAAGACGACAGTGTCAACGATATCCTGGTAAACGGTCCTCAGCAGATTTTTGTCGAACGGTTCGGCAAGCTTGAAATCAGCGACGTCACGTTCAAGGACGAAAAGCACCTGATGCGGATCATCGACAAGATCGTATCCGCCGTGGGTCGCCGGGTCGATGAATCTAACCCCTATGTTGACGCTCGCCTGGCTGACGGGTCGCGTTTCAACGCAATGGTGCCACCTATCGCCGTTGACGGGTCGCTGGTTTCCATTCGTAAGTTCAAAAAAGACAAGCTGGCCATCGACGATCTGGTCAATTTCGGCGCCTTCACAGAGGAAATGGCCGCCTATTTGCAGGCAGCTGTTTCAACGCGCCTGAATATCATCGTCTCGGGCGGTACAGGCTCCGGTAAAACGACGACGCTGAATGCCTTGTCCAGCTTTATTGATGACGCCGAACGCATCCTGACCATCGAGGATACGGCGGAACTTCAGCTGCAGCAGACCCATGTGGGACGGATGGAAAGCCGCCCCCCTAACGTCGAAGGCAAAGGCGAAGTCAGCCCGCGCGACTGTCTTAAAAACGCTCTTCGTATGCGTCCTGACCGCATCATCGTGGGCGAGACGCGTGGCGCCGAGGTGATCGACATGCTGCAAGCCATGAACACTGGCCACGACGGTTCGATGACCACGATCCACGCCAACTCGGCGCGTGACGGGATTTCGCGTCTCGAGAACATGATTGCGATGGCCGGGATCGAGATGCCTATCAAAGCGGTACGCAGCCAAGTCTCATCCGCTGTGAACCTGATTGTACAGGCCAGCCGCCTGCAGGACGGCTCACGTCGGATGACCTCGATCACTGAGATTACGGGGATGGAAGGTGACGTGATTTCCATGCAGGAAATTTTCAAGTTTCAACGCGTTGGACTAACGCCGGACAACAAGATCATTGGCCATTTCACCGCAACCGGTGTGCGCAGCCACTATTCCGAACGCTTCCGTCTGTGGGGCTTTGATCTACCGTCATCCATCTACGAACCTACGACCGTCTAAGGAGATCCGGAAATGCAACTGCCCGTAGAGGCTCTTATCTATGTTGTGATCTTCGTCGGAGTTCTTCTCCTGGTCGAGGGCATCTATCTTGTGGCATTTGGCAAGTCCATCAGCCTGAACAGCCGCGTGAACCGGCGTTTGGATATGCTTGAGAAAGGCGTCGGACGCGAACAGGTTCTAGAACAGCTGCGCAAGGAAATGCAGCAGCATATGAAATCCCAGAGCATCCCGCTCTATTCGCTTTTGGCCGACAAGGCACAAAAAGCTGCTATCGCCTTTTCACCTCGCCAATTGATCATGATCATGATGCTGGTTTCTGGATTTGCCTATGTGGGCTTGAGCATCGGCACAGGAACCGAGGTCGTGTTGCGGATTGCGCTGTCGGTCGCGATCGGCGTGGGTGGCGTGTATGCTTGGGTAAACAACAAAGCCAAGAAGCGTATGGGATTGATGGAAGAGCAACTGCCCGACGCAGTTGAACTAATGGTTCGGTCTCTTCGCGTCGGTAATCCATTTGTTTCGACGATTCAAATTGTTGCCAATGAAGTGCAAGACCCGCTTGGCACGGAATTTGGCGTCATCGCAGATGAATGCGCCTATGGCCGTGACGTCGGTGAAGCCCTGAAAGACATGGCCGAACGACTGGGGATGCAGGATCTGCGCTTTTTGTCCGTCGCGGTAGGAATTCAGCAACAGGCGGGTGGTAACCTGGCCGAGATTTTGGCGGGTCTGGCCCAGGTTATCCGAGCGCGGTTCCGCTTGTTCCGCCGTGTCAATGCGATCACGGCCGAAGCCAAATGGTCCGGCAAGTTCCTGTCTGGCTTCCCCCTATTCTGCCTGTTGTTCATTTTGGTAAAAGATCCGGGCTACTATGACGAAGTTGTGGACCACCCATGGTTCATTCCGATGTGTTTCTTTGTGGGCATCATGCTGACACTGAACCTGATCGTCATGCGCATTCTTACGAATATCAAAGTCTGAGGGCTTGAGTATGGAATTTCTGACCCAAATCAATGAAGTCCTGACCGAGAATTTGGGGCCGTTCGGGCCACTTATCGTAGTCGGGGTTTTGGGCTTGTTCATGATCCTTGTGACCTTGCCACTGATGCTGAATCAGCCTGAGGACCCTCTCAAGAAACTTCAGCGCTCTAATGCACCCTCCAAGGAAAGCAAAAAGGGCAACAAGGACAAACTGCGACAATCCAGCCGCAACGAGCAGCTTCAGAAATTCGCGAACTTCCTGGAACCACAGAACAAGGAAGAACTGTCCGCGATGGAGCTCAAGCTGCGCCAGGCGGGGTATCAGTCCAAAGACTCGGTCCGCTTTTTCCATTTTGCTCAATTTGCGCTTGGTTTGGTCGGTATTTCAATTGGTGTGCTGTTGGTCACGGTTTTTGCGGGTGATCAGGAATTTACACCAGCCCAGATGGCCATGCGCGTCTTGATCCCGGCATGTGCGTTCTACTTCCTCCCGCGCTATTGGATCACACGGCGCGTTGCCGAACGACAGGAAGCCATCGTTGCAGGTTTCCCCGACACTCTGGATCTTATGCTGGTTTGCGTCGAAGCCGGTCAGTCGCTGGATCAGGCGATTGTTCGGGTCGCGGCTGAAATGAAAGTCTCTTACCCGGATATTGCCTCGGAATTCGAAGTCGTCGCGCACGAATTGAAGGCTGGTAAGGAAAGGGACAGCGTTCTTAGAGACTTTGGCACACGTTGCGGCGTTCAGGACGTCAGCTCGTTTGTGACTGTTATGATCCAGTCGGCCACATTTGGTACATCAATCGCCGAAGCCCTGCGGGTTTATGCCGGTGAAATGCGTGACAAGCGGGTAATGCGCGCCGAAGAGGCCGCGAACAAGTTGCCAACCAAAATGACACTTGCCACAATGATGCTGACGGTGCCGCCGTTGCTGGTCATTCTGGTCGGCCCTTCGGCAAAAGGCATCGCGGACTTTGCAAACAGTGGATCCGGTGGATAAAGTCCCGATGAATTCAAATTTCAGGTGTATCCGGTTCAGGCTACGCCGCACGTTTCAGGCCACCTTGGTTCTTGCCATGGTGGCCTCTTGTACAGAAACAGGCCTTTCGAACGACCTGGATGCTCCTGGTATCGACCCTAAGGCAGAATCTGTTGATCCGATTACGGTCGGAAACCGGCTGATGGCATCGGGCGAATATGAACTGGCGCTGACATCCTTTTCCCGCGCCGCGCTGGATCAGGGGATGACAACGGAACTCCTGACCTCAATGGGAACTGCGAACCTGGGTCTCAGGCGTTTAGGGCAGGCAGAGGAACTGCTGCGCCGCGCAGTTGAGGATGAGCCTGACTGGCCTATCGCGTGGAACAATCTTGGTGTTGTGCTGATGGAAAAGGCCGAATACCCCGAGGCAGAACAGATGTTCCGGCGCGCCTTTGCTTTGGACAATGGCGAAAGTGACGCAATTTTGGACAATCTGCGCTTAGCACTCGCAAAAATGGAAAATCCTGTTAATACTACCCCGGAAAAACAAGAATATACACTGGAGCAGCAAGGCAACGGGCAATTCAAGCTGCGCAAGCTCCCGTAACATAGGCAAGAGCAGTAAGGGACGCAAAAAATGCGCCAACAATTCTTGATTCCGACGATGGTAGTCTGCGGGATGGTCCTGTCCGCCTGCGAGAAAGAAACCGAAGAAGAAAAGGTAGAACGCACCTATCAGGAGGTGAACGTCATTGACGAAACCAACCTGAACGAGGTTCTTCTGACCGCGGCTGACCCAAACGAGGCTGTAACTTATTTCAAAGGGGCCGCCGCAAAAAACCCCGGCCGGATCGACCTGCAACGGGGCCTCGCGATTTCTCTTACGCGCGCTAAACGCACGACCGAGGCCGCTTCGGCGTGGAAAAAAGTGACGACCATGAAAGGCGCGAGCAACGTCGACCGGGTCGAATACGCCGCCGCATCAGTCCGCGCTGGTGACTGGGCAACAGCCAAGTCGACGCTGGATTCTGTTCCTCCAACCTATGAGACATTCCAACGTTACCGTCTTGAGGCGGTCGTTGCAGACTCCAGTAAAGACTGGAAACGTGCAGATCACTTTTACGAAACAGCCGTTGGTCTGACCACGCGCCCAGGTGGCGTTATGAACAACTGGGGCTACTCCAAGCTATCGCGCGGTGATTACGCCGATGCCGAGAGATTGTTTTCCGAAGCAATCCGTCAGGACAAATCGCTGTTCACCGCCAAGAACAACCTCGTGTTGGCCAGGGCTGCACAGGGGAACTATAACATGCCAGTTGTTCCTCTGACACAAGTTGAGCGGGCCATGCTGCTGAATACAATGGGTATTTCTGCGATCAAACAAGGCGATATCACGACGGCCAAAAACCTGTTCCGTGAAGCCATCGCAACCCATCCCCAGCATTATGAGGAAGCCGTTCGATCGCTTCGCGCGCTTGAAGAGGCCTGATTCATGAATATCCCTGCGACGGCAGCCGCATGGTTTTTGCCGTTTGTGTTGCCGATCTGTTTTTATGTGGCCTTCACCGATCTGCGTAGCATGCTGATCAAAAATCATGCCGTGATCGCTTTGGCCGCGATTTTTGCTGTTGTCGGGTTGATTGCACTGCCACCCTGGGCAACCGAGTGGACGACCGGCAGCGTGGGTCCGATTGCCCTGGCACTTCCGCCCTATCTGTGGCAATTGCTGCACATCGTTGTCGTTTTGTTTTTTGGCATCCTGTTGAACGCGGCCGGCGTCATGGGGGCAGGTGATGCCAAGTTTCTGGCTGCCGCTTCAGCCTTTGTCTGGGCCGGTGACTATCTGCTTATGACGCTGATCGCCACTTGCGCCATGCTTGGTGCATATGTGACGCACAGGCTGGCCAAGCACACACGCCTTCGGGCAATCGCCCCGGACTGGGAGAGCTGGGATCGGGGCAAGAAATTTCCGATGGGTTTTCCGTTAGGGGCCAGTTTGGCGATCTATTTGATTTTCGGAACTGTTTCCGGCTCATAAACTATCATCAGTCCGCCTTTTCAATGCCTTTGTGCTGACACAAAGCAGGTAAAGATTTTATGCAAGCGGCCCTTATGGGGCTTTTGGCGTGATTAGTGGATAGACGGGCAACGCTCATGAATATGCAGACGACCTCGGTTATGGCCCCCCCTGCCCCCAAGGGTATGGCCGAAATGAAACTGCCCATCGTGATGATGCGGGACATTCTGCTTAAGACGATATTCCGAAAGAACGTGGATACGGTCACGGAAATCGCGGAAGCGATCTGTTTGCCAGGTGCGGTCACGCAAGAACTTGTAGACATTGCACGCGAACAGAAACTGCTCGAAGCGACGGGCACACTGAACGCCAACAGTGGAAACGAGATGGGCTATCAGCTTACCGATGCCGGCAAAGCCCGTGCACTGGACGCGCTGAGCCAATCTGAATACTTCGGCGCTATGCCGGTTCCGCTGGACGTATACCGGGAACAGGTCAAGCGTCAGTCAATCCGAAATATTCAGGTGACCCGTGATCAGCTAACTGGTGCGATGGGACATCTTGTTCTGCCCGACAGCCTGCTGGACCATCTGGGCCCCGCAGTCAGCGCCGGCCGGTCAATTTTGATGTATGGCCCTCCGGGTAACGGTAAATCCTCAATCTCGAACGGTATTCGCGACGCGCTGGGGGACAACGTCTATGTTCCCCGTGCCATCGAGTATGCAGGTCAGGTGATCACGGTCTATGATCCGATCGTCCACACCGCGATCGAGCAAGAGGCGGATGACCCCAACAGCCTGCGCCGTCGCAAGCGGTTCGACACCCGCTATGTTCAGTGCGAACGCCCGACCGTGGTAACGGGTGGTGAACTTTCGCTTTCAATGCTGGATCTGGTCTACAACCCGACTGCACGTACCTATCAGGCGCCGCTGCAGCTGAAATCAACCGGTGGCATCTTCATCGTGGACGACCTTGGTCGTCAGCAGGAACCGCCACAGGCGCTGATCAACCGCTGGATTGTTCCTTTGGAAGAGAACAAGGACATTCTTGGCCTGCAGTCTGGCGAAAAGTTCGAAGTGCCTTTTGACACACTGGTTATCTTCTCGACCAACTTCCACCCAAATGAGATATTCGACCAAGCGGCCCTGCGCCGGATCTTCTTCAAGATCAAGATCGGTGGTCCCGTTCAAGAAGACTTCCTAAAAATCTTTGCAATGGTGGCGCGGAAACGCGGCATGCCGCTGGATGAATCCGCTCTGGTGCATTTGCTGAAGGTCAAATACCCGACCATCAACAACGTCTATGCCAACTATCAGCCGATCTTCCTGATCGACCAGATGATCTCGATCTGCGAATTTGAGGGCATCCCCTATCAGATGAGCCCCGACCTGATCGACAGGGCCTGGGCCAACATGTTCGTCAAAGACGAGGTAATCGTAAATTAACGCCGTGCCATTTCCGGGACAGGCCGGGTAGTCTGCGTTCATGACGCAGATTCCCCCCCGGATCACGGATTGGTTTGACGCCAAAGGCTGGTCCATCCATCCACATCAGCAAGAGATGTTTGACCGGGCTGCGGACCCGGCCACTTTGCTTATTGCGCCAACCGGCGGTGGAAAAACGATGGCCGGTTTCCTGCCGACGCTAGCCGAGCTGGCGGAAAATGATCGCCCCGGCCTGCACACGCTCTATGTCTCCCCACTCAAGGCTTTGGCCGCCGATATCCGCCGCAACCTGCGCGGCCCGGCGGACGATATTGGCCTGCCCATCCGCATCGAAGACCGAACAGGCGACACCTCGGCCACGCAAAAGAAACGTCAGCGCGTGGACCCTCCGCACATCCTGCTGACCACGCCTGAAAGCCTGGCCTTACTGACGTCGTACGAAGACGCCCCGCGGATGTTTGCAGGCATCCAACGCGTGATCGTGGACGAAATCCACGCCTTGGCCGAAAGCAAACGAGGCGATCAGTTGATGTTGGCGCTGGCCCGTTTGCAGAGCTTGTGCCCTGACCTGCGACGCGTCGGCCTGTCGGCCACAGTCGAAGACCCCGATGCCATCGCGCAGTTTTTGGCCCGCCACCCCGATCCTTGCAAGATCATTCAGGCTGATCCCGGCCCCGACCCCGATATCCAAATGCTTGAGACGCAAGAGATGCCGCCCTGGTCCGGTGGAGGGGCGGCCTATTCGATCCCTGCGGTGCTGGATCAGATCAAACAACACAAAACCACGCTTATCTTTCACAACACCCGCGCGCAGGCCGAAATATTCTTTCACAACATTTGGCTTGCTAATGATGACGGGCTGCCCATTGGCATTCACCACGGCAGCCTGGATCGGCAACAGCGCGAACGGGTCGAGGCTGCAATGGTCCGCGGTGACCTACGCGCCATTGTTTGCACCGGCAGTCTGGATCTGGGCATCGACTGGGGCGATGTGGATCTGGTGATCCAGATCGGCGCGCCCAAGAACGTCAAACGTCTGGTTCAGCGCATTGGTCGTGCCAACCACCGTTACAACGCCCCGTCCAAAGCCCTATTAGTGCCAGCGAACCGGTTTGAAGTGGTCGAGTGCGTCGCCGCGTTGGAGGCGGCAAAGGCCCATGATCTGGATGGCGAACCGCGCGGACCGGGCCCAAGGGACGTCTTGTGCCAGCATATGCTCATCGCCGCTGCGGCAGGTCCGTTCGATGCAGAAGCCCTGTTCACCGAAATGACGGCAGCAGGGCCATATTCTGATCTCAGCCGCGCTGAGTTCGACGCCTGTTTGGATTTCTGTGCAACCGGCGGCTACGCGCTGCGCGCCTATGATCGCTGGCAGCGGCTGTTGCAGCGGCCAGACGGGAAATGGCAGCTAAGAGACCCACGGGCAACACAGCGTATTCGTATGAACCTGGGCACGATACAGGACACAGACACGCTGAAAGTCCGCTTAAAGCGCAATCGCGGGGGCAAACCGCTGGGTGAGGTCGAGGAGGCATTTGCAGCCTCTCTGACGCCCGGAGACACGTTTCTGATCGGCGGACAGATCGTACGGTACGAGGGGCTGCGAGAAATGGTGGTCGAGGTCAGCCGCCGGGCGGACAAGAAGCCCAAGATCGCTACATTTTCGGGCACCAAGTTCGCGACCTCGACCCAACTCAGCGACCGTATCCTGCGCATGTTCGCTCAGCCGGAGTGGCCACAACTACCTGCCTACACGGCCGAATGGTTAGCGTTGCAGCGGGATATGTCCCGACTGCCTCAACGGGATCGCTTGCTGATCGAAAGTTTTCCCAATGACCGTCGTGAACACCTGTGTGTTTACGGCTTCGCTGGGCGCAATGCGCAACAGACCCTTGGGCTTTTATTGACCAAACGGATGGAGGAAACCGGGTTGGCGCCGCTTGGTTTTGTTGCCACCGACTATGCGACGCTGATTTGGGGCTTGGATGCTGTGACCGACCCAAGCCCATTGCTCCAATTGGACAAACTGCGTGACGGGCTTGAGACATGGCTGGCGGGCAACGCTGTCATGAAACGCACCTTTCGCGCTTCGGCCACAATAGCAGGCCTGATCGAGCGCAATACAGGCGGGCAACGCAAAAGCGGGCGTCAGGCTACGTTTTCCTCGGATATTCTTTACGATACGCTGCTGAAGTATGACCCCAACCACCTTCTGATGCAGATCACCCGCGAGGAAGCAATGCGCGGACTAGTGGATTTTGGACGTATCGAGACAATGATTGAACGAATTGGTGACCGGATAGATCTGGTTCGGCTGGATCGGGTCTCTCCCCTCGCCGCGCCGTTGTTTCTGGAGGTTGGCAAAGTACCGGTCAAAGGTGCCGCCGAAGAACGTCTGTTGGCCGAGGAAAGCGCCCGGTTGCTACAGGCTGCGGGACTAGACGCGAAGTAATTCAGCTTGCGCCAAGGATCAAAACAGGTGAAGAACGTACCATGAACGAGCTGGCGTTTTCCTTTGCTGAACAAGACCTGCGCGCATTGGGATCTGGTGCGTTGTGGTGGCCAAACCGGAAACTGTTATGCGTCAGCGATCTGCATCTTGGCAAATCCGAACGTATGGCGCGGCGCGGTGGTCCCTCTTTGCCGCCCTATGACAGTCAGGACACCCTGACCCGGCTGGCCGCCGACATCGACAGAACCGGCGCGCAAACTGTCATCTGCCTGGGCGACAGCTTTGACGATTTGGATACTTTGGCGGCGTTGGGCACTGCCGAGAAGCTTTCGTTGACGGCCCTGCAAGCAGGCCGACAATGGATTTGGATCGAAGGAAACCACGACCCGGGTCCAATAGACCTGGGCGGAACACATCTGGCTGAATACGCGGTAGGTCCGCTGGTTTTTCGGCATATCGCCCAACCCGGTGATCACGGCGAAATCTCGGGGCACTATCATCCCAAGACGTGCATTAGGGCACGCGGTCGGACGATCACACGCCCGGCGTTTTTGCTGGATAATGCACGGCTTATTCTACCGGCCTATGGCACCTATACAGGCGGGCTGCGAAGTTCCGAGAAGGTTCTAAGTGACTTGATGAGCGACCGGGCAATGGCCATCCTGACTGGCCCTCATCCACAAATCATCCCAATGCCACGCTGAGATCATATCAACCCGTCGTCTTCAAGCATCGGCTTGTACTTCCGGCTGACCGGTATCAGGTCACCATTCACCAGCTTCAAGTAGATTCTGTCAGCTACCTTCTCAGTGCCTGTGACTGCGTTGTCCACGATCCAATGGGACCGGTGCGCACAATGCCCGCGCAAAGGCTCCATTTCCCCAACCGCATCAGATAGCCGTAACCGGATCGCAAAGGTGCCCTCTGATGTGACCACATCCACGTAGTGATTGCGCGAGCTCAGGCGATAAATCTGCCCCTGAAAAGACGCAGGCAACCGTCGCGCAAGCCGCGGCGCCGGGGATGATGGTGGAGCGCTTTTGGGTTCTGCCCGGCTGGTCAGAATCAGGCCAGCGGTAAACAAGGCGCTGTATCCAATAACCCGCGGGATGCCGGGTGCGGAGTGGCCCCCAATGGAAAACAGAACCACGGCCAGCACCCAAAGGGACGGGATAAACAACAGCAATACAAACAGAGCGATTGCCAGGTCACGCACCGGCAGGTTCAGAACAGTCCCGGATTCGCGGATCAGTTTTCGGGCCATCCAGGTCGACGTCACAGCGATACCCATCACCCCGAACCAAAATAAGAAGCTTATGACAAACGGCAAATCCGACATCTGGAACGGCGGAAAAGCGTAAGCCAGCATAGGAAGGAAGAACGCTCCGGCCACCACGCGTTGTGGGCTGCACAGGCTGAAGATGGGTCTTAGCTTTGAAGTCATACCATATCAAAAACCACTTTCAGGGACCCAGCCAAAAGCCCCAGAAAGCTAACATTCACACACTGCAAACGGCTGGGAAATCCCGGCTAACACGCCCCATTCAGACATTCAAACCTTAAAGGGGGGAAATTTAGCACGTTGACATCATGGCCAATTTTCACACTTGTGCGAAATTCAGTTTTGTTGGGGCGCATTTTTTGCGCCCCAGCGAAACAGGTCAGGCTGTGAGGCCTTCTGGTTCTGGCAG
>NZ_JBXWQH010000015.1:0-123789 GCF_059612275.1 Ruegeria sp. CDSA034
GTCTTGCCGTGGTCAACGTGGCCAATCGTGCCGATGTTGACGTGCGGCTTATTACGCTCAAACTTTTCCTTTGCCATTCCTCAGGCGCCCTTTTGCGATTGGGGGGACCCGTGGTCCCGTGGTTACATCTGCGCGCGCGAGATATTTGGTTCAAAGGGGAAAATCAAGCACATCCTGCGTTAAAAGCTGGTTAAGACGCCGGATTTTGGGTGACCTCGACGGATTCCAACGGCTGGATCAGGTCGGGACGCTTGTCGAACCAGCCGTTGTCCTTGTGTTCCTCGGCCAGCCATTCCTCGACACGATCGGCAACCTTGAGCGCTAATCCGTCCATTTGCTCTTCTCTGGTGCGGGTATGTCCAGATCCCGTAAGAGCGCTTTCACCGGTCGTGTCTTCAAGAACCTGGAACTGTTTGCCTTTGGCCAGAAACTCTTTTTTGCGCACGTCGTAAACATTCACCAGAACGATTGCCGTGCTTTTGGGATTGTAGATCACCGGTACACCCGGAGGGGCCAGCATAAACCCCTCAAGACTGATTCCTATGTCGTATTCCTGGGCACCCTCATACCGGCCAAGCCGAATATTCACGGCGTTCTGAATGGCGTCTTCCCACTCTTTAGGTGTCGCTTCCCGCGACACCGGCCCCTTCCGGGCCTTTTCAGCAAAGGCATAATTGACGCGCAATTTGAATTCGCCCAGCGACTCAGGCTCTTCGTAAACCTGTGTCTGCGTGCACGCACCCATCAGGGCCAGTCCGGTAATCAGGGTCAAAGCTCGCAACATGTTCTCGTCTCGATATGCCTGTTTTTCTTTGATCTAGCGCAACGATACGGCTTGTGCCAAGCCGTATCGGCAGAATTCCACTTGCAAGCGCGCTTGCTCACGAAAATTTATAGTCGCGCGGGAAGCCGTAGGGTGCCTTTTTGCCAACGCTGGCCCGTTTGGCCAGCCACTGTGACATGTCCGCCTCGTGCCGGGTCTTGTCACCGCCCATGGACCACCTCAGCCCCTCTTCCCAGTTGAAGGTCGTGATGTCGGACAGGCCACCATCCAGTTCCAGTGTCCCCTGCCGGCCGCGCGCCATATTGTATTTTTGCAGGCGTACGCCCTTACCGCGCCCCATTTCGGGCAGCTCTTCCACTGGGAACACCAAGAACTTGCCGTTCTGCGACACAACCGCGACGTGATCGCCCGAAACGGGCTTACAGATCATCGCCGTCTCATCGGCTTTGACGTTCAGCACCTGCTTACCGTTGCGGGTCTGGGCCAACACGTCATCTTCGGGCACCATGAACCCGTTGCCCGCGTCTGACGCCACCAACAGCTTGCGCCCTGGTTTGTGGATCAGGATGTCGATGATCTGCGCCTCGTTCGGCAGGTCGACCATCAGGCGCAGCGGTTCGCCCATACCGCGCCCGCCCGGCAGATTGGCGGCGCTGAGCGTGTAGAATCGTCCGTTCGAGGCAAACACCAACAAGCGGTCAGTCGTCTCAGCGTGGAATATGAAACGCGGGCCGTCGCCGTCCTTGAACTTTAACTCGCGCTTAAGGTCGATGTGACCGGTCATAGCGCGAATCCAGCCCATCTGAGAGCAGACAACCGTGATCGGTTCTTTGTCGATCATTGCCTCAAGCGGCACTTCTTCGACCTGCCCGGCTTCGGCGAATTGGGTTCGGCGCGCGCCACCTTCATGGTCTTTGCCAAAGGTCTTCTTGGTCTCTTTCAACTGCTCGGCGATTTTGGCCCATTGCAGGGCCGGGTCGGCCAGCAGGTCTTCGAGATTGGCGCGTTCCAACATCAATGCGTCGCGCTCACGAACCAGTTCCATCTCTTCCAGACGGCGCAAGCTGCGTAGGCGCATGTTGAGGATCGCATCGACCTGAACCTCGGACAATTCGCCCTCGCCCGGCTTGGGCGAGACATAGTCGGCCTCGCTGGTGGCGCGGATATGGTCGATGCCCCAATCCTCACGCATCAGCGCGGCTTTGGGGTCGTCGTCGTAGCGGATGATGTCGATCACACGGTCGAGGTTGAGGAAGGCAACAATAAAGCCCTCCAACACTTCCAGCCGGTGGTCGATCTTCGCCATGCGGTGGCGCGAGCGGCGCAGCAGCACCTCTTGCCGGTGATCTAGGAAGGCGCGCAGCACTTCCTTCATCGAGCAGACCTTGGGCGTCACCCCGTCGATCAGCACGTTCATGTTCAGGCTGAATCGCACCTCAAGGTCCGAACTGCGATAGAGCATGCCCATCAAAACCTCTGGGTCCACGTTCTTGGAGCGCGGTTCGAGGATCAGGCGGATGTCATCTGCGGATTCGTCGCGTACGTCGGCAAGGATCGGGATTTTCTTGGTCTGGATCAGTTCCGCGATCTTTTCGATCAGTTTGGATTTCTGAACTTGATAAGGGATCTCGGTGACAATGATCTGCCACTGGCCGCGGCCCAGATCTTCGACCTCGTATTTGCACCGCAGACGGAAAGATCCACGCCCGGTTCGATAAGACTGCGCAATATTCTCTGGGGGCTCGACGATAATGCCACCGGTCGGGAAGTCCGGACCCGGCACATAGTTCAGCAACGTATCATCGCGGGCATCCGGCACCTTGATCAGATGCAGACAGGCATCACACAGCTCGGCAATATTGTGCGGCGGGATGTTCGTTGCCATGCCCACCGCGATTCCGCTGGACCCATTGGCCAGCAGGTTCGGAAACTGCGCCGGCAGTACGACCGGCTCGGACAGCGTGCCATCATAGTTGTCGCGGAAATCGACGGCGTCTTCGTTCAGCCCCTCAAGCAACGCTTCGGCCACGATGGTCATCCGCGCCTCTGTGTAACGTGAGGCCGCCGGGTTATCACCGTCGATATTGCCAAAGTTACCCTGCCCGTCGACCAGCGGGTAGCGAACGTTGAAATCCTGCGCCAGACGCGCCATCGCATCGTAGATCGCGGCATCGCCATGCGGGTGATAGTTACCCATCACGTCGCCGGAAATCTTCGCGGATTTACGGAACCCGCCCGTTGCGCTGAGTCGAAGCTCGCGCATCGCATAGAGGATTCGCCTGTGCACAGGCTTCAGCCCATCGCGCGCATCGGGCAATGCCCGGTGCATGATGGTGGACAGCGCATAGGTCAGATAGCGTTCGCCAATCGCGCGGCGCAGCGGTTCAGCTATCTCGCCCCCATTGTCGGGGGCCTCCATATTGGGGTCGTCTATCGTATCGTTCATATATGATGTGATACGCCGCAAGCGCGCGCTGGTAAAGCAATCAGCTTAGATTTTGCTGGGGACAAGTCGCGCTTTTTGCAACAGGGGGAGACAAGTCCCGGAATTCCCCCGGTTTTCGACTCGGACCGCGAAATATGGTAGGCTGTCTTCATTAGACTGCTGCCAATTTCTTGTACCTAACGATTGACCTGGGGGATGCGCCATGACGCGCCTTATTATTTTGACTTTCACTGCACTTGGCTGGTGCTTTTACGTTATGAGCGGCGGACCAGATTTCGAACCGCGCGGCTTGCGGAGCGATCAACCCGTACGCGTTGCTTCTGCATCCCAGCCTGCGGCAGTAGCACCCGCCCGGGTTGAAGAACTTGTGACCAATGTGGCCGTACGGGCCCCGAAAGTGCGTGCACGACCCCAACCTGAACCCGAAGAGATCGTGCAGATCGTGGCCGAACCAGCCAGCCTTCAGTCTCTGTCCGGCATCTCGGTATTCGATGATCAGAGCGCAAACATCACGCTTGCTTCGCTGGAAGACGGCGTGGCGGGATTGCGTCAGACCGATGATGCGCCCCTGCCGGAAACATCAGAGGCCGCGGCGATTCCCGAACCTGAAAAAGACATCCGCGAAATCTCGGGAACGCGGGTGAACATGCGCGATGGGCCTGGCACCATATACCCAATTGTCGGCAAAGCGGCCATCGGACAAAAGGTCGAAGTACTGAGCGATTCCGGAACCGGCTGGCTGCGTCTGCGCGTGTTGCCCGCGCAACAGGTCGGTTGGATTTCCGCCTCACTGGTTCGAAAAATTCAAAACTGACGCTGCACCGTCATTGTCCTGACCCACACCTCGCAATAGCTTTGGCCTGAATTGAAGGTCAGGAAGATCATGCAGAAAACCATTCTTATCACCGGCTGCTCATCCGGCATCGGTCTGGACGCGGCACACGGTATGCGTGCGCGCGGCTGGCGTGTCTTTGCGTCCTGCCGCCAGCAGCGTGATTGCGACCGGCTGCGCGCGCAAGGCTTTGAAAGCCCGCGCATCGACTATACCGACGCCGCAAGTATCGCCTCGGGCCTGACCGAAGTGCTTGAGGCTACCGGAGGCACGCTGGATGCGCTGTTCAACAACGGAGCGCACGGCTTGCCCGGCGCAGTTGAAGATCTGCCGACCGAAGGGCTCCGCGTGATATTTGAGGCCAATTTCTTTGGCTGGCATGAACTCACCCGACTGGTGATTCCTGTCATGCGCGCGCAGGGGCACGGGCGAATCGTTCAGAATTCGTCGGTTCTGGGCCTCGTGGCCTTCCCATGGCGCGGCGCATATGTCGCCACAAAGTATGCCATTGAAGGTCTTACCGACACGCTGCGTCTGGAACTTACCGGAACGAATATCAAGGCCATCCTGATTGAACCCGGCCCAATCACGTCGAAAATCCGCGAGAATTCGATCCCCTTCTTCGAGCGTTTCATCAACTGGGAGAACTCGGCCGTGCGCGAAAAATATGAGGCTTCGCTGTTGAAAAGACTGTACGAATCCTCAGGCCCGGACCGGTTCGAACTGCCTGCATCAGCGGTGACCGACAAGCTGGCCCATGCGGTTGAATCAAAAAGGCCGCGCGCGCGCTACTATGTCACTACGCCAACCTATATCGCCGGATATCTGCGCCGCCTTTTGCCCACCCGCACCATCGACCGCATTCTGTCGGACGTCTGAGGCGAAATTACCCGTTCGCTTTTCATGTACATGAGGCTAGATGATAGCCAAACGAAACAAGAAACGCGGACGGTGTGCTTATGGACCTTTTGATGGTCATTTTGCTGTTGGCCATGGCGGCGGTCGTCGTCGTGCTGGCGATCGGCATCTCCAATTTCGGCAAAAGCGGCAAAGCTGCTGCGATGAAAAGCAACAAGATGATGCGCCTTCGCATCCTGTTCCAGTTCATTGCTGTGGTGCTGATCGTGCTCTACGTCTACCTGCGCGGACAAGGAGCTCAATAAATGGTCGTTCTGAACAAGATTTACACCCGCACCGGCGATGATGGAAAAACTGCGCTGGGCAACGGCGAACGGGTCGCCAAGTATTCTGGTCGCGTGGCCGCGTATGGGACCGTTGACGAACTGAACGCTTTTGTTGGCGTTGCTCGGACCGAGGCGGAAGGCGACGTCGATGCCGCGCTGGCGCGCATTCAAAACGACCTGTTCGATCTGGGCGCAGATTTCTGTCGCCCCGACATGGAAAAAGACGCCGAGGCCGACTACCCGCCCCTGCGCATCGTTGCATCTCAGATTGATCGGTTGGAAGCCGAGATTGACGTGATGAACGAAACGCTGGAGCCGCTGCGCAGCTTCATCTTGCCCGGCGGGTCGCGTCTGGCAGCGAATCTGCATGTCTGCAGAACCGTATCCCGCCGCGCCGAACGCCTTGCGGTCGAATTGACCAACATGGAGCCCGTGAACGCAGTCGCGGTGAAATACCTCAATCGTCTGAGTGACTGGTTTTTTGTTGCCGCCCGCTGCGCCAACGAAAACGGAACTGCGGACGTTTTGTGGGTTCCGGGCGCAAACCGCTGAAGTTGGCGCGGGATCCGGCGAAACCTGCAGCGACCAACAAAGCAAAACCCCAGCCAAACGAGTGGGGCCCAAAGCTCTGGCACCGGCCACCAAAGCAATAAAATTTCACGTCGTTGCGTCAAAATACATGAAACGCGACGTCTCAAGTTCATGACGTGACGATTTTGCCCTGTTGCAGCGTGAACTGAGACGCTATTCAGTCCCCCGAGAGCATTGGTGGAGTCGCTTCGCGGCTTACCGTTTTTTGTGAGGAGCAAGCGCAAAATGAAGGTACTCGTGCCTGTCAAACGCGTGATTGACTATAATGTGAAAGTTCGCGTGAAAGCGGACGGTAGCGGTGTTGATCTCGCCAATGTCAAAATGTCGATGAACCCGTTCGACGAAATCGCTGTGGAAGAAGCGATTCGCCTGAAAGAAGCAGGCAAGGCTGACGAAATCGTTGCGGTTTCGATTGGCGTCAAGCAATCGCAGGAAACCCTGCGCACCGCACTGGCCATGGGCGCTGACCGCGCCATTCTGGTTGTTGCCGCCGATGACGTCCATCAAGACATCGAACCGCTGGCCGTTGCCAAGATCCTGGCCAAAGTGGTCGAGGAAGAGCAACCCGGCATCGTTTTGGCTGGTAAGCAAGCGATCGACAACGACATGAACGCTACCGGTCAGATGCTGTCGGCCCTGCTGGGCTGGTCGCAAGGCACCTTCGCGTCCGAGCTGGACATCGAAGGCGACAGCGCCAAGATCACCCGTGAAGTAGACGGCGGCCTGCAGACCATCAGCGTCAAGATGCCGACCATCGTCACTGTTGACCTGCGCTTGAACGAGCCGCGCTATGCGTCTCTGCCGAACATCATGAAGGCGAAGAAAAAGCCGCTGGACGAGAAAACCGCCGCCGATTACGGCGTCGACGTCACACCGCGTTTGGAAGTTGTCAAAACCGAAGAGCCGCCGGCACGTGCTGCTGGTATCGTCGTCGGCTCGGTTGATGAGCTGGTCGAGAAACTCAAAGAAGCGGGGGCTGTGTAATGGCTGTTCTTCTTCTCGCAGAAGTCAACAACGGCGAACTGGCGATGGATGCCACCGCCAAAGCTGTCACGGCCGCAAAGGCACTGGGTGACATCACCGTTTTGGCCGCGGGCGGTTCTGCCGCTGCTGCCGGTGAAGCCGCCGCCAAGATCGACGGTGTGTCCAAGGTACTGGTTGCCGAAGACGCGTCGCTGGGTCACCGCCTGGCTGAATCGACCGCGGCGCTGATCGTGGGTCTGGCTGATGGCTATGAGCACATCGTTGCCCCAGCGACCACCGACGCCAAGAACGTGATGCCGCGCGTTGCAGCCCTGCTGGACGCGATGGTGATCTCGGATGCATCCGGCGTGGTTGACGGCTCGACTTTTGAGCGTCCGATCTATGCGGGCAACGCGATCCAGACCGTGAAGTCACACGATGCCAAGAAAGTCGTCACCTTCCGTACCGCGTCCTTTGACGCGGCTGGCGAAGGCGGCTCGGCTGCGGTTGAGACCATCTCGGTCGGTGACAACCCAGGTCTGTCGTCATGGGTCGAGGACAAGGTTGCCGCGAGCGACCGTCCGGAACTGACCTCGGCTGGCGTTGTTGTCTCGGGCGGCCGTGGTGTCGGCTCGGAAGAGGACTTCAAACTGATCGAAGGTCTTGCTGACAAGCTGGGCGCCGCTGTTGGCGCATCGCGCGCCGCCGTGGATTCGGGCTATGCACCGAACGACTGGCAGGTCGGTCAGACCGGTAAGGTTGTTGCACCCGACCTGTATGTCGCGATCGGCATTTCGGGCGCGATTCAGCACCTGGCTGGTATGAAAGACTCGAAAGTCATCGTTGCGATCAACAAGGACGAAGAAGCGCCGATCTTCCAGGTTGCGGATTTTGGGCTGGTTGCAGATCTGTTCCAGGCCGTACCCGAACTGACCGAGAAACTCGGTTAACCGCTGGATTAGCTTTTTCATCGCGAAATTTGGAAAGGCCCGCTAATTGGCGGGCCTTTTTTTAATGCAGATTGCGTATTGGCCGCATCAAAGCTGCCGCGATCGCCCGATGGGCAGCTGGGCCAATCATGTGCTCTGCCATTGGCTGTTGCAGTGTACCGAACAACATGTCCTCAATCTCGTCAGACTGGCCGCACACATGGGTTTTGACGTCGACGATATCCGTGCAGGATTTGCCAACGAACTGGATCATCTGATCCGTTACGTCGACATCAGCGAAGTCAATGTGATGCGCGCCCTGCTCTCCTCGAAGGACCTGCAGCCGCAAGAGGATCACCAGGGTTTCCAGGCCTTGCAAAAATTCACCGATCTTCCGAACCCAGTTTCGGCGCAGTTCGTCCAGAACAACTTCGATGCGCGCGTCGCGAACCTTTTGCAGGCAGGTCATCAGGTGGCGCACGAAATGAACCTCGGTGAAGTCAATTTCGGGATACAGGCTGATCAAATCCCTCGTTGGCGCCAAAAACCGGTCGTTGCGCCTGGAATGAACGCGATAAAATTGGTTGGACTGCCCAAGAAGCCCTGGCGCCTGCATGACGCACACATCTGCGCCTCTTAGCAAATTGCACAACCCCATGTCATCGCACAACGCGTCAACGCCGCTGAACAGGCATCCAAAGTTCAGAACGCGTCTTTCAAGCCGGTCTTCGAGAATAGCTGAGAATGGTCGGTCGACGAATCGCCCAAATGTCTCATCCCCGCCAACGCAAGCTGCGTAGGGTTGATCCAGAACACGCCGAGCACCGCGAAACCACAGCCGCGATCCTTCATATTGGCAAACCTCATGCCCGGGTCCCCCCGAGCCTGTTTGATGATAGCTCATATCACTCACCCATTTTTCACCCGGTTGCCATCTTGCAGCCGCAAATCTTGAGAAAATCCTAATGTGCGCATTTGAAGCAAAATCGAACTGTCGGATCCCCTTGCCGCCCGCCCCGATCTGTCGATACTGTCGCCGTATCCCGAGACACAAAGGCACCTGAACATGGATGTAAAATCGGTCGGAGTGATTGGCGCAGGTCAGATGGGCAATGGCATTGCTCATGTTCTGGCGCTGGCAGAGTATGACGTTCTGCTGAACGATGTCTCGCAGGACGCGCTGGACAGCGCCGTGGCGACGATTGAAGGCAATCTGGCCCGACAGGCATCAAAAGGCAAAATCTCGGACGAAATGATGCAAGCCACACTGAGCCGGATCAACACAACGTTGGAGCTGCCCCAGTTGGGTCAGACCGATCTGGTGATCGAAGCCGCAACCGAGCGGGAAGCAATCAAACAGGCGATTTTCGAAGACCTGCAGCCGCATCTTCTACCCCATACGATTCTGACATCCAACACGTCCTCAATCTCGATTACCCGCCTGGCCAGCCGAACAGATCGTCCGGAACGCTTCATGGGGTTCCATTTCATGAACCCGGTGCCCGTGATGCAGCTGGTCGAGCTGATCCGGGGGATTGCCACGGATGAAGAGACGTTCAAATCGTGCAAAGCGGTTGTGGACCGGCTTGGAAAAACGGCGGCCAGCGCGGAAGATTTCCCGGCCTTCATCGTGAACCGCATCCTGATGCCGATGATCAATGAGGCCGTATATACTCTCTACGAAGGGGTCGGCAGCGTGCAGTCGATTGATCAATCGATGCGGCTAGGCGCAAACCATCCAATGGGCCCGCTGGAACTGGCTGATTTCATTGGGTTGGACACATGTCTGGCGATTATGAACGTGTTGCACGACGGGCTGGCAGACACCAAGTATCGGCCCTGCCCACTGCTGACAAAATACGTCGAAGCCGGCTGGCTTGGCCGTAAGACCGAACGCGGGTTTTATGATTACAGAGGTGAAACACCGGTCCCAACGCGCTAAAGGGGGCCAGCCCCCTCGCCCGGGATATTATGAGCCAAATGAAGAGCGGATCAGGAATCGCGTGATTTACCAAGCGCCATTGTGCGTTTTCTGAGCCACGCCATGAAACCGCGCGGATCACTTTCCAGCAGCTTCATATCCTCGTCCGAAATCGGCTCGCCAATCACCGGAGATTGCGGCTTGTTGCAAGAGCGAACGATCTCATGCAGCAGCAGCCCCTGTCTTAGGATCGGCGACAGCTTGTTGGCAATCTGATAGGCGCGTGAATTGCTGCCCGGAAAGAAAATCGGAACCACCTGCGCGCCGGATCGGCGGATCATCTTGGCGGTAAACACATTCCATTCCTGCTCTTGCGCAGGACCGAACCAGTCATCCGAGGACATCACCACACCCGACGGGAACAGCGCAACAACGCCACCTTCTTTCAGGTGTTCCATCGCCTTGCCACGCATCTCAAGCATTTTGGCTTGCGCTTCGGGGTCGTGTGGAAAAGGAACCGGGATCATGAACGAGGTCGCGGCCTCATCCAGTCCAGTCAGGACCGAGCGGGTCAGGATGCGGTAGTCATTGCGAACCTGCCCGATCAATTCGGCCAGTATCATGCCGTCGACCATGCCATGCGGGTGATTGGCCACGACGATCACAGGCCCTTCTTTCGGGATATTTGCATATTGGTCCTGCGGCGTGGTCAGGTTGATTCCCATGACCTCAAGCGCACCGCCCCAGAACCTTTGACCACGGTAGTATTCGTTCTTTTTTTCGAACTTATTGACCATCCGCAGAATGGTTAGCTTACCCGTACACCATTCGATGGCGCGGATAGCTGTAGACGTCCAGGCATCGTCGAAGGAATTCGCATAGGTCAGGGTTCTACGATCATAGATTTCGCCCTGATCTTCCGTCCCGTCCACCACCGGGCCTGTCTTGGTCTCGTGCGTCGTTTGCGCCAATTCCTGGTTTTCCCGTTCTTCGTATCGCGACTGGCAGGATTAGAACCCTTCCCCGAACTTTCCGTTCACAAGGGTTTCCAATGCATCCGCCAACGCCTCAGCATCCGGTCCGGACGTCTCGACGTCAATAGTCGTTCCGCGAGACGCTGCCAACATCAAAAGACCCATGATGCTGTCCCCTGATGCAGAAAGTCCGTCTTTGGACACCTCTGCCTGCGCGTCAAACCCCTCAACTACTTCGACCAGCTTAGCCGAGGCGCGGGCGTGCAGGCCTTTTTCATTGATTATTTTCAAGCTTCGGTTGGTCATTCTTAATCAATCCGGTCTTAATCTAACGTCACGTTTTGGGCATTGATATATTTGCGTCCAGCCTCCATCGCCCGCCGGACCGCATCCCCGATCGGCAGGTGGCGACTTTTGGCCAATTTAATCAGCATAGGCAGATTTGCACCGTAAAGAATACGCCGATCCTGCGGCGCACAGGCCTTCAGACTTAGATTCGACGGGCTGCCGCCGAATAGATCCGTGACGACAACCACACCGTCGCCGACATCGACACCGTCAGCGGCCATGCAGATTTCTGACTGCTTGGCTTCCCGGTCATGGTCAGCCTCAATCGAGATTGCGGCCAGGCCCGGTTGATTTCCGACAACATGCTGCATTGCGGCCAGATATTCCTGAGCCAGCCCGCCATGTGCTACGAGTACGATCCCGATCAATCCAGCCTCTCATTCAACGATCGACGTTCCATTTCGCGGTGCCTAATTGCCACTTGCTGCCCTTCCTGTGCAAGGGCCTTTGCGACCGCTTCTACAGTTGCGACCGATCTGTGTTGCCCACCGGTACACCCGAAGGCCACCGAGAGATGCGCTTTGCCTTCGGCGCGATAGGCCGGAAGCAACAATTTCAGCAGATCGACAACTCGGTCAAAAAACGGCGCGTAATTCGCGTCAGACTGTACATAGCGCGCCACGTCCTGGTTTCGACCATCTTCGGCTCGCAATTCCGGACGCCAGTAGGGATTCGCCAGAAACCTGCAATCAAAAACCATGTCCAATCCGTGCGGCAAGCCGCGTTTGTACGAAAAAGATTCGATGGATACCGCCAGATGTCGACCGCCTTCCGGAGCGAACCAATGCTCGACCTCCTTGCGTAGCTGGTGAACGTTAATCTGGCTGGTGTCGATCAGAATGTCCGCAATTTCTCTGATCGGGGCCAACAGCTCTTTTTCCTGCAATACACCGGCCTCAGGACCTGCATCGGCCGCAACCGGATGGCGTCTTCGGGTTTCCGAAAACCGCCGCAGCAGCACTTCGTTTCGACAATCCAAATAGAGAACCGTCAGCTCGACCTGCTCGGTCCGCCGCAGCCGCATAACAAGATCAATGAACCCGATGGTCGAGAAATCGCGATTTCGGGCATCGATGCCCAACGCCATTGGCCGATCGTTTTCCGGACCGTCCAGCAAGCGCATCAAAAGGCCCATCGGCAAATTGTCGATGGCTTCGAACCCCAAGTCTTCAAGCACACGGATCGCCGTTGTCCGCCCAGCACCCGAAGGGCCGGTGATCAGAACGATCCGCCGCTGTTGTTTCATTTGCTGGGCCATTCCGGGTTCACGCGCCCCATTTTCATCAGTTGCATCAATGCCGAAGCCAAGTTGGGGACGCCGCGCCCGCGAAGCAAGGGCACAGTTTGCCCAAGGGCTCGGATCGAGATCGGATCTGGCAAACGTGCTTCTTCCCGCTGGTCCAGATCCACCACATAGCGCAAGCCCACTGGCCCTACGGGTGGCGCGCGCAACAATCCGATACCGCGGGCCTCAATAACGCCGCGGATATTTGGGGCCGCATCAGCAGTCACTTCACCGCCGTTATTGCGTAAAGCCACGCGGTCATCACCGACAAGTTCGGCACCCAGCGCCATCATCTGCAAGACCAGCTCGGATTTTCCCGCCCCTGGCGCGCCAACAACAAGCAGACCTCGCCCGCCAACGGCCACGCAGCTGGCGTGGAGTATGGCACTGTCCTGTTTTTCCAGATCATAGATTGACGGGGCACTCATGATTTACACGGGCAAACCGACTACAAAGCGCGCGCCTAGTGGGTCCGAGGTGATATCGGCATCGGTTGGCCGGATGTTTTCGGCCCAGATCACACCACCATGTGCTTCGACAATTTGCTTGGAGATTGCCAGCCCCAGGCCCGAGTTATTTCCGAAGTGCTCGGCGGGACGCTCGGAATAGAATCTTTTGAAGACCTTGGTCAGGGCCTGCTCCGGAATACCGGGACCGGTGTCTTCGACCACGACCAGCACCCTGTTTTCGCGCCGGCGGACCCAGACACGGATCGCATCGCCTTCCTCGCAAAACGAGGTGGCATTGGTGATCAAGTTGACAAAGACCTGCGCCAGTCGCGCCTCCAGCCCGTTGATTATGATCGGATTGGACGGCAGATCGGTTATATAGTCGATCCCCTTGGCCCGTGCATCTTCACCCAGATGCTGGCTGATATTGCCAACCAGCTTCACCAGATCAAACGGCTGTTCTTCTTCCTTGACCAGTTCGGCATCCAGACGGGACGCGTTCGAGATATCGCTGACCAGACGATCCAGACGGCGAACATCATGTTCGATCACACCCATCAGTTTTTCACGTTGGTCATCGCGTTTGACCATTCGTAACGTTCCCACAGCTGATTGAAGGCTGGCCAGGGGGTTCTTGATTTCATGCGCGACATCAGCGGCGAACTGTTCGTTCGCGTCAATTCTGTTGTACAGCGCGGTCACCATGCCCCGCAGCGCGCGGCTGAGCAGACCGATTTCATCCGGACGCGCGGTCAGGTCGGGGATGCGAATACGGCCGGGGTTCACTCCGGCGCCCCGGTCCTTACCCAGTTCGGCGGCTGCCGCAAGATCCGCCAACGGGTTTGCGATGGTTGAGGCGAGAACAAGGCTAAGTCCGATCGACACAAGAAGCGCGACAACAAACATCTGAAGGATGCGCTCCTGCTCGCGACGGGCGAGGGCGTCAATCTCTCCGGATGGACCGGCCATGGCAACGGCCCCCACGGCGACGCCATCCTGCAGGATCGGGGCGGCTGCAACGATGACCGTTTCGCCAAAGTCATCCTTGACGGCCTGCACCTGCATCTGCCCCTGCAGCGCGCCGGGTACTATAGTCTGAACCCGTTGCGCCAGCGTAGGCGCTTCGCTGGGTTCTGTGGCGGTAAACACACGCGACAAACCCGTCCACACGGCGTTCAAGGCGTCGCTGATCAAGGTACTGCCGGTCTGAACCTCGGACTCGGACGCCAACAGCGCCTGCTCGGATGCTGCGCCACGCGCCCATCCAATCAGAGTTCCCCGCTCGTCATAGACAAAGACTTCGCCCCCTTGGGGTAGGGCAAGGCCCTCCAGCGTGTCCTTTACGTCCAGTGCGCCGGCATCCTGCGACAGGCCGGACGCTGTTTGGCGCAGTTGTGCTTCGAACACATTGCTGACCAGTTGCGCATCCCCGATCAGGTTGCGCGCGGTCTGCTGTACCTGCTCATCGCGGGAATCGTCCAGATACAGCAACCCGGTGACCAGCGTTACCAAGGCGATCAGGTTGAGCGTGATAATCTTGCGCGCAAGCGGCGAGCCGCGCATTGCAAACAGGCCGCGGCGGCGGCGCGCGTGCCGAAGTTCGGCTGACTCGGGATCCTGTGGGATGACCCAATCATCCCCCAGAACGACATCACCGTCCCGCAATTCGCTGGCTTGTTCTGTATCGCGCACGAGACCCGGTTACCCCTAGTATATGGCCACGCCTATTCTTCGTTGTACCTGTACCCAATTCCGTACAGTGTTTCGATCGCCGAAAACTCGGGATCTGCGGCGCGCATTTTCTTGCGCAATCGCTTAATGTGACTGTCGATCGTACGATCGTCCACATAGACCTGATCGTCATAAGCCACATCCATCAGCTGATCGCGGCTTTTGACAAAGCCCGGTCGCTGGGCCAGCGCTTGCAACAGCAGGAACTCGGTCACGGTCAAAGAAACGTCCGAGCCCTTCCAGCTGACCGCGTGGCGCAGTGGATCCATCCGAAGATCGCCGCGCTCCATAACCTTGGCATCACCTGTGTTGGCGGTTGTCACATCGCCAGTCGTCGCCTCTTGCCGGCGCAGCAGCGCGCGGATGCGTTCAACCAATAGACGCTGAGAAAAAGGCTTCTTGACGTAGTCGTCCGCGCCCATGCGCAGGCCGAGAACCTCGTCAATTTCGTCATCCTTGGATGTAAGGAAAATCACCGGCATCTGGGTTTTCTGCCGAAGCCGCTGCAACAGGTCCATCCCGTCCATCCGCGGCATCTTTATGTCCAGAACAGCCATATCGGGCAGTTTCTTGTTGAAAGCGTCCAGCGCTGCCTGCCCATCATTATAAGTCTCAACCTCGAACCCTTCGGCTTCGAGCGTCATGGATACGGACGTCAGAATATTTCTGTCGTCGTCCACCAATGCAATCTTCGACATCGGGTTAACCCCTATTCCTGCTCACTCACGCAATAATTCGCTTATTAGTAGGGCATCTTTGTCGTTTTTATGGCTGCGAATCAATCCGTATCTGCGAATCGTGCGATTGTTGTCACACAGATGCGGCAAAAAAGCCGTTAATACGCGCGTAAAAGCGCCTTGTTTTCTGGCGGGAAATTAGTGGTGGCGCTAAACTTTGACTTGGTTGCGCTAACTGCGCCAAACCGTCCTGTTCATGCCCCAAACGACCATGTTAAGACCCGCGCATCCGCCGGTTTTTCCCGGTATACTGCCCCAAGAGCGCCCCCGGCCCAACTGCCGGCGCGCCGCCACAGGAGAAGAAACGCATGACATCTGGACGGGTTAACCCGCAATTCCGCCTCGAAGATCAGGGCATCGAGGGTCTGGGCAATGTCTATTACAACTTCATGGAACCGGCGCTGATCGAAGAGGCGCTGAAGCGCGGCGAAGGCACTCTTGGCAATGGCGGAGCCTTTCTGGTTACCACCGGCAAATTCACCGGCCGTTCGCCCAAGGACAAACACGTCGTCAAAACCGACAGTGTTGCCGATACCATCTGGTGGGAAAACAACGCCGCGATGACCCCCGAGGGTTTTGACGCGCTGTATACCGATATGCTCGAGCATATGAAGGGCCGGGATTATTTCGTGCAGGATCTCGTCGGCGGCGCCGATCCCGCCTATTCGATCAATGTGCGCATGGTCACCGAACTGGCATGGCACAACCTGTTTATCCGCCACTTGCTGCGCCGTCCGGATCGCGAAGACCTGGAAGAGTTCATTGCAGATTTCACCATCATCAACTGCCCCAGCTTCCAGGCCGACCCGGCCAAGCATGGCTGCCACAGTGAGACCGTGATTGCGCTGAACTTCGACCGCAAGATGATCCTGATCGGCGGTACGGAATACGCGGGCGAGAACAAGAAATCGGTTTTCACCCTGCTGAACTACATGCTGCCTGAAAAAGGCGTGATGCCGATGCATTGTTCGGCCAATCACGCCGTTGGCAACCCGGTCGACACCGCCGTGTTCTTTGGCCTGTCCGGCACCGGCAAGACCACCCTGTCTGCAGACCCTGCCCGCACGTTGATCGGCGATGACGAACATGGCTGGTCGGATCGCGGCACCTTCAACTTCGAAGGCGGTTGCTATGCCAAGACCATCAATCTGAACGCTGAAGCCGAGCCGGAAATCTATGCGACCACCAGCAAATTCGGCACTGTGATCGAGAACATGGTCTTTGACCCCGAAACCAAGGAACTGGATTTCGAGGATGACTCTCTGACCGCGAACATGCGCTGCGCCTATCCGCTGGAGTATATCTCGAACGCCTCGAGCAGCGCGCTGGGTGGGCACCCCAAGAACATCATCATGCTGACTTGTGACGCATTTGGTGTTCTGCCTCCGATCGCGCGACTGACACCGGCACAAGCGATGTATCACTTCCTATCTGGCTTCACGTCGAAAGTCGCAGGAACCGAGCGTGGCGTGACCGAGCCTCAGCCGACATTCTCGACCTGCTTTGGCGCACCCTTCATGCCGCGCCGCCCGGAAGAGTACGGCAACCTGCTGCGCGACAAGATCGCTCAACATGGTGCAACTTGCTGGCTGGTGAACACCGGCTGGACCGGCGGCGCCTATGGCGTTGGCAGCCGGATGCCGATCCGCGCAACCCGCGCACTGCTGACCGCGGCGTTGGAAGGATCGCTGCGCGACGCCGAGTTCCGTAAGGATGCTAATTTCGGCTTTGACGTCCCGGTCTCGGTTCCCGGCGTTGCCGAAGTTCTGCTGGATCCGCGCCGCACTTGGGATGATCAGGCAGCATTTGACAAGCAGGCTGAAAAACTGGTGCAGATGTTTGCCGAGAACTTCGAGCAGTATCTGCCCTTTATTGACGATGACATCAAAGCCGTCGCAATCGGTTGATATCAAAGGGGGGCGGTTTTCGCCCCCTTCCTCTTCCCACAGACGAGTAACTTCGCGGTAATCTTCTTGTGGTTGTATAATGCACCTTGCATATACAAATTCATTGCCCGCTGCAGCAGATTGCAGTACTCCACTGTGTCATTATGACGTAAAAGCCCGGCGCTTTCGCACCGGGCAGGAAGTAAAAAGACCTTGGGGACACTCAATGAGCGCGCACTCACATTCGCGATTTGAGCAACCTAATCAGATATCTAGTGTAATCCATCGGGGATGGGTGTCAACATGAGACGTGCTGAAAAAATTCAGTTTCGGCGAGTTTCTAACTTTCGCTTTAGCGCGAAAGGCGACAGGGAAAACGACAGGTAAACAAATGACGGAAATCTCGAAACTGACCGAACTTCGCAAATTGATGCAGAGTATGGAACGGACGCTTGGGCTGGAACAACTCTCTCCGGTTGAGCGTGACATTTACTACGCGGCTGAAGAATTGTCGAAAGCCGATCAGGAAGTCCGTACGTTCGGTTTGATCGAGCATACCCTTGTTCAAAGCGTCTCGCGCCCGACGTTTTTCCGTGCGCTGAAATCGCTGGTCCAAAAAGGCTATCTGTCTCAAAGCGGCAACGCCAACCGGGGGCGGTATATCGTACATGCGCCCAGGTGACACCGCCAACCTGCGTGTTGATGGCTAATCATCGTGCGCAGATGGGCCTCTGACACTTTCTTCGCCTCACTGGCTTACATAGTTGCATCATTCCTCACCTTTGAGGTCTTGATGCCGCTGCAAAACGTGTTCTTTCCGGAATATCCAAGCCGGGCCAGCCTGCTGTTCCTACCTCACGGGGTTCGGGTCCTGGCGGCGTGGCTATTAGGGTGGCGTGCGATTTTCGCATTGTTGCCGGGCGTCTTTGCAGTCTTTGCATTCCTTGGGGGTGCAGATGTCTTTTTGCCCAGCCGCTTGTTGGCAATTGTCATCGCGGTCACAACGGTTCCCACCGTGTTCTACTTGCTCAAGTGGGCAGGTTGGGACTTGTTCCCCAGACCCGATCGCAAACCCTGCTGGTTGTGCGTCATGGGTGTCGGCGTGATCACGTCGTTCCTGGCATCCGCTATGACAAACATGAGTTTTGGCAGCGCAGGGGTAGAGTACATCGCCTTTCTGATCGGCGATATCTCGGGGCTGTTTTTCCTGATGCTGGGGCTTTACTTCGCGTTTCGGTTTATGGACCGCAGAACTTAACCTATCAGACCGCGGCGCAGCAAGTTCAACCCAGCGGCCAACAACACAACCAAAGTCACTTTTCGAAACAACGCCTGATCGATTCTCGATTGCAACTGCATGCCCACCCACATCCCGATCACCGCCGGAACGATAAGGGCAGCCGAAAACGGCGCGGTGTCGGCCCGCAGGATACCTGATCCCATATGGGCCACCATCAGGGCAATTGCACCCAGCCCATAGATGACCCCCTGCACCCGCATCTGCACGGCTTTCTGCGTGTTCAGGGCCGTCAGGTACGCCACTGTTGGCGGTCCCCAAATACCGGACATACCACCGACAAACCCTGCGACGGCCCCGATCAAAACTTCTATTCTGGCCGATGGCTCTTTCAGCACCAACTTCACACCCAGGACCTGGATCAAGGCAAAGAACGTGACCGGAACGCCAATCATCAACAGGAAGGTCGATGTCGGCACCAAAGTGACCAGCTTGGCTCCGGCCAGAAGGAACACCAAACCCACGATTAAAAAGATGCGAAACTCCCTGACCGACGACACGGCCGCGGAAACACCCTGTCCCAAAGCCTGAAAGACATTAGTTACCAGTGTCGGAAGGATCAGACCCGCGATGGCCAGCTCGGGCGGTAGAAAGACACTCAACCCTGAAACCATAACCATCGGCATGGCAAAACCGACGATACCTTTGACCCACCCAGCCAGAAACGCAACGCTCAGAGCCAGCAGAAGATCCTGTGGAGGTAGTAAAGAAAACAATGTCATGGCCCCCTGATATCATTCCTGACGGGCGCTGCACTGCAAAAACGCTCGAGAAATATTAGAACTTTTTCGCAACGCAATACGTATTTTTGTTGCGCTGCACGTGCAGCATGATATGACCAGACGACACGAGAAAAGGACACGATTCATGGCCCATGACGGACAGGATATGACCCAGATGACAACACCTGCGATTTTGCCCGATCTTCTGACGCTGACCCGTGCGGCGGCACCCGCCGTAGAAACAGTGTTCGAGCGTGCGCGTGAGTCGGTGCGCGGTATGGTTTCCGCTGATGGGCGTGTATCCGGTACCTTGATCGAAGCCAATCAAACTGCCGCCCATGGCTTGTCATGGCTGGCCACGTATTCTCAGTCGCTGAAACAGATGCAACGCTGGGCCGAAGCGCTGGAGGCCGAAGGCAAGTTCGGTGAAATCGAACAGTTGCTGCACCAAATCGCCTTTGGCGAATACCTGCACCAGGTTGCGGGCGGCATTCCGATGAACCAGGGCGAAGTCGTGCGCCTGCAGGACATGGGTCTTGGCTGGGACGCGCTTTCCGGATTTCAGATCCCCGAAATTCAAACGCTGATGGCACAGGCCAATTCTCAGGCCGCCCGCACACGGCTGGTGGCTCTGATGGAAGATCAGGCAGGTGCCACCATGTTCGGTGCCTCGGGTCTGGATGAAGAGCTTGAGATGATCCGTGACCAGTTCCGCCGCTATGCGGTCGAAAAGGTCGAGCCCCACGCTCATGACTGGCACCTCAAAGACGAACTGATCCCGATGGAAGTCATCGAGGAACTGGCGGAAATGGGTGTCTTTGGCCTGACCATCCCCGAAGAATTCGGCGGCTTCGGTCTGTCCAAGGCCTCGATGTGTGTGGTCTCGGAAGAGCTTTCGCGCGGCTATATCGGCGTGGGCTCTCTTGGTACACGTTCCGAGATCGCGGCCGAGCTGATCATCGCGGGCGGCACCGATGAACAAAAAGCCAACTGGTTGCCTAAACTGGCCAGCGCCGAAATTCTGCCGACAGCCGTTTTCACCGAACCAAACACTGGCTCGGATCTGGGCAGCCTGCGTGCACGTGCGGTCAAGAACGCGGACGGTGACTATGAGATCACCGGCAACAAAACCTGGATCACCCACGCGGCACGTACCCATGTGATGACGCTGCTGGCCCGGACCAACCCGGACACCGCCGATCACCGCGGTCTGTCCATGTTCCTTGCGGAAAAGACCCCGGGCACAGACGAGAACCCCTTCCCCACGCCCGGCATGACCGGCGGTGAGATCGAAGTTCTGGGCTATCGCGGGATGAAAGAATACGAGCTGGGCTTTGACGGTTTCAAAGTCAAAGGCGAGAACCTGTTGGGCGGTGAAGAAGGCAAAGGCTTTAAACAGCTGATGGAAACCTTCGAAAGCGCGCGCATTCAAACCGCTGCCCGCGCCATTGGTGTGGCCCAAAGCGCGCTGGATATCGCGATGCAATACGCGCAGGACCGCAAACAGTTCGGCAAGTCGCTGATCAACTTCCCCCGTGTGTCCGGCAAACTGGCCATGATGGCGGTCGAAATCATGATCGCCCGTCAGCTGACATATTTCTCAGCCTGGGAAAAAGATCACGGTCACCGCTGCGACCTTGAGGCCGGCATGGCCAAGCTGCTTGGCGCTCGTGTGGCCTGGGCTGCGGCGGATAACGGTCTGCAAATCCATGGCGGCAACGGTTTTGCGCTGGAGTACAAGATCAGCCGCGTTCTGTGTGACGCGCGCATTCTAAATATTTTTGAAGGGGCTGCCGAAATTCAGGCACAGGTTATTGCACGGCGTTTGCTGGGCTAACCGGAATTAGGCATCCCGTTTCCCCAACTAGACCCGGTCTTGTGCCGGGTCATTTTCTTTGTTCCGAACCCCAGTTTGAAATTCACGCCGTCTGTTCTGTGACAGGATAGAGACCTTTCTGATCCTCAATCGAAAAAACTTCCCCCTTTGCTTTTTGTTGAAACCCCTTTAGGGCACGCTGCGACCCAGACCGGGCCCAAGGATGGTGATGACAGAATGACCCGACTATTTTTTGCGCTTTGGGCGACCGTTGCAGCCCTGATACTGGGCGGATGCGCCACAACCCAGCCTGTGGCGGGCTACACCGAGGTAGACGAGCTGGCACTGGCGATCGAAAACCTTGGACCCCAAGTCGATCCCGCCGAGGCACAAAAGGCCGCCACCATCGCCTACACCTATTCGCAGCAACTGAAGCGGGATTGGAACGTCACAGACCCGGCGATTATCCATAACGCCAAGGTCATCAACGGGTTCCGGGAAAAGGGATTGTGCAACGACTGGGCGCAGGCCATGACCCGCCGCCTGCAGCAGGAAAACTTCCGAACTTTGGACGTGCACTGGGCTACGTCGCCCCCAACCGCCTTTCGGATCATCCACCATTCTGCCGCTATCAGCGCCAAAGGAGACACGATGAAAGATGGCATCATCCTTGATCCATGGCGCAACAGCGGTGCACTGTTTTGGGATCAGGTAACCGACGACACCAGATACAATTGGCGGCCGCGCCTGGACGTTCGCGAAGAACTTATCAGCGGTGAGATCCCCTACTAATCTGGCTTCGCCGGTTCGCTCGGCACCAGTAAGAAAGTAAGACACGCGAATGATGCGTCTGATCCTGACACTGCCTTTGATTGGCCTGTTTCAATGCGACAGGGACGAATCTGTTGCCGCCTACGGCGCCGCGGACCAGACTTGGGTGCTGCAGGAAATCGACGGACAGCCTTTCGAGGCCATCGCCATGTTGCGGTTCCCCGAAGAGGGCAAGATCGCGGGGAACGCCCCTTGCAACAGCTATAGCGGCACCCTGAACGCGCCCTACCCCTGGTTCGAGATTATGGACCTGACCGCAACACGTGCGGCCTGTGCCGGGCTTGAGGCCGAAGGCTTCTATTTCGCTGCGCTGATTGCGATGACGCAGTCCGAAGTATCAGGCGACTTGCTGATACTGCGCAATGATGACGGGCACGAGATGGTGTTCAAAGCCGCCGAGTGAACTGATCCACAAATCTTGCCCGCGCATCCGGCAAGGGGTTATGCCCCAGGGACGGGGCTAGATGGTGTTCCAGAAAGTAACCGGTGGTTTTCAACCCTGCGGCAATCTCAGCGTCCGGCGCTTGCCCCTCACCGCGCAAACAGGGTGGCAGGGGCAACAGCTTATCCGCCCATTCGCCAGCACCATCGGCGCTAACGGCTCGACCAGTCTTGGGGGAGACATAGACCAACCCATCCGCCGCCCCTGTCACAGCACAGGCCGACAGGTCCAGGCCAAAGCCCAGTTCTTCAAGCAACGCCAATTCCCAGCGCAGGTAAGCTAGCGGCCAGATTTCGTCCTGCCCCAGCAGATCCAACAACTGTTCGGTCTGTTTGTAGATCGCTGGATGCGGTTCACGCTCGGGCAGGCAAAAGGACAACAGCGCAACGGACGCGTTCAATCCTGCCAACGCCATCCGACCCGAAAATGCCGCTGCTGCGCGTGAACGCAAAGGTTCAACCTGAAATGTGCCAAGGTGTTCTTCTAACCGCGCGCGCCATAAAACATCTATTTGCGCGCCGGGCTGCAGGATGGGGGCAATTTTGCGGCTGGTGCCACCGCGTACGACGCCTGCATGACGACCGTGGCCTTCGGTGAAGACCTCGATAATCGCCGCCGTTTCACCATGCCGACGAGACGTCAGAAGGATGCCGTGATCGCGCCAGTCCAAATCAGGCTCCTTTCGTCTCAGGCTCGCCCCCGGTTTGCAACAGATCGCAAGGCGGAAACATCCGCAAGTGGGCAGGCATCCAACTGGTCTTTGGAATTAGAACCGGGCCCTGAAGGCCACCCCGACCAAAGGCGCGGTTTCATAGTTTTGGCGGCTGAGTTCCGTGCCGTTCGCATCATCCAGTGTAAGACGCCCATCCAATTCAGCACCTGCGAAAACGTTCAGCGAAATGCCGGGATTGGGATTGTAGCCAAAGGAAACCACCACTGGAATACTTTTGTCCTCGCCTATCCCGTTTGGGGCCAGCCCTTCCTCGTCAAGCCGGAACCGAATGCGCTCAGAGCGAGCAGAAAGGCCGAGGGTCATCGTGTCATTCAGCGCATAGCTGAGTGTCAACCCCGGCCCCTGCGTTGCGCCAATCCCCGAGCCGGTATTCAGGTTCCAACGGTCATTGATATCCCAATCCACCAGAAGCGCCGGAAAAAAATCGATATCATCGTCTTCGAACTGCGAAAACGCTCCAAACGCAGGGCCGATGGTCAGGCTCTCGCTTAACTTCCAGGCAATACCAGCAAAGACACCATAAGTTCTGCCGTCCGCCGCATCAGCGCCGCTCTGGTAGTCCCAGCGGACCTGCGGTGACACGAAAACGCTTGCAGTATTGCCGGCACGAAATCGAAGTGGAACAGAGATTCTGATGTCGCGGATATCCTCCCACGGCTGGTTATCCGCCTGACTAAAGTTGTAATCGAACCTGCCGATGCTTGCTGACAGCCCAACCGAGGTTCCACCATACAGATTATACAAAGCGGTTGTTCGCAAAAACGCGCGGCTGGCCGAGAACTCCCCGCCTTCACTCAGGTCCGCGTTGCTTTGATAAGCGGTCAACCCATCGATTTGATAGACCCACCCCAACCTCTGTTGCGCAAAGGTGGGCGAAGTCACCATGCCCAAGACAAGGATCGTTGAACAGCAGGCCAAAGTGAAGGTTTTCATCTTTTTTCAACTCGATAGGGGCAAGGACACATTCTCAGATAGCATTCTGTCGGACACGATCAAATGATTGAAGGGAACTGAATTGCAGAGTGTGACAGCGAAGTCGAAGACGGACCCTGCGCACTGGTTTTTGCTCACCACCGAAACGATGGCCGCCAGAAAAGACCTGAGATTGCGCTGTAACTCCCATCTATAGTCAATAAGTTACCAACCTCGTTTCCTTGACAACGCGGGGTTGCCACCCTTTATTTAACAACATAGTTAAACAGGAGGTCACGATGCGAGGCATAACCATTAAATATTCCTTCGATGGCAACGAAGCCGAATGGCAGGCCACCATCCGCACATTTATCGAGGCAATCAACGCCGACCCTGAGGCGGCTGGAAAATTCACCTATCAGGTTGCGGTCGCTGATGACGGAAAGTCCCGGGTTCACTGGGGCCGCTGGGACAGCGCCGAGACATTGGCTCATGTGCAGTCGCAACCCTATTTTCAGGCCTTCGCACCCAAAGTGAAGCAATTCGCCGGTGAGACATTGACCACCACCGGGCACGATATCACGCTCAAAAGCAGCGGCTGGTGACGTCTTGGCACCGGATCGTGGCGGCCGGTCAAAACGTTAAACCGGCGTGGATCAGGATGCCCAGAACCATCAGGATGTTCAGCACCATCGATATACCGTTGCCCACATAAATAGGCAGCTTGCCGACTACCAGCCCGTAGGCGAACCACAGGAATGACAGCGCAGCAAAGAGCGACCAAGACAGCAGAGACTGGCCGGTCGCGTGTTGTGAATGCGTGAAGTACAGCTTGATCAGCTGCGGCAGCGTGGCAAAAGGGCCGACAACGCCAATGAAGACCATGAAGCCTTCAAACCGATGCATCCAATGACCAAGCTCTGATTTTTCAAGCTTTTCAGCGAGTGTTTCAGCCATACATACACCCATTATCTATTCAAACGGTGCGGCGATCCTCGCCGACATAGTGTGGGTAAAATAGACGTTTTGGCCCGTGCGACCAAGACCCGTTGAACCGCGGGCTAGTCCAATCCCTCTTCACCCAGCAGATGACGCCCTTGTCGGTCTTCAACCTCGATCACCCAAAGGTCAGGGTCAAAGCTGCGTTGCCGGGTGATGGCTTCGTCGACTTCTTTTTCTGCGCCGGAGGAAAGCTCGACCCATTTACGTTCACCGCTCATTAGATCAAAGCTGCGTTGTAACGCCACGGCGTGCCCGTCCAAAGTGTTTAGTTTGACCAACACCGCGCCCGCTGTGTCGTCGCCATGTGCCACGACAAAAGCCGGGATTTCCTGAAAACGCAGCCGCGCCAGATAGGCGTGGACCCAGAAATCAGCCGTCAGGCGAGTCATGCATTACCGTCTTTGAAATCCAGACCCATTTCGGAGTAACGCTCGGATTCCTCCAGCCAGTTCGGGCGCACTTTGACCTGCAGGAACAGATGTATCTTGCGGTCCAGGAACTCTTCCAGCTCGGCCCGCGCGGCTTGGCTGACCGCCTTGATCGTCTCGCCCTTTTTGCCCAACACGATGCCTTTGTGACCGTCGCGCATGACATAGATGATCTGGTCGATCTTGGCAGAGCCGTCTTTGCGCTCTTCCCAGTTTTCGGTCTCGACCGTCAGTTGATAGGGCAGTTCCTGATGCAGGCGCAGGGTCAGTTTCTCGCGCGTCATCTCAGCCGCGATCATGCGCAGGGGCAGATCGGCGATCTGATCTTCTGGATACAGCCACGGGCTTTCGGGTAGTTCCGCAGCCAGCCATTTGCGCAGATCGTCAACGCCATACCCCTTTTCGGCGGAAATCATGAAGGTTTCGGAAAACGGGTAGCGTGCGTTCAAGTCACTTGTCAGGGCCAGCAGCACCTCAGACTGGACCTTGTCGATCTTGTTGATCGCCAACGCAACCTTTCGGCCCTGCCCGATCTCTTCCAGACCTTCGAGGATACGCTCGACCCCTTCTGTGATGCCGCGATGCGCCTCGATCATCAGAACGACCACATCTGCATCCGCCGCTCCGCCCCAGGCCGCGGCAACCATGGCGCGATCCAAACGACGACGCGGTTTGAACAGGCCGGGTGTGTCTACAAAGACCAGCTGCGCATCGCCTTCCATTGCCACACCGCGAATACGGGTACGGGTCGTCTGAACCTTATGCGTCACGATCGAAACCTTGGCCCCGACCATGCGGTTCAGCAGGGTGGATTTGCCTGCGTTGGGCTCTCCGATCAGGGCGATAAATCCGGCGCGTGTGGTCATGTGTCTGGCGTTCCTGGTTGCAAGTGCGCACCCCTATAGCAGAAAGGTCGCGCGGGCCAGAGGGATTTGTCGCATTGCGGCCATGCAAAATCGATGTCACCCCTGACGCATGCCACGCCAAATCCAGCCAGGCAACCATCGGAAAATGAGGCAAGACATGAAACGTCGCGAGTTTCTTTTGGGCAGCGGGGCCGCTGCCGGCGCGCTGGGTCTGGGCGGTTTCGGGTTGGCGCAGGGGACGCCGGAGTTAACCATTCAACCAGCAAGCTTTGCCCTGCGGGATACGGTGACGACCGGAATGGTCAGCCTGTCCCCGGACGCACCGCCGCCGGTTTTGTACGGCAAGCAGGGCGAGGTGATGCGGCTGCCGGTCCACAATACCCTGTCGGAGTATACCGCAATGCACTGGCACGGGATGCGGATCGCGAACAACATGGACGGCGTCCCTTACCTGACCCAAATGCCATTGGGTGAAGGTGAGGTCTTTAACTATGAATTCACTCCGCCCGATGCAGGCACTTACTGGTATCATCCACATTGCATGACGATGGAGCAGATGGCCCACGGTTTGACGGGCGTCATGGTGATTACAGAATCCGAAGACCCCGGATTTGACAGCGAACAGGTGATCAACCTGCGCGATTTTCGGTTGGATGAAGATGGTTCTTTTCTGCCCGCCTATACCCAGCGCGGCGCGGCACGGGCCGGAACCTTTGGCAACGTCCACACCGCCAACTGGGTGCAGGGTCCTGTCTACGATCATGCCGCAGGCAGTCTGGTGCGACTGCGAGTCGTAAATACGGACACAACGCGTATCTACAAACTGCATCTTGAGGGCGGCGATGCACGGATTATCGCGTGGGATGGCCATCCGCTTGAGATTAACATCCCAATGCCCAGCGCTGATGAGCCGCTTCTTGTCGGTCCCGGTCAGCGGGTGGATTTTGCGGTTGCAATGCCCGGCGACGAGGGGCGCAGCGTTGCGCTGATGGCAAAACTGCCCGGTCAGCCGCACAGACCTATGGCACAGCTGCGCGCAATCGGATCATCAGCGTCACGGGACCTGCAAGAGTTGCGCCCTCTGCCCGTCAACCCGGTCGCGAAACCCGATCTGACCAATTCCGAGCTGCACGAGTTTGTATTTGGCTGGACCCCCGAAGGTGGTGAACCCAACAACGGGTTCTGCGGCTCGCTGGGGTATAACTTCTGGTCTATCAACCGCAAACCATGGCCCGGCGACGCGGCGCAGGGTGTTGGGCCTTTGGCAACGCTGGAAATGGGCAAAAGTTATGTCCTTCGGCTGCGAAATGAATCCCCTAACTTGCACCCGATCCACCTGCACGGGTTGGCTTTTGTGCCGATACGGTCGAACCTGCGCCAACTGCCGCCTCTGATGACCGACACGATGCTGTTGCTAAAGGACGAGGTAGTCGAGATCGCGTTGGTCGCTGACAACCCGGGCGACTGGGCGTTCCACTGTCACGTCATCGAGCACCAAAAGACCGGGCTGACTGGATTTATCCGGGTGGTCTGAGGGGCGTGCTAGACGCCCCCCCAGGCATTTCATGCGTTCTGGCGCTCAATCAAGCGCAAGACGGCAACCATGACGATCCCGTAAAGAACATGCCCGATTAGTGCGACCCAAGTGATCGCCGAGAAGTTTAGGAAAGTCGGCAATCCGGACAAAGTTGTGATCCCACCCAGGGCAAAAACCCAAAGGCCAAACCCATAGATGGCCGAGGCCGCGAACATATGAACGGGGCCAAGGACCTTAACCCAGATCGGCTTGAAGATCAGAAACCACCCCAGCGGGTACGCAATCAGACCCACAAGGTAGAAATGCACGAAGAAGCCAAGGAAGGCATTGCTGGGCAGGCCGAGACTGGCCAGCAGGCTTTGGGCCAGCCCTTCGGGCGACAGATTGGCCCAGCCGATACCGGGGCTGACAACCTGCCCCCAGAAATCGAAGGCTATCGTAGCGATAAAACCGGCGATGAACAAAAAGCCGATATTCACGGTAGTCAGTTTTGCGTTTTGCATTGAAATGCCTCAACTCATTGTATCCATTTCGCTTTGCTCGCTTGTTCTTAGACATGGGCCAAAGCGGATGATGTTCAGATACGCCCGCGACCCGAGGTCTGCCATAGGCCTCAAGTTAGATTGAGAATTGTGACATGTTCGGGCTGTCGAGGGTTGCTATTTCAACTGATCCAGCAGCGCCTTTGCGGCGGCTTGTTCCGCCTGACGTTTCGACCCTGCCGTTGCCCGCGCTTCGGTTCCGTCCTGCAACCTAGCCGCAATCGTAAACACCGGTGCGTGGTCGGGACCGCTGCGTTTGACTTCGATGTAAGCGGGCGGTTTTTGCCCGCGCGCCTGCGCCCATTCCTGCAGCGAGGTTTTGGCGTCGCGCGCATCCGCTTCAACGTTGTGGACGCGATCCCCCCACAGTCGCAGGATGACGTCCCGGGCTGCCTCAAATCCGGCATCGCGATAGATTGCAGCTATCACTGCCTCCATCGCGTCACCCAGCAGGGCCTGTTTGCGGCGCCCACCTGACAGCATCTCGGACCGGCCCAGTTTCAGCACCACGCCAAGATCGATTTGCCGGGCCACATCGGCGCAGGCCTCTTTGCGGACCAAAGCGTTGAACCGAGGGGCCAACTGCCCTTCGGATGCTTTTTTGTCGGCCTCCAGCAGGGCGGTTGCCATGACAAGGCCCAGAACCCGATCGCCCAGAAACTCCAACCGCTGATTATCGGGTCGTGTCGAGGACGAGACCGATCCATGGGTCAGTGCGCGCACCAGCAGTTCAGGGTTCGAGAATTCGTACCCCAGACGCTGCTGGAACGCCTTTATCTCGGTCGAAAGCTTCAATTGACCGCCTTGAAAAAGCGATCCCCGCGCCATGTCCAGAAGAACAGCATCGACCGGCCAGCGGATGAGAACAGGATGCGATCAGCCCGCCCGATCAGGTCTTCGTAAGGTACATAGCCTACGCCACCTGCGGATTGCGGCACGCGGCTGTCGCTGGAGTTGTCGCGGTTGTCCCCCATGAAGAAGTAATGCCCTTCGGGAACTGTGTAGATGCCGGTATTGTCAGCCGCCTGATTGCCGATGTTCAGCACTTCGTAAGACACACCGTTTGGCAAAGTTTCGATCATACGCGATTTTTCGCAGACACCGCCAAAGCCGACAGGACCGTTTTCGCAGCGTGGGCGCAAACCTTGCGAACCTTGTGGTTCGGCGACTTCGGTGAACACACCATCAGGTTCTTGTTGTACGGGCGCACCGTTCAGAATGATCTGACCGTCCCGCACCTGAATGCGGTCCCCGGGCAGACCAATCAGACGTTTGATATAATCACGACCGCTGACTGGGTGGCGGAAAACAATGACGTCACCGCGTTCGGGGTCACCACCCCAGATACGGGTGTTTTCATCGCTTTGCATCCAGCCGCAGAGGTCTTCGGCGTCAACATTCAGGCCGACGCTTGGGATGATCAGGCTGGGACAGGACGCGTAAGAATAACCGTAAGACATTTTGTTGACGAACAGGAAATCCCCGATCAACAAGGTGGGCTTCATCGAACCCGACGGAATCCAGAACGGCTGAAACAGGATCGTGCGGAAGACGCCCGCGATCAGCAGGGCATAGACGATGGTCTTGATCGTCTCCCAAACGGCGTTACCTGTTTTGGCTTCCTCGGCCATACTGCTCTCCGGTCGATTATTCGTTGGGGTGCTACATGCGGGTCAGTTAAGGGCAAGTCAAGGCTGCGCGGGGCCATCGTGAAGCGGACGCGCCTCGATCACCACGAATGCCTGTGCCCAAGGGTGATCGTCGGTCAGGGTGACGTGGATGATGGCCTCATACCCTTCGGGCGTCATCTCTTTCAGTCGATCTGCCGCCCACCCGGTGACATGCATCACAGGCTGACCGGTGCGCAGATTGGTCACCGACATATCCTTCCAGGCGATGCCCATAGCCAGCCCCGTGCCCAGCGCCTTTGAGCACGCCTCTTTCGCGGCCCAGCGTTTGGCGTATGTTCCGGCGACATCAGCGCGACGTTCCGCTTTGCTCTGTTCGGTTTCGGTGAAGACACGATTGCGAAACCGGTCGCCAAACCGGTCGAGTGTGCCCTGAATGCGGTCGATATTTGCAAGGTCCGTGCCGATGCCGAGGATCATAGGTTCTCACTTAATACATTGAGCTCAGGTCTGCGCATTTCTCGTAACCCGCGGCCCAATAAAGCGCGGCAGGTAATGGTGCAGACTACAATCGCGACTGCCAAATAGTACGCATCCATCGGATCTACTAGTAGTGAGTCGAAAGGGATACTTTCACCAATGGCCACGACAACGAGCGACGATAGAAGCAGGGCTATCACCAAACCCATAACCGCCATCGCGGTACTCGCAGTCAAAAGATGAATCCCTTTGGGCCACTCTGATTGCTTCTTTGCGTAGTGGGAACCCTCCACATATGCGGCCACGCCAAACGCAGCGAGTTCGAACAAATGAAAATAGTCTAGGACGCTGATCCAAATTTTCTCGGATAAATTCGCAATTAAATACAGATACATAAAGATACTTGGAGAAGCCCCCAGCGATCCGTGATCTACCAATAAGACACGCACAACTGCTTCAATGAAGAAAAGAACCAGAATACAGACGAACGCTGCCGAAAATACCCATGTAAATCTGAGTATGTTAAAGTTCACGCGAATGCCTCTTTCACCCCAACCGCACCGTCAAAATCTTGTAACTCGCCACCCCAAAGAACCCGGCAAAGGCGAAGTCGAACCAGCGACGGGCGCGGCTGTAGACGCGCACCATATGCTCGGAAGAGAAGAGGAAGGCGTAGCCGATGAAGATCAGCAACGATCCTGCGTAAAGCATGGCGAAATAGCCCAACAACATCGATAGGCTGGAATCACTCGGGGCGACGATGGCATAGATCGACCCCCAACTCAGGATCGCTTTAGGGTTGGTCAGGTGAATGGCCGCGCCCTTGGCAAAGATTGTGCGAAAAGAGCCGGTGACAGGGTTGCCCATAGCAACCTCATCAGACGTCATCGCCCGGCGCAGCGCCTTGATCGCCAACCAGCCTAAATAGGCCACCCCCACATAGCGGATGACCTCGAACACCCAGGCATTTGCCAACATGATTGCTGACAGGCCCAGCGCTGCGGCGATGCCCCAAGCGGCAGAACCAGCACAAATGCCCAAAGCAAACACCAGGCCAGCGCGGCGACCTTCGTTCATTGCCGTTCCGGCAATCCCCATTGTTGCAGGCCCCGGAGAGCCACCGGCCATCAGCCAGGCAAACCAAATGGCAACAAAACCGGGTGTGATCATCCGCGCGCCTCATCCATTAGACGCCGCATCTCGGCCATGGCAGGCGTGAGGCCGCGAAAGATCGCCTCGCCAATTAGGAAGTGGCCGATATTCAGCTCGCGCACTTCGGGGAATGCCGCGATCGGTTGTACGGTGTCATAAGTCAGGCCGTGACCCGCGTGCACCTCAAGGCCCAGTGAATGGGCAAAAGCGGACATTTCACGCAGGGCTTCCAACTCACTTTTGGCTTTGTCGTCGTGGCCTTCGGCCATGGCATCGCAATACGCACCGGTGTGCAGCTCGATCACTTCGGCGCCGATACGATGCGCCGCCTCGATCTGGCGCTGATCAGCAGCGATAAAGATAGACACACGACACCCGGCATCGCGCAGCGGAGCGATAAAATGAGCCAGTTTGTTTTCCTCGCGCGCGACTTCCAGCCCGCCTTCGGTGGTGCGTTCTTCGCGCTTTTCAGGGACGATGCAAACGGCATGCGGCTTATGCCGCAAGGCAATTTTCTGCATCTCGGGCGTCGCGGCCATCTCAAAGTTTAACGGCACCGACAGGACCTCCATCAGGCCATCGATATCAGCGTCCGAGATATGGCGACGGTCTTCGCGCAGATGCGCGGTAATGCCGTCAGCCCCGGCCTCTTCCGCCAGCTTGGCGGCACGCAGCGGATCAGGATAGGCCCCGCCCCGCGCGTTGCGAACCGTGGCCACGTGGTCGATATTTACGCCAAGACGCAGGTGGTTGTCAGACATCGCTCGAATCCTTCTTAAGGCCCTGGTCTGAACCTAGGGTATTCATCAATGGAACGGCAGGCTTAGTTTCGGCCAAGCGTTTGATTTCGTCAAACTTTGCCTTGATCTTGTCGCGACGGCGCTGCTGATAGGTGCGGATCAGCGGCAAGCTGAGATAGGAGCAAATTACACCCGCCAGAATGCCCGGAAGAACGCCGCCAATCATGTAGGGAAAGAACACCTCGTTATAGAAGATGCTGAGCCCATGCCAGTCCGCGACACGGTCGGTGAACATGGCAATAAAGTTGTTCTTCAGATCACCCATTGCATCTGTGAACTTGCCCATCAGACCATGCGTGTCGCCTTTGTGGAACTTGGTTCCCAGCAGGAAATGCCCGGTCTGCAGGCAAACCACACCGATTGGCACATAGGTGAGTGGGTTGCCAAAGAATGTTCCACTCAGTGCCGCCAGAATATTCCCGTTCAGCAAGCGTGCCACCACAGCAGCGACCAGAAAATGCAATCCGTAGAACGGAGTGAATGAGGCAAAGACGCCTGCACCGATGCCACGCGCAATTCGCTCGGGGGAATCCGGCAGCCTACGAACACGATGCTTGACGTAGTGAAAGGCCCGCGTCCATCCACCACGAGGATAGACGAATTCAGACGCGATCTGGACAGGCGAGCGTCGGTCTCGGCGCTTAAATACCACTCCTGATCACCCCTTCTCAGCCAGCCGCTACTGCGGTTTTGGTCCTGTCCCTATAGCGTTCGACCGCGGCAACGTCGCTTTCGGCCTCAAGCATCAGCATCAGCGAATGCAACTGTTCCAGGTCACGCAATTCGACACTGACCAGAAGGCGGTAAAAATCCGGTTTGCGGTCGACAAATTCCAGGTTCGAAATATTTGCCTTTTTCTCGCCTATCAACGTACAAATGCGCCCTAGCACCCCCGCATCATTGCCAATCGTGACGTCCAGCGTCGCACCATGAACGGCCGGGTGCGTGCCAGAATGCCAGTGGAGATCAACCCAGCGATCTGGTTCGCTTTCGAACTCGGACAGGCGGTCGCAATCGATTGCGTGCACCACAACGCCCTTGCCGCGATAGGTAATGCCGACGATGCGTTCGCCAGGCAAAGGTTGACAACAGGGCGCGCGGTCGAATTTCTGGCCGGGTTCAAGGCCGATCACCGCGCGGCGCGGAGAAATGGCGTCACCGTCATCCTGGGTAAGTTCAGGGTAAACGGCGCTGACCACATCATGCGCCGTCAGCTCGGCGCTGCCGAGACGCGCCAGCAATTCGTGACGATCCTTCAGGCGTAGGTGTTTCGCCGCGGTATCCAGCGCCTTGTCGGTAGCCTTTCGACCGACATGTTCGAAACCGGAACGCGCAAGTTCCTTGCCCAGCTTGATGAACCGCTCGCGGTCGACCTCGCGCAGCGCACGCCGAATGGCGGTCCGGGCCTTGCCGGTCACCGCAATCTCAAGCCACGTTACCTGAGGCGTCTGGCCGTCAGCGGTAATTACATCCACCGACTGACCATTCTTGATCCGCGTCCACAGTGGCACACGGATGCCGTCCACCTTGGCGCCAACACAGGCATGTCCAATGCGCGTATGGATCGCATAGGCGAAATCAATCGGCGTAGCCCCGCGCGGCAGCTTGACAACATCGCCCTTGGGCGTGAAGCAAAACACCTGGTCCGAGTACATTTCCAGTTTGACCGCTTCGAGGAAATCTTCGTGATCTTCCTCACTGTCGAACTGTTCAGTCAGGTTCGCAATCCACTTGGCCGGATCAACGGCAAATGGGTTTTCCGAGCGGACACCGTCGCGGTACGACCAATGCGCTGCAACGCCGGTTTCTGCCACATCATGCATCTGACGGGTGCGGATCTGAACCTCGACCCGTTTCCCGTCGCGGCCGGAAACTGTTGTGTGGATCGAGCGATAACCGTTCGATTTCGGCTGCGAAATATAATCCTTGAACCGACCCGGCACCGCGCGCCAGCGCTGGTGGATCGCACCTAGCGTCCGGTAACAATCTTCCTCGGACCGGGTAATGATGCGAAAGCCGTAGATGTCGGACAGGCGCGAAAAGCCCTGATCCTTTTCCTGCATCTTACGCCAGATCGAATAAGGCTTTTTGGCGCGACCAAACACTTCGGCTTCGATGCCCGCCTTTTCCAGCTCGTGCCGCATGTCGCCGGTGATCCGGTGAATCACGTCGCCGGTTTCACGTTGCAAGGTGATAAAGCGGCGAATGATCGACTGGCGACCTTCGGAATTCAGAACGCGGAAAGCAAGATCCTCAAGCTCTTCGCGCATCCACTGCATACCCATGCGACCCGCGAGCGGCGCATAAATATCCATCGTCTCGCGTGCCTTCTGCACCTGCTTTTCCGGGCGCATTGCCTTGATAGTGCGCATGTTGTGCAAACGGTCAGCGAGCTTGACCAGAATAACCCGCAGATCCTTGGACATGGCCATGAACAGCTTGCGGAAGTTCTCGGCCTGTTTGGTCTCGCGGCTGGACAGCTGCAAATTGGTCAGCTTGGTGACGCCATCGACCAGCTTGGCAACCTCTTCCCCGAACAGTTCGGACACTTTGCCATAATTGGCTTTGGTGTCTTCGATCGTGTCATGCAGCAACGCCGTAATGATCGTCGCATCATCCAGACGCTGTTCGGTCAGGATGGCGGCCACGGCAACGGGATGCGTGAAATAGGGCTCGCCGGAATGCCGAAACTGACCGTCATGCATCTGCTTTCCGAACTCATATGCTCGGGCGATGCGGTCAGCATTAGTCTTGGGGTTGTAGTTGCGGACCAGCGCAATCAGGTCGTCTGCAGAAATCATCCGGTCCGCACCTTTATCTTTGGGGATTACCCCTGGCCTTGAGCCTCCATCAGAGCGCGCAGCAGCTTCTCTTCCGACATATCGTCATCGGCAGGCTTGTCTGACTCCGCACCCATCAGCAGAGCCATCTGATCTTCTTCCGGCTCGTCGACCTCAATCTGGGTCTGGTTGGCCTCGATCAGGCGCTCGCGCAGTTCATCCGCGCTTTGGGTTTCGTCCGCAATCTCGCGCAGCGACACGACGGGATTCTTGTCATTGTCACGGTCGACGGTGATCGGGCCACCGGCAGAAATCTCGCGCGCGCGATGGGCGGCAAGCATCACCAGTTCAAACCGGTTAGGAACCTTGTCTACGCAATCTTCAACCGTCACGCGGGCCATGGGGCGCTCTCCGTTACTGAATCCATGTCAGGAAGAGGTTTATCTAAGGGCGAATCCCTGCCTTGACAAGCAAGAAATGCTGCAAATGCACCGTTCACACAGCCGTGACCTCTGCAATATCCGCTGCGGGCAGGTCTGCCAGCATTTCGGTTACCGTCCGGCCCAGCACAGGATGCCGCCAATCTGGGGCTACGTCCGCCATCGGAACAAGTACAAAAGCACGATCCTGCAGTCGCGGATGTGGTATAATCAGCCGATCCGGCGCCTTTTGCGTCTGTTCCTGTGCTGGCAGGGTCAGCCAGCTATCATATACGGTGCGATCCGGCAGAACCAATTCATCATAGCACACCAGATCCAGATCCAGCGTTCGCATACCCCATCGCTGCACCCTTTCGCGGCCAAACTGATGCTCAATCTGGTGAAGCAGGTGCAACAAATCGGCTGGTGTCCTGTCCGTTTCGATCACTGCAGCCGCGTTAATATAGTCGGGCCCGGCACCTGCCGGGAAGCACGGGGTCTCAAAAAAACGGCTGACGGCACGAATCACCACCCCTTGACGCAACATCGCGTCAAGTGCGCTTTGAAGTGTCACCTTGGGGCCAATACCTCTCAATTTGAGATTTGCGCCCAGCGCGATAACCGCTTTTGACATAGATTTGTACGTTCCATTCACTATATTCGGCGAATTGCATGCTTGCGATACGACCGAAATGGCCTAATTATAGAAGATCAGCGCGCCGCATATTTCCAAATACCCACTCACGTAACACCACGGCGTCCTGTATTGTACCGGAAGGACCTATTTATGTTCTATAAAGACGAACGGCTAGCGCTGTTCATCGACGGCTCGAATCTTTATGCGGCCGCAAAAGCACTGGGGTTTGACATCGACTACAAATTGCTGCGCCAGGAGTTTATGCGCCGCGGCAAAATGCTTCGGGCTTTTTACTATACGGCGCTATTGGAAAACGACGAGTATTCCCCGATCCGCCCCTTGGTTGACTGGCTGCATTACAACGGCTTCACCATGGTGACAAAACCGGCGAAGGAATACACCGACAGCATGGGGCGTCGGAAAGTCAAAGGTAACATGGATATCGAACTGACGGTCGACGCCATGGAACTGGCACCGCGTGTCGATCATATCGTGTTGTTCTCGGGCGATGGGGATTTCCGCCCGCTGATTGCCAGCTTGCAACGTCAGGGCGTGCGCGTTTCGGTGGTTTCGACCATCCGCAGCCAGCCGCCGATGATCTCGGACGAGCTGCGCCGCCAGGCTGACAACTTCATCGAACTTGAAGACCTGCGCGACGTGATCGGGCGACCTCCGCGTGAAATGCCCATGGAGCCACGCAGCGTTGCTGCGGGTGGACAGTAAGACTCGGCCACTCACCAAGCCCGGGGGAAGAAATTAGCGCGGTCAGGCTGTACCAACCTGGCCGCGCTTCTTTAACTAAAAGCAGGTACTGAAACACCTGCTGGCTAGCAGTGATTCATGTCAGATCAATGACAATGTCCTGTCTGGACCATAGCCGGGAAAAGACTTACCTGTGGCCTATGGAGACCAAGACATGACCAAGCCGCCCCTTACCCTTTACCTTGCCGCACCACGCGGGTTTTGCGCCGGTGTCGACCGGGCGATCAAGATCGTTGAAATGGCGCTGCAGAAATGGGGGGCCCCGGTCTATGTGCGCCATGAAATTGTGCACAACAAATTCGTCGTAGATGGTCTGCGCGCCAAGGGGGCCGTTTTTGTCGAAGAGCTGGACGAGTGTCCTAACGACCGACCCGTTATTTTTTCAGCGCATGGCGTACCGAAATCCGTTCCCGCGTCGGCGGCCCAGCGGGAAATGATCTACGTCGATGCCACCTGCCCGCTGGTCTCCAAGGTCCATGTCGAGGCGCAGCGCCATGCTGAAGCCGGATTGCAGATGATCATGATCGGGCACAAGGGCCATCCAGAAACCATCGGCACCATGGGCCAATTGCCTGACGGCGAAGTGCTGCTGGTTGAAACCGTCGATGACGTGGCCTCGGTTCAGGTGCGCAATCCGGAAAAGCTGGCATTTGTCACCCAGACGACGCTTTCGGTGGATGACACCAAGGACATTATCGCGGCCCTCGAAGCCCGGTTCCCGGCCATCGTTGGCCCGCATAAAGAGGACATTTGCTACGCCACCACGAACCGGCAAGAGGCCGTTAAGGCCGTGGCTCCGAAATCGGATGCTTTGCTGGTTGTGGGCGCGCCGAACTCGTCGAACTCACGTCGGCTGGTCGAGGTTGCTGCGCGCGCCGGGTGCAACTATGCGCAATTGGTGCAGCGCGCCCACGATATCGACTGGCGGGCGCTGGAAGGCATCTCATCCATCGCCATTACCGCAGGCGCGTCAGCACCCGAAGTGCTGGTGAATGAGGTGATTGACGCTTTCAACAACCATTATGACGTAACGGTTGAACTGGTCGAAACTGCCGTCGAAAATGTCGAATTCAAAGTGCCTCGCGTCCTGAGGCAAACCGCATGAGAGGCGTCCCCAAGGCGCCGTTGGTTCTGGCGCTGGCGGGGCTGATCCCGTTCATTTGGGGCGCGCTGACCTCCTTGAACGGCGATTTGCAGGATTGGGGCAGGCAAGAGCTTGGTTCGCGGTTCGTCGGGCCGTATATTCAACTGTTCTACGGCTCGGTGATCTTAAGCTTTATGTCCGGTGTTCTGTGGGGGTTCGCCACCAAGACCTCGGGCAGTAAGGCAGCGACATGCTATGTGCTGTCAGTCCTCCCGGCGCTTTGGGCGTTTTTCATGACCGGCGGTGGACCTGTCGAGGCGGGCATCAACCTGATGTACGGCTTCGCCGGTTTGCTGATGTTGGATGCGATATTTGCATATTGGCGGCTGACCCCAACATGGTGGCTGAGGCTGCGTGTTCTGCTGACAGCCATCGTCCTGATATGCCTTGCCGTAGGAGTGTACCTGTGACCGATCGCAAGACAATTGATGCCTACACCACGCGTGTTGCCGAGTATCTGAGCGTCCCATTGCCGCCCGAACAGATCGAAGCGCGTATGGCCTTTGCCGAAGCGGTTGCGCCGGGTGGCTATGTGCTGGACCTCGGCTCAGGCCCTGGGGCGGATAGCATGTTTTTCCTGCGTGAGGGGCTGCGGGTTCGGGCATTGGATGCGACGCCGGCCTTTGTGGAACACGCCCGCGAAAATGGCGTAGATGCGCATGTCGGTACATTTGACGATGTGACCGAAAAGGCCACGTTTGACGGCATCTATGCCAGCTTTTCGCTGCTGCATGCCCCTCGCAAGGATTTCCCGCGCCATTTGGCGGCCATCCACCGGGCATTGAAGCCCGAGGGTATCTTTTTCCTTGGTCTGAAACTGGGAACCGGTGAACACCGCGACGACATTGATCGCTATTACACCTATTTCTCACAGACCGAGATCGAAGAGGCGCTGGCCGAGGCAGGGTTCACAATTGACCGGATTACAACCGGAGTCGGCAAAGGTCTGGCCGGGTCTTATGACGGCTTTATTCTGGTGATCGCCCATGCCTGAGTTGTTTGCCTATACCGATGGTGCCTGTTCGGGTAATCCTGGCCCGGGGGGGTGGGGCGTGCTGATGCGCGCAATGGACGGCGAAAAAGTCCTGAAAGAGCGCGAACTGAACGGCGGCGAGGCTGAAACCACCAACAATCGCATGGAATTGCTGGCCGCGATCAGCGCGCTGGAAACGCTGGAGCGGGCCTCGAAGATCACCGTGGTAACCGACAGCGCCTATGTAAAGAACGGTGTGACCGGCTGGATTTTCGGCTGGAAACGCAACGGCTGGAAGACCTCGAATAAGAAACCAGTCAAGAATGTCGATCTGTGGCAGCGACTGGACGAAGCGCAGGCGCGCCATGACGTGACCTGGGAATGGGTCAAGGGCCATGCAGGCCATCCCGAAAACGAAAAAGCCGACGAGCTGGCCCGCGCGGGCATGGCCCCGTTCAAACCCAAAAAGGCGCAAACGTGAACGGTCTGGCACTGCTCGACTATGCCTCAGTTCTGGTTTTTGCCCTGACGGGTGCATTGGTGGCTAGCCGGGCACAGCTGGATTTGGTGGGTTTTGCCTTTATGGCCTGCCTGACTGCTGTGGGCGGCGGAACCGTCCGCGACCTGCTGTTGGACCGGCACCCAGTGTTCTGGGTCGGTCAACCGGACTATATCCTGATCGCCACAGCGGCAGCTGTGGTGGTGTTTTTCACCGCCCATTTGGTGGAAAGCCGATACAACTTGCTGGTCTGGCTGGACAGTTTCGCTCTGTCGATTGCCGCGGCAGCAGGTGCTGGCGCAGCCTTGTCGCTGAACCAATCCGGTGTCATCGTTGTGCTGATGGGCGTCACAACGGGCTGCCTTGGCGGCTTAATGCGGGACGTGGTCTGCAACGAAGTGCCACTGGTCCTGAAACAGGGTGAGCTCTACGTCTCTTGCGCGTTTGCCGGGGCTTTTGCCGCTGTGATCGCAACCCGACTTGGTTTCGACGAGCTGGCCACACTGGCCGCATGTGCGTTGATCTGCTGGGCATTGCGGGCGGGATCATTGGTGTTTGGCTGGCGGCTTCCGGTTTACAAGGCGCGCCCGCCGCGGCAATAAACGGGTGCAAAATGTTCGATCTGCATTTCCTGTGCCACAGATGTGAGGACTGAAATGAAATTCACTTTCCCCATTTTTGTCGCCTCACTGGCTCTTCTGGGTGCGTGTGCAGAGCGATACGACGCGGTCAGCTTCGTTATACAGGGCGACGAAATCGTTGCTTCGGGGGCTATTGATCACACGACACTCAGCGCTTTTGAAGAAATCACCGCGGCCAATCCCGAGATCAAGACCCTTGTACTGCAGAACATCGAAGGCTCGGTCGATGATGATGCAAATGTCGTTTTCAGCCGCGTTGTTCGGGACGAAGGGTTCGATACTGTGGTGCCCTCAAACGGTTTGGTCGCCTCTGGTGGCACCGATCTGTTCCTCGCCGGCAATCGACGCACTCTGGAACCTGGCGCATGTGTCGGGGTTCATAGCTGGGGCGGCGGCGGATATGTGGCTGCCAACCTGCCCGAAAACCACCCCGAGCACGATCGCTATCTCGACTATTTCAATGATATTGGTGTCGACCCGGCCTTTTATTGGTTCACGCTTGATGCAGCGTCAGAGGACGAAATGCACTGGATGTCAGCAGAAGAAGCCAATCGATTCAATATGGCGACGCGCAATTCGAAATCGTTGGGATCAACAGTGATTTGCGACGAGCGGTAGCCCCGTTTAACGCCGCAGATAGGTCTGCCATATCCAGATTACCAGCAGCGCGCCCAGAACCGCGCCTATAAATCCGGACAACCACCCTGCCACGGTGATCAAGGCCCGCAACAAAAATCCGCCAACCAGTGCACCAACGATGCCAATCAACATGGTTGTGGGGATGTTGGCCTCGATCCGCATTAAACGGGTGGCCAGGAACCCTGCGGCGGCTCCGATGACGATCAGGGCGATGACAGGCATGTCACTTCCTCCAATGGGTCGGCACGATAATCAGCGCGCCGACGGATGACACAATAGCGTTCAATCCCGGGGACCCAAAAGCAAGGTTAAACCCGAACATCCTGCCAAACATGATCTGAGCAAAGAAAAACAGAAAGGCACCGCCGATACAAATGATGATAGATTGCAGATAGCCGTTTCGGGTAAACCCGGTTTTTTCCGCGAGGCTTCCAACGACGGCTGCGATCAACACCGTCCCCATCAAAGTCATGTACAAGTCTGTTATTCCTTCTAAATCCGACTTCCCTTGGCCACAGGCCAGCCCCGCAGAAAGGTTTCCTTATCCTGTGCGCCTTTGCCCGCCCGTTGCAGGCGCAACAGATCAACGGCACCCTCGCCGCAAGCTACTGTCAAGGCATCGTCCAGAGCTTCGCCGGGTACGCCCTGCCCCTCGACCAGACGCGACGCCAGTAGTTTCACGCGGTCTCCGTCAATCTCGGTCCAGGCACCCGGGAACGGGGACAGACCGCGGATCTGCCGGTCCACCTCGGCTGCGGGCCGGGACCAGTCAATCCGTGCCTCTGATTTGTCGATCTTGGCGGCATAGGTCACACCGACCTCGGGCTGCGGCTCGGGCGTCAGATCCGGCAGGTCATGCAAAGCCTCAACGATCAGTTTGGAGCCCATTATCGACAGCCGGTCATGCAACTGGTCGGTGGTTTCCTCGATCCCGATATCGGTTGCTTCGCGCATAAGAACCGGGCCTGTGTCCAGACCGGCCTCCATCTGCATGATGCAGATACCGGATTGCGCATCGCCGGACATGATGGCGCGATGGATCGGGGCCGCCCCGCGCCAGCGCGGCAACAGGCTGGCATGGATATTCAGACATCCCTGGGCAGGCGCGTCCAGAATGGGCTGCGGTAGGATCAGGCCATAAGCGACCACCACAGCCACATCTGCGTTCAGTGCAGCAAAGGCATCCTGTTCATCTGACGATTTCAGAGACACCGGATGGCGGACAGTCAAGCCTAACGCTTCGGCCCGTGCGTGAACCGGTGTCGGTCGGTCCTTTTTGCCCCGACCAGCCGGGCGCGGGGGCTGGCAATACACGGCGACGATATCATGCCCAGCTTCGACCAGCGCATCCAGAACCGGAACCGAAAAGTCGGGCGTACCCATGAATACAACGCGCATCTCTACCCCAGCTTTTTGGCTTTGCGCAGAAGCATGTCCCGTTTGACCTTGCTGAGCCGGTCGAAATACATCTTCCCGTTCAGATGGTCGATCTGGTGCTGTACGCTTGTGGCTTCGATCCCGACAAAGTCGCGGCGATCCACCATCCCCTGCTCATTCAGGAACTTGACCGTCACCGCGCGTGGGCGCTTCACCTTGGCCGAAACACCAGGCAGGTTCGGGCTGGCCTCATCATGTTCGCGCAATTCGATTGAGCTGTGCAGGATTTCCGGGTTGGCCAGACGCACAGCCTTACCGCGTTCAGCCGAGCCGTCCACCACAGCCAGTCGCAACATCACGCCGATCTGCGGCGCGGCAAGGCCAACACCGGGCATCGCTTCCATCGTGTCGATCATGTCGTCCCAGATGGCACGGATTTCATCGGTGATCTCGGCGACGTCCTCCGCCTTGGTGCGCAGGCGTTTTTCGGGCCATGGCAGGCAGGTGCGAGCGGTCATGCGCGGGCCTGCTCGCGCTTTAGTTTCTGCATCTTCCGCGTGATCATCTGCCGTTTCAGCGGCTTGAGATAGTCGATGAACAGCTTGCCGTTCAAATGGTCGATCTCATGCTGAACACAGGTCGCCCACAGGCCGTCGAATGTTTCCTGTTGCAAGTTCCCATCCTGGTCAATCCACGTGACATCAACCACTTTGGGGCGCGTGACTTCGGCGAATTGCTCGGGGATCGACAGGCAACCTTCCTCGTAGACATTGGTCTCATCGGACGAGGCGATAACCTCGGGGTTGAACATGATCAGCGGACGCGGGGCTTCGCCCTCTTCCTTAATGCAGTCCAACACGATCAACCGATCCAGCACGCCGATCTGAGGCGCGGCCAGACCAACGCCAGGCGCGTCATACATCGTCTCCAGCATGTCGTCGGCCAGCTTGCGCAGCTCGTCGCTGATATCTGCCACAGGCGCGCAGACCTTTTTCAGGCGGGGGTCGGGATGGATCAGGATATTACGTTTCATGGGGTTGATTTAGGCCATCCCGCACTGCACCGCAACGCCCCCCTTGCACCCGCTGGAATTGTAGCTAGCTTTCGTCCGGACAGATGGAGCAGACATGACTTTCAACGACCTGATCGACCGCCGGGGAACCAACAGTTCAAAATGGGATAAGATGGAGCAAATCTACGGTGTGCCCCCACAGGACGGGCTGGCCATGTGGACGGCAGATTCCGATTACCCAACAGCGCCTTGCGTAATTGATGCGGTTCGAAAAGCGGCTGACCATGGGGTCTTTGGGTATTCGTGGATTCACCCGGAATATCTGGCATCGATTCAGTGGTGGATGAAGAACCGCCATAGCTGGGACATCGACACCGATTGGGTGCTGACTTCACAGGGGTTAGGCAATGCGATCGCCCTGTCTCTGGATGTCTGGAGCAAACCCGGCGACGGCGTCGTCATCTTCAGCCCCGTCTACCATGAGTTTGCCCACAAGGTGAACAAATCGGGACGTCGCGTTGTCGAGTGCCCGCTAGTTCGCCAAGGCGAAACCTATGGGCTGGATCTGGACGACGCTCAGTCGCGTCTGGACGGGTCGGAAAAGCTGTTGCTGTGGTGCTCGCCGCAAAACCCCTCGGGCCGGGTGTGGACACCGGATGAATTGCGTGCCGTGGCCGCATTCGCCGAACGTAATGGGTTGATTTTGGTCTCGGATGAGATCCACCACGATCTGGTTTATCCTGGCAATACGTTCGTGCCGATGGATGTGGCTGCGCCGGATGCGCGGCCGTGGACCGTGACCCTGACTGCGGCGTCCAAGACATTTAACATCGCCGGTCAACGCACCGGTAACATGATCATTCCGGACCCCAAACTGCGCGCGGCCATGCGGCACCGCATTCAGACGCTGGACTATGACCCCAGCGCGTTGGGCGTGGCGATGATAACTGCTGCCTATTCGCCCGAGGGTGCGGCATGGGTTGACGAACAGGTCGCGCATCTGGCGGGCAACTGCCAGGTCTTTGACGCAGCAATCGCCGAGATCCCTGGTCTGTGGTCCATGCCATTGCAGGCTACTTATCTGGCTTGGGTAGAATTCTCAGGAACCGGCATGACCCATGAAGAGTTTGTCCGCCGCCTGCGCGAAGATGCCAAAATCGCAACGTCCTCAGGCCCCGGTTTCGGCGCAGGTGGTGAGACCTTCGAACGGTTTAACTTGGCCACTCAGCGTGCACGGGTCGAAGAGGCATGCGCCCGGCTAAAGCATGCATTTGCTGATTTGCAGTAAACGAGGCGGCCAACGGCGATGTCGTTGGCCCTGTCCTCAATCCTTGTGCCCAAGCAACGCAATCGGCGCGTCCGGCGCGCGGTAGAAATCCAGCGGAGCCTTGTCGGCTGCGGCCGTGCTGCGCTTGAACTCGTACCGCATTTCGCCTGCTTCATCCTCATCCGCGATGATTAGGCATTGGTACAAGTGACTGACACCATCATAGATATCCACAAGCCCGCGCAGTTGAGGCGTGGTTTCGGCCTCAACTGTAAATCCGTCTTTCCACAATCGAAGAATCTTGTAGGTATTGTCGCCAATATCGACACGAAGGCGGCTGATCTTTTTCAATCCTGCGATTCGCGCCGCATCCAATTCGGCAGTAATTTCCTTTGAAACATAAGTACTCATAAAAATATCTCCCCCGGCAGTGTATTCTATTGTGAGGCGCAAATTGTAAAAATCCAGTGAACCTGATCACAGTCAGCGCCGGGATTTCAATTTGTTGCACAGAAATCCCAATCCTTCCTGTGCGTATGCGCAGGAAGGATGCGCGCGCCCTCGCATAGGAACGCCCCATGTACCCGCCTATGTTTGGCGCAAACGCTTTTCGGAGGGCATGAGCAATGGGCCTGTTGGTCGACGGTAAATGGCACGACACTTGGTATGACACCAAATCCACGGGCGGCGCGTTCAAACGCAGCGCCGCGCAGTTTCGCAATTGGCTGACGGCAGATGGCAGCGCCGGACCATCGGGCAAGGGTGGCTTCAACGCTGAAACCGACCGCTACCACCTCTATGTCAGCCTGGCCTGTCCATGGGCGCACCGCACTCTGATCTTCAGGGAACTGAAAGGTTTGAACAAGCACGTCTCAGTCTCGGTGGTACATCCCGACATGCTGGACAAAGGCTGGACCTTCGAGACTGATGACTACGGCGCAACCGGGGACACACTGTACGGTCTGGGCTTTGCTCACCAGATTTACACCAAGGCCGACCCGACATATTCGGGTCGTGTCACAGTGCCGATCCTGTGGGACAAGAAACAGCAGACGATCGTTTCGAACGAAAGCTCGGAAATCATCCGCATGTTCAACTCGGCCTTTGACGGGATTAACGGCAACGCCGACGATTATTGGCCCGAAGCGATGCGCGATGAGATCGAAGAGGTGAATGCGCGCATCTATTCCAACGTCAACAACGGCGTCTACAAATCCGGCTTTGCCACCAGCCAACAAGCTTATGACGCCGCCGTGGACCCGCTGTTTGAAACGCTGGACTGGTTAGAGGATCGTTTGGCTTCAAAACGTTATCTGATGGGGGATCGCCTGACTGAGGCTGACTGGCGGTTGTTCACGACGCTGATCCGGTTCGATCCCGTCTATCATCTGCATTTCAAATGCAACCGGCGGCGACTGATCGATTACCCCAACCTGTGGGCTTATACGCGCGAGCTGTATCAATGGCCGGGCGTCGCTTCGACGGTGAACATGCACCACATCGTGCGCCACTATCACTATAGCCACGAAAGCATCAATCCGCATCGGATCATCCCGACCAACCCGGTTTTGGACTACATGGAACCGCACGGGCGCGGTCAGCGGCCCGCCGCGTAATGTTCAACCATCGCCGCCAGATCTTCTGGCGGCGTGCCGCTTTGCACATAAGCGCACGCGTTTGGACTGTGGGCAAAGATCGAACCGTCTGAAAAAAAGGTGGTGTTGGTAACAAAGATCACTCGCGCCTCGGGGCGGCGATAGCTGGCGAAATCAGCCACTGCCAACGCACTGCCATTTTCCAGCACCAGATCCAACACGATGATATCGAAATCCGTGCCATACAACGCAAGGATCGCAGCCTCTTGCCCGGCAACAAGCGTCACTTCGGCGCCTTGCCGTTCCAGATGTCTTTTCCAGACCCGCCCAAGGTCGGGGTTACTCTCAACAATCAGTACATTCATTTGCAACAACCTCGGCACTTGGTAGAGTGTGCGGTGCCGACCCCCGTGGTTTGTGATCACGCTTATTCCTTAACAAAGTGTTAACGGTGCCGGTCAACCGGGCCGATCACGCGGATTTGCTTGTGTAAGCGGCAAAAATCCGCTTGAAGCACCGGAAACACGCAATTCCGACGAGAACACCGATGGCAAGCCCAAACGCAGATTTGAACCCCCGTGCCGTGCGCGACCATGGCGGCGGGCTGGACGGCGCTATCGCCCGGTTCGGCGGGGCACGCGACAATTGGCTGGACCTGTCCACCGGCATCAACCCACACCCGTATCCGGTGTCGAGACTGACCCCGTCGGATTGGGCCGCGCTGCCGGATCACGGTGCGTTTGAACGGCTGTCTGCCGCAGCACGCCAGTTCTGGTCTGTTCCAGATGGTGCCGCGATTCTGCCCGCGCCCGGCGCATCAGCAGTAATCGCCCGCATGCCTGCGCTTGCTGCGACGGGTCGGGTTCAGATCACAGCACCTACCTACAACGAACACGCGGCAGCTTTCGCCGCGCAGGGTTGGACAGTTGAATCGAACGGTCCAGCCGAGGCGCGCGTCCTTGTGCACCCGAATAATCCGGATGGACGTATCTGGTCCGAACAGAACGCCGATGCCCCGCTGACCGTGATTGATGAGAGTTTTTGTGACGTTTGCCCTGACGCATCCCTAATTCATCTGGCCGAGCAGCCCGGTGTGATCGTGTTGAAAAGTTTCGGCAAGTTCTGGGGCTTGGCCGGGCTACGGCTGGGATTTGCAATTGGCCACCCGGACCTGATCACAAAGCTGAACGATTTGACCGGGCCGTGGTCTGTCTCTGGCCCTGCCCTTCGGATCGGGGAACGGGCGCTGCGGGACACGAACTGGGCCAAAGCAACCCGTCAGCAGTTGGCGGCAGCGACAGAACAGCTAGACCGGATCATGACCGGCAAGGGGGCAAAACTGGTCGGCGGCACCACGTTGTTCCGCCTTTATGACGTCGACGATGCCGCCGCTTGGCAGGCCAAGCTGGCCCGCTCCCATATCTGGAGCCGCATATTCCCCTACTCAAACACTTATCTGCGCCTTGGCTTGCCGCCTGCAGACGGATGGCGTCAGCTTGAGGCCGCGTTGTGAGCACAGCTTTTCTGCTGGTTTGCGCCATGTGTCTGGACGCGGCGCTTGGAGAGCCAGATTGGATCTGGTCGCGCATTCGTCATCCGGCAGTGATGATCGGCACTGTCATCGGCTGGTTGGACCTGCGCCTGAACCGCGGAACGAATAGGCGCTTGAAAGGCGTGGCCATCGTGCTGCTGCTGATCCTTGGCGCAGTGATTCTGGGCCGCACGCTGACCTTGTTTGGGCCGGTGATCGAAATCGTCCTTGCCGCAATTCTGCTGGCACAGAAGTCACTGGTGACCCATGTCCGCGATGTCGGTGACGGGCTTCGCTCCTCCTTAACCGAGGGCCGCGCCAAAGTCGCCATGATCGTTTCGCGCGATACGCGGGACATGACCGAGGCGCAAGTCGCGCGATCTGCGATTGAGAGCGCTGCCGAAAATCTCAGCGACGGCGTAATTGCGCCCGCCTTCTGGTTTCTGGTCGCGGGCCTGCCGGGGTTGCTGATCTACAAGGCGGTCAACACCGCCGATAGCATGATCGGCTACCGGTCAGAAAAGTACCGCGACTTCGGCTGGGCCGCGGCGCGTCTGGACGATTTGTTGAACCTCATTCCCGCCCGTCTGACCTGCGTGATGATCGTGGCACTATCCGGTCAATGGGCGCGCTGGCCAGAAATGGTCGCGGATGCACGTCGCCATATCTCACCCAACGCCGGTTGGCCCGAGGCCGCGATGGCGCGCGCCTTAAACGTCGCCCTTGCCGGGCCGCGCAGCTATGACGGACAGGTCCGCGATCTGGCCTGGGTCAACGGTGATGCGCCACGTAACATCGGCGCGCCGGAGATTTTTCGCGCATGTGACATGCTTTGGCGGGTTTGGGGGCTTGCGCTGGGCCTCGTGTCGGTGTGGGTTGGGGTCAGCTTTATTTTCTGACGGACCCTAAAATGCGTTTACTCTCGGGCATCATTGCCGCCACCCTGCTCGCCTCTCCCGCCCTGGCCCAATGTGGCGGCGGGTTCAATTCCTTTGTGAAGGGTCTGAAGGCCGAGGCCGTTCAGCAAGGGTTCGATAAATCCACCGTGAACAGCTTTTTCAAAGGTGTTCAGCAGGACAGCGCGGTTCTAAAGGCGGATCGGGCGCAAGGCGTATTCCAAATACCGTTCATCGATTTTTCACGCCGTCTGATTTCGCAAAACCGGATTGATCGCGGCAAATCCATGTCTCGCAAATACGATGCGGTGTTTGACCGGATTGAGCGGGAATATGGCGTGTCGCGCGGTGTACTGCTGGCGTTCTGGGCGTTCGAGACCGACTATGGCGCGGTACAAGGTGACTTCAACACCCGCAACGCTCTGGTCACTCTGGCGCATGACTGCCGCCGACCTGAGTTGTTCCGACCACAGGTTTTTGCAGCCATCGAGCTCTACAGCCAAGGGGATTTCGACCCCAACCGCACGACCGGAGCCTGGGCAGGTGAGATCGGTATGGTGCAGATGTTGCCCCGCGACATTCTGGAAAATGGCGTGGACGGGGATGGCGACGGCAAGGTCTCGCTAAAAACCTCAGCCCCGGATGCGCTGATGTCGGGCGGCAAGATGCTGTCGCATCTGGGCTGGCGTCCGGGTGAACCCTGGCTGCAGGAGGTAACTGTTCCCGCCCAGATGGACTGGTCCCTGTCCGGCCCCGGCAAGTCGCGGTCCGTATCCGAATGGCAGGCGATGGGCGTTCAAGCGCGCAGCGGATCTCTGGCCAATCTGCACGCGTCGCTGATCCTGCCACAGGGTCGCAACGGCCCCGCATTCTTGGCCTACCCAAACTTTGACGTCTATTTCGAATGGAACCAGAGCTTTGTTTATGTCCTGACCGCTGCCTATTTCGGTACGCGGTTGGAGGGCGGCCAAATCTATGACGCAGGTTCCCCGCCACAAGGCCTGTCGGGCGCGCAGATGAAGCAATTGCAGACCAAGCTTCAAGCGCGTGGGCATAATGTGGGCAAGATCGATGGTATTCTGGGTGCCGGCACGCGGGCTGCCGTTCAGGCCGAACAGGCACGGCTGGGGTTGCCCGCGGATGCGTGGCCAACAGCTGATTTGCTCAATCAGTTATGAGCCCCGATGCGTCCCGCACAGACGGGACGCATCCGGACGCAACACCACAGAGTTATGCAACCTCGGCGCGGTGATGCGGCGCTTTTGGTTCAAACGCATGTGAAGTCAACGCCCCTCCCCGCGTTTCAATCGCCGTATTGGCAGGGATTTCAGTCCATTCGCCGCTATTCGCGTCCAACGGTTCGGACGAAATAATGAACCCATCCTTACACGCCTTGTAGTGGAGGCTTGGGGCAAAGCGGTCCGAGGCATATCGGGCGGCAAAAAGGCGATCGCCGTCCGACCAACAAGCGGCAAAGCGAAGATATGGCATTGTACCTCGGCGTCGTGACAGATCTTCGACACGTTGGACTGCCCGCTCCATGGCGCCGATCGGATCGATATCCAGACCTTCGCCATGGGCAATCAGGAAAATCGCTTCGCTTTCGGTTGCGCCAAGCCGGTGGCTGTAAAGGTCAGGTGGTATCATACCGTCCAACTCCTGCCGGATACGGTCATGCCCTCCGGCCTGCCCATTATGCATAAAACTCCATTTTCCAACGCCAAACGGGTGGCAGTTGTTCCGCGACGTTGCAGTACCAGTTGATGCCCGCACATGGGCCAGAAAGAGATGCGACCGGGTGTGATGCGTTAGCTGTTTAAGATTGGCATCCGACCAGGCGGGGTTAGTGTCCTTGTAAAAACAAGGCGTCTCACGTTCGGAATACCAGGCAAGGCCAAATCCATCTGCGTTGATCGGCGTCTTTCCGATCAGAGCATTTCGGCTCTGAATGACAAGCGATTGCTCTTGGTTCAGAACCAATTCATCTAGATAACGCTTTGCGCCTGCCCAAGCCAGAAATCGGCACATCTGTTAGCCTCATTGAGTGTGAATTTTTCAGAGCATACCACCGGCTCAGATAAGAAAACTCACCATTCTTCGCGGGCATTCGATATTATTTCGATCAAATGACAACGCAGAACGCGAATTTTAAATCAGCTAATGCCGTACTTGGATCCAATGCCTGATCGTCGAGGCGGCAACCAAACTCATTCAGGCCGGACCGGGTATCGGTCGCCTTTCTCGTCAATCAAAACTAGGCGCTTACCGCTGCGTACATAGAGATCGCAGCGGCTGAACCCGTTACGATACGTGATGCAGACACTGCCGTCGTCGGCAATGGAATATGTCCCAAACGCGGAATCCCCGCTGGCGTAGGTAAAGGAATAAGCCCCACCAGCCGAAAACTTGGACTGTCCGTCGTCATAGAAGGTCAGCGTTCGCCCCGCGAGGGCGTCCAGCTCGGCAGATGAAAGCGGGACATCTCCGGGTTTTGTTGGCCATTCCGCCGCCACAACCGGGCTGGCAGCCAACAAGGCAAAGATCAGATATCGGGTCATGCTGCCACCTTAACCTGCCACGCGGCGATTGAGGCATAACGTTGCAGTGAACGATCAGGCGACCATCTGTTCGGCCTTTTTCAGATCGACCGAAACCAGCTGGCTGACGCCCTGTTCCTGCATGGTCACGCCAAACAGCCGGTCCATCCGCGCCATGGTCACCGCATGGTGGGTGATGATCAGGAAGCGAGTGTCCGTCTGGCGGCACATTTCGTCCAGCAGGTCGCAGAAACGGGTGACGTTGGCGTCATCCAGTGGCGCGTCGACCTCATCCAGCACACAGATCGGCGCGGGGTTGGCGAGGAAGACGCCAAAGATCAGCGCGGTCGCCGTCAAGGTCTGCTCGCCGCCCGAAAGCAGGCTGAGGGTGGATAGCTTCTTGCCCGGTGGCTGGCACATGATTTCCAGCCCGGCATCCAGCGGATCGTCGCTTTCGACCATGACCAGATTCGCCTCACCGCCACCGAACAGGTGCTTAAACAGCATGGCAAAGTTCGAATTCACCTGCTCAAACGCGGTCAAAAGACGCTCACGGCCTTCCCGGTTAAGGCTGGCAATCCCACTGCGCAGGGCCTTGATCGCTTCTTCCAGATCAGCCTTTTCGGTGTTCAGCGTATCGAACTCTTCCTGAACTTCCTTGGCGTCTTCTTCGGCCCGCAGGTTCACCGCACCCATCGCGTCTCGCTGGCGCTTGTGGCGGTTTACTTCGGCCTCCAGCGCGTCGGCTGCAGGCATCTGGTCAGGGTTCACATCCAGTTGGTTCAGCAACTGGTTCGGCGTCAACTGCTGATCTTCAGCGATCCGCTCAGCAGCTGCCACGACGCTTTCTTTGGCTGCGTCACAGCGCGCCTCAGCCGCTGCACGGGATTCGCGGGCTTCAGACGCCAAACGTTCAGCTTCTCGCTCGGCCAGCACGACTTCGCGCTGCTGCGTCTCAGCCTCGGCAAGCTTGTCGGCGGCCTCGGCACGCCGGGCCTCGGCTGTCTCGATCAACTCGTTCAGTTCTTCGCGGGCTTCGGCGATCTCACCAGGGGCGGCCATCGCCTCAGACAGTTCTTCCTCAGAGCTTTCCTTGCGTTCGACCAATTCCGCGATACGTTTTTCTGCTGAATCCAACCGGTGCCGCCAGCCACTGAGGTCCTTGGTCACTTCCTGGGCCCGCCGGGTTCGTGCCTCGCCTTCACGGCGCAGCTCATCATGGGATGAGCGATGGGTCAGCATGGTGATCCGCGCGGCCTCAACCGTCTGTTTGATATCCTCGACCTGCGCGCGCGCGCTGTCGACGTCACCCAGGCCGGCCAGAGTGCCTTCGGCCTCGCGCAGTTGCGCGCGGGCAGACATGGCATCATCCTTGTGTCTGTCAACGGCAAGGGTAAGCGTTTCCAACCTGCCCTGCGCCAGATTGCGGTCAGCCTCGGCCCGGCTCAGCCCGCGCGCGGATTCTGCCATCCGCTGGTCGGCGGCGCGTCGAGCTTCGCGTGCGCGGCGGTCTGCCTCGGTGACATCCGCCAGTTGCTGCGACAGCGCCTCATGTGCCGCGCGGGCACCATCAGCCTGCGCTTCGGCGCGGGTAAGCTCCTGTTTCAGAGCTTCAAGCTTGTTGAGCTGCTCCAACCGCAAGGCTGCAGCGCTTGGCGCATCTTCGGCCCATGCCCGGAACCCGTCCCAACGCCACAAGTCACCTGAACGGGACACCAGACGCTGCCCCGGCTTTAATGAGGCTTGCAGCCGCGCGCCCTGATCCGCATCAACCAATCCGATCTGAGCGATCCGGCGGCTCAGACGGTCTGGGCCCGAGACATGCAACGCCAATGGTTCTGCCCCATCGGGCAGGGGCTGATCTGCATCGTAGCCTGACACCTGCACCCAGCCGGATGGTCCATCGGCATCGACCAACGGTGTACGCAGGTCGTCAGCCAGTGCCGCCCCCAGCGCCTTTTCATAGCCGGGCTCGACCCGCAGCAGATCCAAGACCTGCCCGCCTTCGGCGGTATCCCGTTCGACCAGCTTGGCCAAGGCGGATGTCTCGGCGCGGATCGCGCCCAGTTCACCCTCGGCCTCAGACCGCTGAGCGCGCGCTTCGGCTTCTCTCGCTTGCGTTTCATTGCGCAGTTCGTCCGCTGCGGCCAGCGCTTCGTCGGCGGCCTCAGCGGCCTCGCGCGCTTCTTCCTCACCCTCTTGCGCTTCCTCAAACGCTTCGCTGGCGCGGGTCAAAGCATTGCGGGCTTCGTCTACCGCAGCACGGGCTTTCTCTTCTTCGCCTTCGGACCGGGTCAGCGTCTTGCGGCTGTCTTCGACCAAACGCTGAGCCGACTGGTGACGCGCCACAAGACGCGCCACATCTTCGGTTTCCTGCGACAGGTGATCTTCTCGATCTTGCAGCACGGATGCGGCTTCGCGCGCGATCTCGGCGGCCTCAGCCACTTTGTCGTCATGCCCATCTGCCGCTTTGGCCAGTTCGCGCGCTTCCCATTCCAGACGCTCAATCATCTGGCCCGCGTCCCGGTTCAGGCCGGTTTCGCGTTCGATATCGTTGGCCAATTGCTGAATTCGGTTGGTCAGCGTCTCGATCGTCCGACGCGCGCGGGTTTCCTGATCAGCCAGTTGGTCGCGCTGTACCTGCTGTCGTTGCAAGACGGCGGCGGCGATTGCCTCTTCCTCGCGCAGAGGCGGCAAAATTTCCTCGATTTCAGACCGCTTGGCGCTGGCGGCGCGGGCTTCGGCCTCCGCGCGCGAGGCTTCGGTGATCCGCTCGCGCAAGACGTCTTCGGCCTGTTGGCGGGCCATGTCAGCCTCTTTCCAGCGGCGATAGAGCAGCATGCCTTCAGCCTGCCGTAGTTGCTCCCCAATCTCACGGTACCGCGCGGCCTGACGCGCCTGCCGCGCAAGCTGCGCCAATTGGGTGCCAAGCTGTTCGAGAACGTCATCCACACGGGTCAGGTTGGATTCGGTGCCCTTCAGCTTTAGCTCCGCCTCGTGGCGGCGCTGATAAAGGCCCGAGATACCGGCCGCCTCTTCCAGAATGCGGCGACGCGCGCGGGGCTTGGCGTTGATCAGCTCGGCAATGCGGTTCTGCCCCACCAGTGCAGGTGAATGCGCGCCGGTCGAGGCATCGGCAAAAAGCATCTGTACATCGCGAGCCCGAACATCTTTGCCGTTGGTCTTGTAAGCGCTGCCGACGTCGCGGGTGATGCGACGCACAATTTCCAACTGATCGCTGTCATTGAACCCCGAAGGCGCCAAACGTTCCGAGTTATCCATCGTCAGGACAACTTCGGCAAAATTGCGGGCCGGACGCGTTGCGGCCCCGGCAAAGATCACATCCTCCATCGCGCCACCGCGCATGGATTTGGGGCGGTTTTCACCCATTACCCAACGCAACGCTTCCAGAAGATTGGACTTGCCGCAGCCATTTGGACCCACCACACCGGTCAACCCATCCGCGATGATCAGATCGGTCGGGTCAACAAAGCTTTTGAAGCCGGTGAGTTTAAGTTTGCTGAACCGCAAAGGCCGCTCGTCCCATGATTCCTATATCTGGAAGTCTGCGCAACCCATTGGGGTTGAGTCAACGGAGTAACGCAGGATATGGGATTTCACGTCAAGTTATCCACAATATCTTGCCAAAATACGCAAAAAAGCGCGTATCTCAGTAAGGAGCGCACTCAAAAACCTGATAGCCATAGTCTTCGTAGTAGCCATAGTCGATACATTCATAGGGACCGCGAAGAAGGCTGCCGAAAACAAGCTTTTCCCCCAATTCCCGGTCACAACCCAGAATGCCCACGGTGACCGCAGCGTCGCCCAGAACATCCAGCAACGGGCAACCCGACACCTGTGCCATAGCCAGTGCGGCCCGGTCGCGAATGGGGCCAAGACGCGGAGCATATTGAGAGTTGATGCGTACAGCCTCGGCCAGTTGATCGCGGACCCGCACGTCAAACACACTGCCATTCACCGCAACGCGGGTCGCAGGCACATCGCGAAAGTGGGGCGTGCCAGCCGAACAAGCGGCCAGCACTAGGAGGGACAGATACCGGATCATGCCCGCAGCATTGCGCCATCAAGGTTAACAAAACCTTTCCGCCGATCAGGCGCGCAAAACCTCACCCAATCGGCGAATACCTTCGCGGATCGTATCCTCATCCGAGTTCGAGAAACTCAACCGGATCGTGTTGGTCCCGCTGCCGTCCGGGAAAAAGGCCCCACCCGGGACAAAGGCTACTTTGACCGTGTCCAGCGCCCGGGCTAACAGTTCGGCCCCGTTTGTACCGACCGGCAATGTCAACCACACGAACATGCCACCTTCCGGCTTGGTCCACTGCACGCCATCGGGCATATGGTCCTGCAACGCCTGCAGCATGGCGTCGCGACGGGCACCGTAGACACGACGCAGCATCGGGATATGCGTGTCGAAACAAACCCGTGCCACCTGGTCAATGGCCATCTGGTTGATGGTTGCCGAATGCAGATCGGCAGCCTGTTTCATCAACACCAATTGAGAAATCACTGGCTTTGCCGCCACGACCCAACCAACCCGCAACCCCGGAGACAAGGTTTTCGAAAAGCTTCCACAATAGATCGTGCGGCAATCCTCAATCGACCCTTTGCACGCCAATTCCAGTGCCAGAACCGGGGGGATGGCATTACCGTCATAACGCAGGGCCTGATAGGCGCCATCCTCGATCACCGCACAGTTCAACTCATCCGCCAGATCCAGCAGCGCTTCCCGCCCCCGCAGATCCACGGTTTCGCCTGTCGGGTTGGCGAAATCGGGCGAGAGATAGGCAAATTTGACCGCGCCTTCGCCCGCTAACGCCGCGTATTCTGCCGCGCCCCGGTTGCCATTGATGCTGAGCCGGTCAAAACGTGGTTCATAAGCATTGAATGCAGCCAATGCGCCCAGGTAGGTCGGCCATCCGACCAGCGCAGTATCGCCCGGCGACAGATAGAGTTTACCCAGATAATCCAATGCCTGCTGCGAGCCTGACGTGATCAGGATGTTCTCAAGCCCGCATTCCACTCCGATTGAACGCATGTGGTCGACGAGCCATTCCCGCAGCGGGACGTAACCTTCGCTGACGGAATATTGTAGCGCCTGAGCCTGCTGGTCAGGCCCCAACGCAGCTTGAAAGGCGGCCGCGAACCCTTCGGCTGGAAACAACGCGGGATCGGGGATGCCGCCTGCAAAAGAGATGATCCCCGGCTGATCCAACAGCTTTAACAATTCGCGTATCTCAGACGCTTTCATCCGGGATGCCCGCGTGGCGAACAATTCGTGCGTAGACATGAGTCTCCTCCGCTCTCAGTCACGGCCAGCGTAGAGAGGAACATCACAAAGTCAACAATACTGACCTAATATTTTAGACCACGTGACCCCGCATTCTTGAACCTCGCCGCCATCCGTGGTCATATCATTTGACCAATTTCCGGAATGACGCCCGCATGCCATTTCAAAAAGTTCAGACCGAAAAGCTTTCAATCGCGGTAGTTCGCCAGATTGAACTGCTGATACTGCGCGGCATACTGCGCCCCGGCGAACGTCTGCCCGCCGAACGCGAATTGGCCGAGCGGCTGGGCGTATCCCGGCCGTCCCTGCGCGACGCGATCGCGGACCTGCAAAGCCAAGGGTTGCTGACAGCAAAAGCAGGATCCGGGATCTATGTGGCCGAGGTCCTGGGCTCAGCCTTCTCCCCGGCGCTGATCCGGCTGTTCGGCAGCCATGACGAGGCGGTGTTCGATTACCTCTCATTCCGGCGCGACATGGAAGGGTTGGCGGCCGAACGCGCGGCCCGGTTGGGGTCGGACAGCGACCTGAAGGTGGTACAGACGATTTTTGCAAAGATGGAAGCCGCCCATACCAGCAATGCGACCGAAGATGAGGCGCAGCTGGACGCGCAATTCCACATGGCTATCATCGAGGCCAGCCATAATGTGGTCATGTTGCATATGATGCGGTCAATGTTCGATCTGTTGCGGCAAGGCGTGTTCTATAACCGCCAGATGATGTTCCAGCAGCAAACGACGCGCGAGGCCATCCTGGACCAGCACCGCGCCATCAACACCGCGCTTCAGGCACGCAACCCGGCCGCTGCCAGATACGCAGTTCAAGAACACCTGAGCTTTGTTGAACGCTGCATGTCCGATCAGCAAAAAGCAGAAAGAAACGAAGAAATCGCTCAGCAACGCCTTCAGCACGAGGCAGGCACACTGTGATCGTCAACGTTTGAGTTGCATCGACTTTACGCGCTGCTTCATGTCTTCATAGTCCTGTTGCGTCAGGCTGGCACGACGAAACGCTTTTCGAATTCTCCATTGCTGCCACCGGCTGGGCCACGTGAGGCTGTCCAGCGTAGTGAAGGCATAAAGGTCTCCACGTAGGTGAACTTTCCGCATCCCCAACTGCTCAGCCATATAATCCAGGCTTTGCTCAGAGAAAAAGCTGATGTGTTGGCCCGTCTCAAAAGCCCAGTACCACCAGTCGCGCGGCGGTAGATCCTTTGGATCGAAGCAAGTTGCCGAAAAAAAGAGCGTTTCGAAACCAAATTTCGTGCGCGCCTCTTTTATGTGCGAAAGCGGATCAGGCAAATGTTCAAGAACTTCAAAGGCCGTCGCAACTGCATATGTTCCATCATCCGCCTCGAATCCGCGCGCCAACAGATTTTCGGCATAGGGGTCGGACCAGTGAAAATTCAGTCCAATGTCCCTTAGGCCGCGAACAAACAGACCATAGCCTCCGCCAATGTCGATCCCTCGGGCATTTTCAAGACCACTCGCTCGCATAGCTGTTGACACACGGCGCAGGTTCGACAGGTTTCGGACAACGATCCCTGTATCCGTCAACGCGATGGCGTCGCTATACGCTTCTTCCAGCCATGTCGGGTTTTCTACCCAGATATAACCGCAGCTTTCATCCAGAAAGTACTTTGCCGGGTGTCGCCCGATCACATCGCTTTCAAAAAGCAACACTCCAAGTTGCCCGGTGATTGGAGAATAGGGCATTGATCACGTTGCTCCGCTCGAAAGGTTTTGTAGGTTCGGTGGAAATGGTGCTCCGCTGCCTTCACCAAGATGCTCTTGCGGCGCGATAGTCGTCAATGCTGGATCGATATAGAGTCTGGCACCTCGCGTACGCATTTCCTGATGATACAGGACATGTTCACAGACCAGCCGGTTCTCCTCATCTCGGCATTTATATCTCAGGCCTCGTAGCGCTTGAGTTTTATAAAGGCCGGCCCCCGCAAATGCGCTGTCGACAGGTATAAGTCGGCAATCTTCTGGAATATGAAACTGACGGTCATGGATCATGGTCTTCAAGAGGTTTCGGCGCCATCTTCGCTTGCCCAACAGAGGCTTACGAGCGTTGTGTATCTGTTGCCAGACATCCTGTTCGCACCAACCCCGGCAGCGCAAGGCATATAGGTCGTAGTAGGCAGGCGTTGAGTTTGCAAAAACCGCTTCCCACTGAATTTCCGAACGCTTGGCCGCTACTAAAACAGCTTCGGGATTCAGACAGATGTTCGGCCCGTCTAAATCCAGCATCAGAGTCAGGTGGTTGTCACGACCACTCTTTTCGAGAGTTTCAAGTATAGAATTTCGAGCAGCAGTGATACGTTCGACACGTTCAGAAATGTCCGAGATCACACCGTCCAGCCGAATGATCTGAACCTCGGCACACCGGTTTGCGAATTCGGACAGTGTCTGATCGGTGTTATCTGTATTGTCATTGGTGGCAATGATGACCGAGTATTGCCCCATCCGTTTCGACAAGTCTTCGATCCGATGGATCGTTTCTTTCAGAGCCGAACCCCCGTTACGCACCGCGCCGACAATGTTCATGGAAACTGTGTCGTCTGTGGCGGGCACGGTCACTCTTTTCCTGTTTCTGGATTTCAGCTTTCTAACTCATCCGACGTTGTTCTGTGCAATCCCAGAGCCTCCGGAAAGGAAGGTGGGCGCACTATGGCTCTGTCATTAAACGCCCAATCAACGCCTTCGCATCTGTCAAATCACAATTCAGATCCGCTGCACAAGTGACTAAATTAGGATCGTGCGTCGTCCCTGTAGAAAACAAATGACCCGAAAACATGCGGCTTCCGGGTCACTTCTATTACTGATTTGCTATTCGGCGGTGTCAATGCAGCTTGTCACCAACATCCGCGATGGCCGCGTCGATCAGCTTGTTCGCCTGTGCCGCGGTCATCTGCTTGGCCAGAACCGCGTTGGCAGCCGATACCGCAACGGTGATAGCCTGATCGCGGACTTCCTTGACAGCTGACGCCTCAGCAGAAGCGATCTGGTCCTGAGCTGCTGCCAGACGGCGGGCGATGGATTTTTCCAAATCGACCTTTGCCTGTTCTGCCGCCAGAATAGCGTCTTCCTTGGCTGCAGCCACGATGGCATCCGCTTGGGTCTGCACTTCACGCTGCTTGCGCTCGTACGAGGCCAACAGGCTGCGTGCCTCTTCATGCAGGGCGCGGGCTTCGTCCAGTTCGGACTTGATGCCATCGGCGCGATTGTCCAGAGCGCCACCAATCATGCCCGGAACCTTGAAATAGAACAGGACCGCGATGAAAACGATGAAGCCCAGAAGGACCACAAAGTCGGTGTTGCCAAGCGAGAAGAACGGGCCGCTTGCAGCCAGCGCGGGGCTGGCGGCGCCGACGGTCAGGATAAGGGCAAGAGTATTCCGCATGTCACTTATCCTTTCGTCTGCGCGTCAATTGCACTGTCGATGGCTTTGGCATCTGCCTCGCCGCCCAGTGCTGTGACCAGTTCAGCTGCCGTGTCCTTGGCAACCACTTGAATGCTTTCCAGCGCACCGGCACGAATATCGGCAATTGCCTTTTCCGATTCAGCCGCCTTTGCAGCGATTTCCAAGTCTGCCTTGGCAATCGCGTCATCCAGACCTGACTGGATTTCCGCGCGGGCTTCCGCTGCGATACGCTGTGCCTCAGAACGGGCATCGGCCAGCGCCTTGTTATAGGCCTCTTCCGCCTCGACCGCTTTGGCCTTCAGATCTTCGGCCGCAGCCAGGTCATTTGTAATGGTCCCCTGACGTTCCGCCAGGATTGCCGCGATGCGGGGCAAAGCCACGCGAGACAGGACCAGAAAGATGACGACCAGCGTAATGACCAGCCAGAAAATCTGGTTGGGGAACCAATCGAAGCAGAGCTGGGGCATCCCGATCGCCGACCCATGAGAGTCAACGCAGGTACCTGCAATCTCTTCGTATACGGGTTCTGTCGCCATGATGTCCTCCGTCGGAACGTTGTCTTTACAACAGGTGGGCCGCTATGGCTTGGGCCCACCTGCGCGTAAGGATCAGGTTCCGCAGATTAGACGGCGAACATCAGCAGCAGCGAGACCAGGAATGCGAAGATCCCCAGGGCTTCTGCGAATGCGATACCGATGAACAGGGTTGCGGTCTGCGAAGCAGCCGCCGAAGGGTTGCGCAGAGCGCCGGCCAGGAAGTTGCCTGCAACGTTGCCCACCCCGATTGCGGCTGCGCCGGAACCGATTGCTGCCAGGCCTGCGCCGATGTGTGCGAGATCGCCTTCCATGATGTTTCTCCTTACGAATTGGAAGTTTCGATGTTTGGGTATCGGACCTTAGTGCGAAGGATGCAGCGCATCTTTCAGGTAAACACAGGTCAGAATGGTGAATACGTAGGCCTGAATGAAGGACACGAGGACCTCGAGGCCGTACATTGCGGTGATCGCCAGAACGGACACCGGTGAGATCACGGCAATCGCGGCAAAGCCTGCGAAAACCTTGATAACCGCGTGGCCTGCCATGACGTTACCGGCAAGACGAATGGAGTGGCTGACCGGACGCACGAAGTACGAGATCAGCTCGATGATCGCCAGGACAGGGCGCAGTGCCAGCGGTGCGCTGGACACCCAGAACAGACCCAGGAAGCTTGCGCCGTTCTTGACGAAACCCAGAACAGTTACGGTCAGGAACACAGCCAGCGCCAGCGGGATGGTCACGGCGAAATGCGATGTGGTGGTGAAAGACATGGGCAACATGCCCAGGAAGTTCGCGCAGACGATGAACATGAACAAGGTCATGACATAGGGAAAGTACTTCACGCCTTCTTTGCCGCAAATGTCTTCCAGCATCTTGTAGATGAAGCCATAGGCCAACTCAGCAACAGACTGCATCCGGGTCGGAACAATGGCACGTTTCGAGGTGCTGAGAACCAGCAGGGCAAAGATCGCCGCAATAGCCAGAAACAACCACAGAGTCACGTTGGTCGGCGTGTACCACGCAATCGCACCGTCACCGAAAAGCGGTTTAACGATGAACTGATCCATCGGATGGAAAACCAGGCTGCTGCCTTCTGCTGCGGTGGTCTCAGTTGCCACGTTCAGTCCCTCTCGTCCTTATCGGCCGCCTCAGCAGCCGCTTGTTTCTCCTGAACCTCTTTCGCGCTGCGGAGCATAACCTTCACGCCCGCGACAAGGCCCAGCAATGTGAACAGCACCAGGAAGATCGGGATTGTCCCGAGCAGGCTGTCCAGCCCGTATCCGATGCCAAATCCGATCCCAAGACCGGAAACCATTTCGATGACCATCCTCCAGGCAAGCTCGCCCCCGGACACGTCAGCATCCGCACGAGGCTTTGGCGCTTTGGCCTTTTTCGCCGCTGTGATCTTGGCCTCCAGCTGCGCCATACGCTGCTTTTGGTCATCATCGGTCACGGGCAATTCCCTCGCACAGTCTTGGGTAGGGTGCTAAGGGGCGCAAGGCACAGAGTCAACGGTGTTAAATGTCCGACTTGTCGCAGGTTAAGCAATTGGTTTTATGCAATTTATTCATGCAATTGAGGCACCATTAAAATGTCCCGATCCATCGGTGCGCGTAAAAACCGCTCTATTCGCATATTCAACCAAATGGTTGACCAAATCCGGGCGCTGTGATTGAGCGATAGCATGTCCAATGACCTCGATACCGTTTTCGCGGCCCTCGCCGACCCGACCCGCCGCGCCATCCTTGCGATGCTGCTTGAGGATGACATGGCCGTCACCGACGTCGCCGACCCGTTCGAGATGTCGCTGGCCGCGATCTCGAAACATCTGATCATCCTGACCAAGGCCGGGTTGATCAGCCAGGAAAAGCGCGGGCGGGTGAAGTGGTGTAAGCTGGAACCGGATGCGCTGCGCGCGGCATCCGTCTGGATGCAGGGGTTCGGTCAGTTCGAACCGGTCAATCTGGATGCGTTTGAACGATTTCTGGAAGTCGAACTACCAGCAACAGACGATCCCTAGACCTATCTGACGACAAACACCGATACTTTGGCATGCTTGGCCAGATATCCGGCATGGCTGGAAAAGATGTGGTCCGTGATGCGCGGTGCGTGCGTCCCAACGACGATTAGGTCGGCCCCAATCTCTTCGGCGGCGCGCGTCAAATCACCGTCGACCTCTGCAGCTACATCTACCGAGTGGATGTTGCGCGCTGAAACCTCGGAGCCACTCTGCTCGGTAAGTTGATCCACAATGGCTTGCAACTCGGTGCTAATCTCCGCGTCTGAATGCGTGACGTCGCCCGGCTGGGTTCCGGTCACGCTGACGATCGTGATCCGGGCGTTTTGCCATCTCGCCATTTGCGCCGCGACATCCAGAGCTTTGCGAATTTCCGGCGGCAGGTGAATATCAACCGGGATCATAATGTGACTAAACATGGCATCTTCCTCCTGCCGGCGATGTTAGCGGGCTCAGAAAAAGAGCACATTGATCTGCCTCATGTAGATGACCGCGACCATTTCCGTCGGTTTGGCCCGTTCTCAGTTAGCCTTCCTGACTATACTCGACACCGATGATCACTCCCGTTGCATCCGCAAGACACAACCACGGTGCCTGAGCGCCAGTGACCTCAATTGTCGTGATTGTTCCAGTCGGTACCGATTCAGTCGAAACCACGTTGACGTCAGCGGCCTGAACACCCGTCTCAGCCGACACGAGCGCCTCACAACTGCCTTGAAGGTCGGTCTCTGAAGACCCCTGCCCCCCTCCTTGCGTGCAGGCGGATAACATCGCACCGACGACAAATAGAATAGCTTGCTTCATCATTCCCTCCGGGTTGGTTCATCAGACCCGAGGGTTGTTAGATTACGGCCAAATGGCAAGGGTCATTCCGAGACCGGCGCAGTGTCTTTCGCAGGTTGCTCTTCGCTTTTGAGCAGCAGAACAAGCGCGATCGCGGTTAAAACGACACCGACCAGCACCATGACGGTTGGCGCAGGCCGCCCAAGCGCGATCTCCCACAGGATCACCCAGCTGGGGATCAGATAAGTATAGGCCATAACCTTGGCAGACGGCAGGCGTAGCGCTGCAAACTGGACCAGAACGAAACTGGAGGCCGTTGCGAAGATAGAAAGATACAGCAGACTGACCCAGACGATCAGCGGCAGGTTCGCCCAATCGGTTGCACGGATGTCTGACCAGCCGACCACCGTCAGGATCACGCAGCCAGCAACCAGTGTTCCAAATGTAAAGACTACCGCGGGCTCACCCCGGTTCAGTTTGCGCACCATCGGCGTGTAGATTGCATGCGCCATGCAGCCCCAGAAAAAGATGATCTCTCCGCCACCGATCTCGAAGGCGCGAAAGGACTGCCAATCGGCGCGAAAGATAACCCATAAAGCACCGGTTGCCCCCACCGTCAGGGCAAAAGCCATACGCGGAGTGGTGATCTGGCGCAGCAGAACCCATCCGGCGACCGCAGACATGACCGGCGTCAGGGTGAATACCGCAGATGTGCTGACCGGGTCGGCGGTTTTCAAGCCGTAAAACATAAGAACAAAGTAAGTGGCGAACAGCCCGCCCAAAACGGCGTATCGCCACGGCGCTTGCGCAGCGCTGCGCGGCAAACCGGTGGTGGCTAACGCGGCAATGCCGATGATGACGGCCGCAATCAGAAACCGCCCGGCTGTAATCGCCAACGGCGCAATCTGGTTGGCAACAATAGATCCCAACGAGAAACTACCCGCCACCAGCAGAGTGAATGTGATCATTGCCAAATGACCACGCCCCTGCGGTGTCACGAAAGCCAACCTTTGGACTCTTTCTTAAGGAACGATAGGAATGCCTGCACTTTGGTCGTGCGATGCAGATCGACATGGGTCACCAGCCAAAGTTTGCCGAACCATTCGGGCAATGGCTCAATAACTTCGACCAGTTCCGGATCGCGCGATGCCTCCCATCGTGCCATGAAACCAATCCCGGCCCCGGCCAGAACTGCCTCGCGCAAACAGAAATTGTTGGTACAGCGGAACGCGATGGCCTCGGCCGGGACAGTGGCACGCAACCATTTGGAAAACGGAGCGCGGCTGTTTTCATCGTCCGTGCCGACAAACAAGTGGTCTGCAAATTCGTCAATGCTCGCTGGTTTGCCTCGGCGCTCGATATATGACTTGCTGGCAAACAAGCCGACCTCCTGTTCGATAAACGGCTGCACAACATTGTCGGGTTGGTCCGGGGCGGCCCCCGCCCGGATGGCCACATGTGCCTCGCCGTATTCCAGGCGGAACAGGCGGTCCCCGGTCAGGTAACGTACAATCAGACCCGGGTGCATTGATTGAAACTCGGACAGGGCGGGAACGACCAAGGGCGCCAGCGAGGCCAGAGACGTCACAACCAATTCGCCCGACACGTCATCGCCGCGCCCTTTCATTCGGCCCACCAACTGATTGAACTGATCTTCGGTGGCCTGAGCCACGCGCAGAAGGTCCTCTCCGGCATCGGTTGGGGTATAGCCACGGGCGTGGCGCTGGAACAGCTTGACGCCCAGCCGCGCTTCGATCGCGTCGATATGGCGGATCACGGTGGCATGGTGAACGCCCAAGATTTCGGCCGCGCCGCTGACGGTGCCCATCCGAGCGACCTGATAGGCGGTTTTGACTTCGTCCCAATTATCCATACTCAATCCCACTGTGCAAATTCCAACAATACCTGTTGGTATATCCGCGTTTCGTTCGCTGACGCAATACTCATATTGGGACCGGAAACAGACACGCTGCTATAAAGGAAACCCTGACATGACCAAGACCATCCTGCATATCGACGCCTCGGCCCGCCGCACCGGATCCGCCACCCGCGACCTTTCCAGCCAGATTATCGGGCACCTTGGAGCCAATCGCATTATCCGCCGCGATCTTGCCAGCCCCCTGCCCCTGCTGACCGAAGACTGGATCAACGCCAACTTCACCCCCGCCGATCAACGTGACGAGGTTCAACGCGATCTGTTGGCCCTGTCCGACGAGTTGGTTGGCGAGCTGCAAAACGCCGACACCATTGTCATCGGGCTGCCGATCTACAATTTCTCGGTGCCTGCGGCCTTCAAGGCCTGGATCGACCTTGTCGCCCGCGTGGGTCTGACCTTTGCCTATTCGGAAACTGGCCCCAAAGGCCTGCTGGAAGGTAAGCGCGCCGTGCTGGCAATCGCGTCCGGCGGCACCGAAGTAGGGTCTGAGATCGATTTTGCCACCAACTATGCCAAGCACGTTCTAGGATTCATCGGCATCCACGACGTCGACGTGATTGCGGCTGACAAGATGGCGCTGGATGCGGACGCCGCGTTGGCGAATGCCCAAAAAGCGGTAACTCAACTCGCCGCCTGATCCACCTCTGGCCTTTGTCTTGTGAAACGTCCAGTCTACCTTAAGCGAGATTTGCAGACTGGGCGTTCATCATGAAGAAAATCGGCATTCTGGGCGGTGTGGGCTGGGCCTCGACCGTGGATTATTACCGAGCGATCGCAGAAGGGGCCAGCAGGCACTTTTCCAATCGCGGCCACGGCTCGCCCTTGCCGATCCCGCCTATGACAATCGAATCCGTTACGCAGGCCAAAACCCGCGCCCTGCGGGGAACCGCCGGGGACGAGACCAGTTGGTCCGGGTTTGACGCGGTGTTTCGCGAGGCATTGCTGACGCTTGAAAACGCGGGCTGCGACTTTGGCATCATCGCCTCAAACACTCCGCACGCGCGGCTGCATGCGATCCGGCAAGGCATCACCATGCCCATTCTCAGCATTTTCGATGCGACGGCTGAGGCCACGGCATCTACCAAGGCGTCCACAGCCCTGATTCTGGGAACGACAGTGACCATGCAGGCCAGCAATTATTCAGACCGATTGGCCGCCGAAGGGATCATTGCAAATGATCGCCTACCCGAAACGGAAATTGCCGAGATGCAGGCGATGATCGACAGTGACTTCTACGGCGGCGCATCAGCCACGGCGCGCGCTCGTTTACTAACTTTCTGCGACAAGCACGCAAAACCTGGAACTGCGATCTTGCTGGCGTGTACCGAACTGCCGCTGGCCTTTCCCGACCACCTGGATGACCCTGTTTTTGAAGCTGACGGCCACCTGTTCGTCAATCCGTCCGCCGCCCATGCCGCCGCAGCCCTCGAAGAGGCGCTGAACGACTGATCACGGCAGCCAGGTGACTGCGCATCCGACCTGATCGAAGAATGCCATCAGGTCATCGCGCGTCATGGCGACGGTCCGATCATTTACCAGAGGATGCATATAGATGATGTCTGTCGTTTGCGCGGTGGCGTCCATGAAGAACCGCACATCGTTTTGCACACCGTTGATCATGGCCAGCGGACTGACCGCGCCGGGACGGATACCGAGGCTCTGAAACAACCGCTCCGCTGATCCAAAGGACAGATTACCGATCCCCAGCTCTGTGCCCAGCGCCTTGAGGTCAATCTCGCGGCTTTGTTCGAGCGTCACCAGATAGTTCCGCTTTTTCTTGTCGCGCAGGTACAGGTTCTTGAGGCGCAGGGAGTTTTCGCCCGGTACCAGGAATTGCTCTTCAACGCCTTTGGCATCCTCAACCGTGCGCAGGGGAATATGCGTGTGCAGACGATAGCTCAGCCCCCAGTCATCCAACCGCTGCAACAGCGCGTCTGAACTGATCGGCAACGTGTCTTGAAAAGTGGATGACGCGTCCATGGGAACCTCCTCGTTTGTGGCGCTCATCGCGCAATGCGCTGACAGATTCAAGCCACGACAGGCCTAAAAATCGATGCTAGCGTGCCGCCATGAAAGTCACGCGCAGCACCCCGGACCAACTGATCCTGACCAACACGCCATGGTTCATCGGCATTACGCTGGTACTCTTTATCCTCTGTTTTGTTGGGGCTGGTTTATTCATGGTCAGCGAGGGTGGCGAGGGCATATTGTTCGGCATCTTCTTTGCGCTGTTCGGTGGCGGGTTGGGCTTTGGCGCATTCTGCGTCTTTGTGCGCCGCGTACAGGTCATATTGGACCGCAATAGCAATAGCATCTTGATCCGTCGCCAATCGATCTTTGGATATGACGCAGTAGAACATGAGTTGTCGAACCTGTCCCATGCCGAGGTGGAAACCACCACCTCGACCCGCGACAGGACCACGTCCAAGATGCATCGCCCCGTTCTGGTTCTTAAAAAAGGCATGAGTGCTGGTCGTCACCCGATCGTCGAAGCCTATGTCAGCGGGCGCGGCGCACAGCGGGTGGTTGATGCGGTCAACAACTGGCTACCCGCGCGAGAGGTTGACTCGGACAGCCAATCGGCCTAAATCGCCGTCAAACATCCGGAAGCGTCTGATCTTCCGGTCCCTTGAGTCGTTCAGGGATCGCCCCCCACCAGCGTGTCACGCCCGTGGGGGCAATTGTGCATTTAACCGGCGCTTCCTACCTAGGAACTGCCATCAGATAACCGGCTAAGGAGGCCGAAGGCATGTTTGAAAATCTATCCGAACGCCTCTCTGGCGTCTTTGACCGGCTGACCAAACAGGGTGCCCTGTCCGAAGAGGACGTAAAAACTGCCCTGCGCGAAGTGCGCGTGGCCTTACTTGAGGCCGACGTCTCGCTGCCGGTTGCACGTGAATTCGTCAAGAAAGTGCAGGATCAGGCCACCGGTCAGGCGGTGACCAAGTCGATCACGCCCGGACAACAGGTCGTCAAGATCGTGCATGACGCGATGGTGGACACCCTGCGCGGCGAGGAAGACCCCGGCGCTCTGAAAATCGATAACCCGCCTGCTCCGATCCTGATGGTCGGCCTGCAGGGTTCAGGTAAAACGACCACGACCGGTAAGCTGGCCAAACGCCTGAAAGAGAAAGAGGGCAAGAAGGTCCTTATGGCCTCGCTCGACGTCTATCGCCCGGCGGCGATGGATCAGCTGGCCGTTCTGGGTACGCAGGTCGGCGTCGATACCCTGCCAATCGTTCCCGGCCAAAAACCCGTCGACATCGCCAAACGTGCCAAGCAACAGGCAACGTTGGGTGGCTATGACGTCTATATGTTGGATACTGCTGGCCGTCTGCACATTGACGAAGTGCTGATGAACGAGGTCGAGCAGGTTCGTAACGTTGTTGATCCGCGCGAGACCCTGCTGGTGGTCGACGGCCTGACCGGTCAGGTCGCCGTTGAAGTGGCCGAGGAATTCGAAGCCAAGGTCGGAATCTCGGGCGTCGTCCTGACCCGAATGGATGGTGACGGGCGCGGCGGTGCGGCGCTGTCAATGCGTGCGGTCACCGGCAAGCCAATCCGCTTTGTCGGTCTGGGCGAGAAAATGGACGCGCTCGAAACCTTTGAGCCGGACCGGATCGCCGGTCGTATTCTGGGCATGGGCGACATCGTTGCCCTGGTCGAAAAAGCCCAGGAAACGATGGAGATGGAACAGACCGAGCGCATGATGAAGCGCATGGTCAAAGGTCAGTTCAACATGAACGACCTAAAGATGCAGCTGGAACAGATGATCCAGATGGGCGGCATGCAGGGCATGATGGGCATGATGCCCGGCATGGGCAAGATGGCCAAGCAGGTCGAAGAGGCGGGCATGGACGACAAGGTGCTCAAGCGCCAGATCGCCCTGATCCAGTCCATGACCAAACGCGAGCGTGCCAACCCGCAACTGCTGCAAGCCAGCCGCAAAAAACGGATCGCAGCCGGTTCCGGCATGGAGGTCAGTGACCTCAACAAGTTGCTCAAAATGCACCGGCAGATGTCGGACATGATGAAGAAGATGGGCAAAATGGGCAAAGGCAAAATGCTGAAACAGGCCATGAAAGGCATGTTCGGTAAAGGTGGCCCCAGCCCCGAAGACATGGCCGCAGGCATGGACCCCAAGGCGCTGGAACAGGCGGCTAAAGCGATGGGCGGCAAGATGCCCGGTATGCCCGGAATGGGTGGCGGCATGGCCCTGCCCCCGGGTCTGAGCGGTTTCGGTAAGAAAAAGTGACACCAGCACGCTGCACCCAGCCCCCGTCCGGAAAGGCGGCGATGGCAGCAGCGCAATATCGCGCGGCCCTGCCGGTCATTCAGACCCGGCGGCTGGCTCTGCGTGCACCCACTCTGGATGACTTGCCTGTTTGGTCCACAGTTTGCGGCGAGAGCTTTGGCAGTTCCGAACAGGAGGCTTGGACCGAGTTTTCCTACTATACCTCCGGGTGGCTTCTGCATGGGCATGGCCTGTTCACGGTGACCCTGAAGAACGATGATCAGATCGCTGGTTTCGTTTTTCTGGGGCTGGAATGGGATGATCGCGAACCCGAGCTTGGCTATATGTTCAGCGCCGAGCACCGCAAGCAAGGCTACGCGACTGAGGCCTGCGCGGCCGTACGTGACTTCGGTTTCGACCTGCTCGGATCGGGTCAGTTCGTCAGTTATGTCTCGCGGTCGAACACGCGTTCGAATGCGTTGGCGCAACGCCTTGGCGCGTCCCGGGACGCAGCGGCCGAGAGCGCCTTTGACGCAGATCAGCGTGTCTGGCGCTATGGCGAGGTGCAGGCATGACACCGTCGATCCCCAGGTTGGAAACCGAACGCCTGATCATGCGGGCCCCTTGCGAAGCGGACTTCGAGGCCGAGGCCGAGTTCTTTGCCAGCGATGCGTCGAAATTCGTCGGCGGCCCCCTGCGCCCTGATGAAACATGGCGCGCCATTGCCTTGCTGCTGGGTCATTGGGCCATGCGCGGCTACGGGTTCTGGGGCGTCGAGGAAAAGGACACCGGCAACTATGTCGGCCATGTCGGCCTGTGGTGCCCGCACAGCTGGCCCGAACCTGAAATCGGCTGGACGTTGATGAATAACGCAACTGGTAAAGGTTACGCGACCGAGGCCGCGCTGGCCGCGCGCGCGCATGCCTATGATGTGCTGGGTTGGGAAACGGCAATTTCGCTGATCGACCCGGAGAATCTGGGCAGCAAGGCCGTGGCCGAAAGGCTGGGCGCGCAGTTTGATTATACCTACGAACACCCGGGTTTCGGTACGATGCAAGTCTGGCGGCACCCTGCCCCGGCCGATCTGGTGAATGGCGGGATCGAGGCCTACGCATGACCTCGTACACCATCCCCACCGTAGAAACCAAAAACCTGATCCTGCGGGCTCCGCAAAAGGGTGACCTGCCCGCGATGACAACCTTCTTCGCGTCGGACCGCAGCCGCATGGTCGGTGGCCCAAAAACGCCACTGGAAGCATGGCGGTCCCTTTTGGGCCGGTTCGGGCATTGGGCCATTATGGGTTACGGTGGTTGGCACATCGTCGAAAAGGCCAGCGGCGCCTTTGCAGGCTGGACCGGCATCATCAACGCGCCGGGCTGGGATGAGCCCGAATTGGGCTGGGTCATTTTTGATGGTTTCGAAGGCAAAGGAATTGCGTTCGAGGCCGCGATGGCTGCCCGCGCTTATGCCGCCCAACACCAGGGGGTGAATGGCCCGATTTCGTACATCGCCCATGAAAACAACCGCTCGCGCGCATTGGCCGAACGTCTTGGCGCCACCTATGAACGCGAGGGCGAGGTTGTGGGTCAACGCTGTCAGGTTTGGCGGCACCCGAAATTCGAATTCTCTGACACTGCTTTGACCACCGAAAGGACCGGCCAATGAACAACCCTGTGACTCGGGCTGCGACGTTGCTGAAAGAGCATCGCGAAAGCATCGACCGGCTGGACGCGATCCTCGTCTACACGCTGGGCGAGCGGTTCAAGCACACCCAGGCCGTTGGCAAGCTCAAGGCCGAACACGACCTTCCCCCGTCCGATCCCTCGCGCGAGTCCGCGCAGATCGCACGGTTAGAAGACCTGGCGGACAAGGCCCATCTGGACCCAGATTTCGCCAAGGCTTTCCTGAATTTCATCATTCAGGAAGTCATCCGACACCATAAGAAACACCAGAACTAAACCGGGAAAATCCCGGCTTTAACAAAGACACGCCTCTGGCGTGATGCCATCCAAAGGAGATACCACCATGGCAATGAAAATTCGTCTCGCCCGCGGCGGCTCGAAAAAGCGTCCCTTCTACCGCATCGTGGCTGCTGACAGCCGCATGCCGCGCGACGGCCGTTTCATCGAGAAGCTGGGCACCTACAACCCGCTGCTGCCGAAAGACAGCGAAGAGCGCGTGAAAATGAACATGGAGCGCATTCAGTACTGGCTGGATCAGGGCGCACAACCCACCGACCGTATTGCACGCATGCTGGAAGCTGCCGGCACCCTTAACAAGGCCGAGCGCAACAACCCCAACAAGGGTACCCCGGGCAAGAAAGCTCAGGAACGCGCAGAAGAGAAAGCTGCAAAGGTTGCTGAAGCCGCCGAGGCAGCTGCTGCTCCGGCTGAAGAAGCAGCGGCAGAAGAGTAAGCAGGTCAGCGCGTGCAGGATCAGGATTTCACCGACGATTTTCGCACGCAGTTCGAACTGTTGATGCGGCTCCGGCGCGATGTGCGCCGGTTTCGCACCGATCCCGTGGACGAGGCGGTGCTGACGCGCTGCCTCGACACATTTCGTCTGGCCCCTTCGGTGGGCCTGAGCGAACCCTGGCGCGTCATTCGCGTCGAAAGCGAAGCGGCGCGTGCCGCAGCGCTGAAAAATTTCCAACACGCCAATGAAAAGGCCCTTGCAGGCTATTCGGGCGACAAGGCGTTGAAATACAGCCGCCTGAAGCTGTCCGGCATGCAGGAAGCGCCTGTTCAGCTGGCTGTATTCTCGGACGAGACGACCAACAAAGGTCTGGGGCTGGGCGCGGGCACAATGCCCGAGATGCGCCGCTATTCCGTCGTCGCCGCGATCACCTTGTTCTGGCTCGCCTTGCGGGCCGAGGGATTGGGTCTGGGCTGGGTCTCAATCCTTGATCCAGAACAGATGAAACGCGATCTGGCTGTGCCTGACGATTGGTCTCTGGTCGGCTACTATTGTGTGGGCTGGCCGGAAGAAATGTCTGAAAGACCCGAACTTGAGCGTGCCGGCTGGGAACAGCGCAGCGCCCGGTTGCATATCGAAACGCGGTAAAGCCAGATGTTCGGACTGATACGGCTTCCCATCCTGTTGCTGATCGCTTTTATTGTGGGCGTGTTCTTTGAGCGCAATAACCAACGCGAGGCATGTGCCCCGCTTGGAGACTGGCAGGACGGATTATGTGTAACGACGGAAGAGCCAAATGACTGATCTGATCTGCGTGGGCAGCGTTGCGGGGTCGTACGGCGTGCGCGGCGAAGTGCGGATAAAAAGTTTTTGCGCCATCCCTGAGGATATCGAGACCTATTCGCCCTTAACTGACGAAGACGGCAAGGAACGCTATCCCCTGGTGCTGACCCGCCCAATCAAAAACGGCTTTGCAGCGCGTTTGGGTGGGATCGAGACCAAAGAACAGGCAGACGCCATCAACGGCCTCCGCCTATTCGCGCGGCGTGATCAGCTGCCATCATTGCCTGATGACGAGTTCTATCACACCGACCTGATCGAGCTTGAGGTCTACGACACCGGCGGAACGCTGCTGGGTCGTGTGAAGTCGGTACAAAACCACGGCGCCGCAGATCTGCTGGAACTGCACGGGCCGGGGTTGAAAGGCACCGTTTTTCTGCCCTTCACGCTTGAGGTTGTTCCAACTGTGGATCTGGACAAAGGCCGCATCATCGCAGACCCGCCCGAGGGGCTGATCTGATGCGACGCGTTCTGCTGCATCTGGGGCTACACAAGACCGGAACCACTGCAGCACAATCATTTCTGTATGAAAACCGCGAATTGATCTGGCCACATTTTGCACTGTTGCTGCCTTACAAGACGCGCAAATTGGGGCTGTCAGGTGCCGCGACCCGCCATTCCATCTATGGAACCGTGGGAACGCTGTCCGAATTCAGCTCGCAGACCCGAGAGTATCTGGCTACGCGGAACTTCGGCACGAAACGCGGCCTGATCGTCAGTGAAGAGAATTTCAGCGGCCTGCGTCCCAGCCGCAATATCGAACAGGGATATGCCGCCTCACCGGATCTGGCCGCTTGTCTGGTGGATGCCATCCGCGATCGGTTCGAGGATCAGGAGGTCGATATCACGATCTACCTGTCCCTGCGACAGCGCGGGGCGTGGTTGCGCAGCCTTTGGGCACACGATCTTCAGAGAACCCGCGAGGTCCAGGAATTCGACATCTTCCGCGCGAACATGGATCACCTGCCCCCGCTCGAGGAAACCGTCTCGGACATTCGCAAAAAACTGCCGTCGGTCACTGTGACCGAAGAGTGGCTGGAAGAGACGCATTTGCGACGCTTTGGTCCCGGTACGCCTTTTGCCGAATTCCTGAACTTGCCTCGGGAAAAAGCGCAGCTTTTGGTGCCGCCCACAAAATCTAACAGCAGGCTACCGGAAAGCGTGTTGGCGGAATTGCTGACGCTGAACCGATCCCATCTGGACGAAGCGGAGTTGACCCGGCAAAAAGCGCTGGTAGTAGAGCGGGCAAAGAACGCGATGGTCGGCACAATATGACAGACAAGCCAAGCAAATCTCACGGACGCAAGGCAATCCGACCCACGCTGAAGCCGCGTGAATTGATGACTCCGACACCTGATCTGCACGGGGTCTGGAAGGCAAAAATCATCACCCTGTTCCCTTCCGCCTTTCCCGGCGTTCTCGGCGAAAGCTTGACGGGCAAAGCCTTGCAAGAAGGGTTGTGGCAGTTAGAGACCGTGGATCTGCGCCAGTTCGGCGTTGGCAAACATCGCAATGTCGACGACACGCCGACCGGCGGCGGCGCGGGTATGGTGTTGCGCGCAGACGTGCTGGGTGAGGCAATCGAACACACAATGGCTGGTGTGCAAGGCAACTGGCCGCTGATCTACCTCAGCCCGCGCGGTCGCCGCATGGATCAACGTATGATGCAAAACCTAGCCCGCTGCGACGGCATGACCTTGCTCTGCGGTCGGTTCGAAGGCGTCGATGAACGCGTGTTGGAGCATTACGGCATTCAGGAAGTCAGCCTTGGGGATTTCGTGATGACCGGCGGCGAGATCGCAGCCCAAGCGCTGATTGACTCAACTGTGCGGTTGATTCCCGGCGTATTGGGCAACCAGGCCTCAGCCGAAGACGAGAGCTTTTCCTCGGGTCTTTTAGAGCACCCGCAATACACCCGACCCGCAGATTGGAAAGGCCGCCCGATCCCCGACATTCTGATGTCTGGTCATCACGGGCGCATTGCCGAATGGCGGCACCAGATGTCTGAAGAGATCACCCGCAAGCGACGCCCTGATCTGTGGGAACGCTATGAGGAATCCGGGGATGAGACACCAGACTGATCCTCTCAGGTGTGACTTGTCTGCAGCAAGTTCACCCTTTCGACGAAATCTACTTGAAGCTGACTTTTCTCAAAATTACTCATTCTGAAGATGTTACAAAAGCAATTTTTGATCACCGCATAACAGGCTATAAAATGAGAAAAATCATATGCTTCGCAGTGCTTGCCGTTTCGGCATGCACAACCAAACCTCTGGAATTGTCGGTGCCAACACAGGCGGGCCATAATCTGCATTCCGCCCGTGTCTCGGTCGAGTCTTGCACCACCGAAGCAGATATCGGTGGCAACGCTGCTGTCATCGGCAACTACGCGACGGCTATTATTCTGACATCTCCGGTCGTCGGTGCGATCATTGGATACAACACTCAGGACGGGGCGCGCACGCAAGGAGAGATCGACCAGATTGACCGCTGCATGACCGAACTTGGATTTGAACGCCGCGATCTGACCACAGGCGAGCGTTCCTGGTTGCGCCAGGCGCCTGATAACGAACGCGTGCGCCGGTTGGATCATCTTGTGGGCGGAGGCACTATCGAAACCTATGGGGTGCCCAAGGTTTAGGACCCCCCGGCCTTCCATCTGGCCCAGATTTCCGGCGGACCATTGAACGTGTTGATGTCGACTTTCCCCTGAACACCGGGGACCAGCCCCGTGCCCGTATACTGCCAAAACCGCCACGCGGCCTTGGGGTAAACGTTGCGCGGGTGCCCGGCGACCGACCGCAGCCAGAATTCCGTCTTGGGCAGGCGGGCGATATCGGTGTCACCGTAGAAATCCACGGTCGTATAGACGATCGGGCGGCGGCCATAGTGGCGTTCCAGGATATCAAGGAACCGCTTCGCCTCGGACCGGACGGTGGCACCATCGGGTCTGATGGTGCAGGTCTTGGAATGTGGCGTCCATTCCATATCCAGCACATGCGGCAGGTCAGCACCTCGGGGCACGTTCTCGATGAACCATTTTGCCTGCTCATGCGCCGGTCGGCAAAAATAGTAATAGTGATAAGCACCCCATGGAACACCCGCGGCTTGCGCGCCGCGCCGGTGATCATCAAACAAAGGGTCGGCCACGTCCCCCCCCTCGGTCGCCTTGATGAATACGAAACTGACACCAGAGGACTTGGCCCGGTGCCAGTCAATCGGACCCTGCCATCGCGAAACATCGAGCCCGTGAACCGGATAGTGCCCCGGATGCCGGCCTTCCCACTCATGCGGCTTGGCATCCCCAAAGCTTGGAAAAATGACCGAGGGCGACGTGGTGCTCAGAAATGCCTTAGCTTCGACCTGTTGGGGCGGAGGGCTGCTGCGACCGCAGGACAGGGTCGCGAAGGCCAAAACAGCCAGCATCAATGCTGTGCGCATGGTATGTTCCTGTTCTAAATTTCTGCTCTTATAATTCCCTCTAGAATGCCTGATCTGCCTGACAAGGCAACGGTGTCGTTGGCCGGTGGCGAAATCTTACCATCTGGCCTTGACCATTCTTGCGATTCAGGCTTGATCCCCGCCCACAAAGCCCGTAAAGCAGCGCAATCCGGTGCCGCGACATGCGACTCCGGTGTTTTGGTTTGCATCATGGCGTGACGCCCGGCTTTCTTCGGCCACGGCGCGGCAGGGCGGACCGGACCAAAGGAATATTCGATCTGACCTCTGGCGGGCTGTACGCAGGACCCGGTGAAGACCAAGAGCTCTCAGGCCGTGCTCAACTTCGTGGACCAACCACGAGCAGATAGGAGAAATGCGATGGACCTGATCGCACAGCTTGAGGCGGAACAGATTGCCGCCCTGGGGAAAGACATCCCCGATTTCAAAGCCGGAGACACCATCCGTGTCGGCTTTAAAGTGACCGAAGGGTCGCGCACCCGTGTACAGAACTACGAAGGCGTCTGCATCGCCCGCAAAGGCGGCAACACCATCGCCGGTGCGTTCACCGTTCGCAAAATTTCGTTTGGCGAAGGTGTGGAGCGTGTGTTCCCGCTGTATTCGACCAACATCGACAGCATCACCGTTGTCCGCCGTGGCCGCGTCCGTCGCGCCAAACTGTACTATCTGCGCTCGCGCCGTGGTAAATCCGCGCGTATCGCAGAAGTCACCAACTACAAGCCCAAGGCTGGCGCCGAAGCGTAAGGAACGGAAAGATGAAAAAAGACATCCATCCCGATTATCACGTCATCGACGTCAAAATGACCGATGGCACCGTAGTTCAGATGAAATCCACCTGGGGCGCCGAAGGCGATCAGCTGGCTCTGGAAATCGACCCCTCTGTGCACCCTGCATGGACCGGTGGTTCGTCGCGCCTGTTGGACGCCGGCGGCCGTGTGTCGAAGTTCAAGAAGAAATACGAAGGTCTGGGCTTCTAAGCCAGACCCGTTTGAGATGCGAAAGGCCGCCCACCGGGGCGGCCTTTTTTTGTGGGTAGAACGTTGCCAGAAATAAGTGGCTAAGCCAGCCGCATGATCAACTCGACCTCGCCATCGACAAGCCGGCCAGTCGGCGCAAACCCGAACGATTGATAAAGCGGCAGCGCACTGCCGGGTTCGTCGACGACGCTGATCACCAGGTTAGAGCGACCCTTTTTTAAAGCCACGGATTTTGCAAAATCCAATGCGGCCATTCCATAGCCCCGGCCCTGACGAGATTTATCGACCATCAGCCGCCAGATATAGACGCCATCCGGGTCATCCTCGTCATCCAATTCTGCATCGGGATGTGCCATGTCGATAATGGCAAGCAATCCCACCGCATCGCCGCCATCCCAAATGCCATAGATTTCTGACCCCGGTTCGAAAATCGACTGCGCCATCGTCATTAGATTTGTCGCGACAAACCCTGCCTGATTTTCGCGCACAGACAATGCCGCCAAAGGGCGCAAGGTTTTTTGAGAGAGTAATGCAAACTCAACCATGGAGACCTACTATCACAGCCGGATTTCCAGTAGAAGAATTGCCAACAGTTGAAGCGAACTCAACTCTTCGCACGCGTCAGCTCGGCTGCGCTGTGTACGGGCGGAACCGGGCCCCGAAGCAACATCAGCGCCAAAGCCATCCCGACTAGAGCCGCCGCCGCAGCAACAAGCATCGCGCTGTCAAAGGCGTTGTCCTGCAAGTCCCGAAGGGCATTGGCCAAAGCGCTGCTAGTTTCAGGATCCATTTTAGCGATCAGTTGCTGGATTTGGCTCGGCGTCCCATGGGTCAGGGCATGGGCCAGATCATCTCGCTGGGCGGACCCGGTGGGCAAAGCATTCATGACCTCGGAAATACCTCTGCGGGTCGTTATAGCTTCGGCCAAACCTCCGACCACGGCTCCTAGTGTCGCGCCAAAATACAGGCAGGCGTTAATCACCCCGGACCCCTGCCCCACATGCTCTTCCGGCAAAACGCGCAGACCGAGCCGGGGTAATAGTGAAAAACAGATACCTAATCCAATGCCGACGATCATCAGCTTCCACCAGATCTCGGCATATAGGGTGGAGTTCGAAGTTGTCATCAACAGCAAGAACCCACAGGCCATCGCCCCCAAGCCGATCGCGATCGGCCATTGAAAGCTGTAGGGCGCCAGAAACCGGGGTGCAGTGACCGAGATCACGAACATGCTGAGGCTAAGCGGCATGATCGCTAAACCTGCGCCGATGGGCGAATAACCGAAGGCATCCGGGGATTGAACGAACGTGTTGAAATACACAAAGAAACAGAACAGCGTGAAGCCGGTGAAGAACATGCCTACGGCGGCCATGAAATAACGCGGATGCTTGAAGTATCGCAGTTCGATCAACGGATCGTCGCTGCGGCGAGACACGATAACAAGGATGATTGTCGCAACCGCCGCAACACCCAGCGGCATCAATGTAATCGGCGTTGCCCACCCGCTGCTTTCCCCATTGCTGAGCGCAAAGGACAGCGGGCCAAGGAACAACAGCAACGCAAAAGCGCCCGGATAATCAAACTTGGCCCCGGCCTGACGCGTGTCCGGCACGTACCCGCGTCGGCTGACATGCAGCCCAATCAGGAAGGCGAACACCAGCAACACCAGATCGGTCGCAAACACCGCGCGCCAGCTGATATAGTGGGCAAAGGCACCGCCGACGATCGGGCCGACGCCAATGGCAAGTCCGACAATTGCACCCCATGCGCCGGTAACACCTGCACGCTGTTCTTCGGGTGTGGCGGCGGTGAGCAATGACAGAGATGTTCCAAACAGGGCCGCAGCACCCGCACCCTGCGCCCCGCGCCCAAACAGAAGCATTGCGCCGTCTTGCGCAAACAGGACCGAGGCGGACCCAATTCCGAAGACAATCATACCAGCGAAGAACACGCCCATCTTGCCGGTGATATCGCCCAACCGGCTGACTATTGTGACCAGCGTGGCGCTGGCCACGGTATAGGTGGCCATCACCCATTGCAGACCGGATGGCGTCAAATCGAACTCGGCCTTGAGGTTGGGCAGGATGGTCGCAACAGCCGTTGTGTTAAACCCAACAACCATCATACAGATAGCCGTCATCGCCAGCACAACGCGGGCACCCCCCTCGTGCGTTGGGTCAGAAGGCGTCTTGTCGGTCATAATTTCACCCGAAAACTCATTGTTCTTAAATGCAATTAATCAGCAGTTTAGCGATTTTTGTCGCTGCGCATAGGGTCGGCTTTAGATCCAGTAAGACAGAGCCACCGGCAGGACGATGATCGTGGCCAGCGTCGACACAAGAATGAAACCAGCAACATCCGGCCCGTATTCCGGCACGTGCTGGTCAATGAACAGGTAAGTCGCAACCGAGGACGGCATCAGGCAACACAGGATCACCGCGCCGCGCTCAGCCCCGGTGAAACCAAAAACCCATACCAAAGCGCTGGCGATTGCAATCGCCATGACCAGATGCAGAACGGTCAACAGCACCGCCCGGCCCAGGCTTTTGATCCGCAACGTTGCCAGCGTATGGCCCAATGTCAGCAGCATCAGTGGGATCGACAGCCCCCCAAGAATGTCAAAGGATTTTACCAGCGGTTGAGGCAAGCTTGATCCGCTCGCCATAAGGATCAGGGATAGGATCACTGCATAAATGATCGGGGACGTGACGAGCTTTCTGGGTGAAAACTCCCCCGCCGGTATCCACATACCGACGGTGAAAATGCTGATCAGCACCACCACGACAAATCCCATTGTATAGGCCATTCCCGCATCACCCAACGCAAGCAAGGCGATAGGCAACCCGATATTGCCCACGTTCCCATGCATAAGCGGCGTCAAAAAGGCCCGAACCGGCAGACGCATGGTTTTAAGTGCCAGAAATCCCAACACTCCGAACCCCGCAATGGCCAGCGCTGCGGCCGTCATGACGTCCAAAAAGGTGCCTACCGCGATCTTGGTTGTGGACAGGTGCGAGATGATCAGCGTCGGGTACCCAACGCGCGAAACGATCCCACCGATAACTTTGTTGTCGAACGGTGTCTTGATCGCGGCAAGGGCATAGCCGATTCCGGCGCAGATCAGCACCGGCAGAACCACGTTCAAAACGTTCAAAAACAGATGGTCCAACCGGTTCCCCTATTGCAAAACCCTGATTTGAACTGTGAAACAGCCTATTCGCTTTGGCAAGCGCGGGTCCTAACCGACCCAGCCGGTTGAGTTTTCCAAATTAGAGCCTGATATTGCTCTGCGCGGGCGCTTGGGGTTCTTCCCTTCCCGGCCTCCACAACATATAGTGGTCGGTAACAACGTGTGGTTAAGCACGGCGGGACGTGGGAATACAAGCATGGCACATATTATCGTAGTGGGGAACGAGAAGGGCGGCGCAGGCAAATCGACCGTGTCGATGCATGTAGCGACCGCACTGGCGCGATTGGGTCACAAGGTCAGCACACTGGACCTTGATCTTCGACAGCGCAGCCTTGGTCGGTACTTCGAGAACCGCGGCAATTTTCTGAAAAACGCGGACCTGACCCTGCCCGGCCCCCGCCATCATGACCTGCCCGAGATTGATGCGTCCAAACTGAAGCCCGGCGAGAATATCTATGATCACCGCTTGTCCGCCGCGGTGTCCGAACTGGAAAGCGACAGCGATTTCATCCTGATCGATTGTCCCGGATCGCACACCCGCCTAAGTCAGGTGGCACATTCGCTGGCCGATACGCTGATCACGCCGCTGAATGACAGCTTTATCGACTTTGACCTGCTGGCACGGATCGACTCGAAGGGTGAAAAAATCCTGGGCCCGTCAGTCTATTCAGAAATGGTGTGGAACGCGCGCCAACTGCGCGCGCAGGCGGGACTAAAGCCCATCGACTGGGTGGTTGTCCGCAACCGCGTCGGCACCCAGCGCATGGTCAACAAGGAAAAGATGCAGCGCGCGATTGAGATGCTGTCCCAGCGCATCGGCTTCCGCGTCGCTTCGGGTTTCTCCGAGCGGGTTATCTTCCGCGAACTTTTCCCACGCGGCCTGACCTTGCTGGACCTCAAGGATATTGGGGTTAAACAGCTGAACATTTCGAACATCGCTGCACGGCAAGAGCTGCGCGACATGATGAAAGAGCTGAACCTGCCGGGCGTTGAGATCGACTTCTAACGCCCCCGTTTGGACATTCCAGCCCCAGCGCTACCATACCTCGCTAAAATTGTAGATCGAGTGTGCGCCCCTGCCCTTTTGGGCAATGAGTTTTGACAATACCGGCAGCCTGAAGCTTCAGCGTCGCGTTCAGGCTGACTCTGGACCGCCATTGGTTTCTTTAACTAAAATACAACCATCCAAAACACCTTTTTGGTATTTTTGATAATCCCAGCTATCTGCTTGATCTAATAATAGACAACTTTGAATGGATCAGGATGTGAATTCCACACCAGGCTATCAAAGGACAGGACGCCAAAACGCGCGTTGACGGGAGGACAGCCATGACCGATTCATCCATTGGGACGCCGGAGCAACTTCGGGATCCAAACTATTTTCCAGCCATTTATCGGGCCGTACCGCTGGGGATACAGCACGTGCTTGCAATGTTCGTGTCGAACGTTACTCCGGCGATTATCGTTGCCGGCGCGGCGGGTTTTGGTTTTGGTTCAAACAGCCCGGACTTTCCCGAGTTGCTGTATCTGATCCAGATGTCGATGCTTTTTGCTGGCGTTGCCACGCTGTTGCAAACGGTAACGCTTGGCCCGGTTGGCGCAGCGCTTCCGATCGTACAGGGCACATCCTTTGCCTTCATTCCGATCATGATCCCTCTGGTTGCCGGAAAAGGCGTGGACGGTCTTGCTGCCCTGTTTGGGGGCGTGATTATCGGTGGATTGTTTCATGCCCTGTTGGGCACGGTGATCGGCAGGATACGCTTTGCATTACCGCCTCTGGTCACTGGATTGGTTGTGACGATGATCGGTCTTGCGCTGGTAAAGGTCGGCATCGAATACGCGGCCGGAGGTGTCCCAGCCAAGGCTTCTGGTGCTGAAAGTTATGGCTCGTTGTCCAGCTGGACACCCGCGCTGATCGTTGTGTTTGTTACGCTGGGGCTGAAGTTCTTCGCGCGTGGCATGCTTTCCGTATCGGCCGTCCTGGTCGGTATTTTAGTGGGCTATGTTTATTGCTTGCTGGTAGGGAAACTACCGGTCGAAGTGATCTCAGGCTCATGGGAACGCTCTGCAGCTTTTGCACTGCCGCAGCCTTTCAAATACGGCTTCGAGTTCTCGTTCGCCGCAGTAATCGGTTTCTGCCTCATGGCCTTTGTGTCCGCCGTCGAAACGGTCGGCGATGTCTCGGGGATCACCAAAGGTGGCGCAGGTCGTGAGGCGACCGACAAAGAGATACAGGGCGCCACATATGCTGACGGTTTCGGCTCTGCCATTGCTGGTGTCTTTGGTGGCTTCCCGAACACATCGTTCAGCCAGAATGTCGGTCTGATCGCTATGACCGGCGTCATGAGCCGCCACGTGGTCACTATTGGTGCCATTTTCCTGATTGTATGCGGTCTGGTGCCCAAGGTCGGCGGGTTGATCCGAACGGTTCCGATCGAAGTGCTGGGCGGCGGTGTCATTGTCATGTTCGGCATGGTTGTCGCCGCAGGCGTATCCATGCTGTCGGATGTTGTATGGAACCGTCGCAACATGGTGATCTTTGCGGTTTCGCTTTCGATTGGTCTGGGGCTTCAACTCGAAGTCATGAACGTGACACCCGGATCGGCAAATGCGCTGCAGCACCTGCCCGACACCCTACGGGTTCTGGGCGCGTCAGGCATCCTTCCAGCAGCGTTTATCGCTATTGTGCTTAACCTGATCCTGCCAGAGACACTCGCGGATGAGGCGACAGAAGAAGTCTCTGGGGGTATGGCCGGCCACGGGCGCGGCGCGTTGGTTAAGGACGATCACGTCTGAGCCAGAAACCATTGCTTGGGCCTGTTCACAAATGGATAGGCCCAAGCCGCAATTAATTTCGGCCACGAAACGCAAACTCAATCCCGTGCGTCATTCGCCTTGTAAACCGTAAACAGTTCTTTCGGTTCCGGCACTCCACGCAGCATATAGCGACCGACAGAGACCAGCTCTGACGCGGCAGGTCGTGCAGCCTTTGCCACATCGTCCGAGATCAGGATCCGTTGCCCCAGCGACCGGTGCATTCCGGCAATCCGCGCGGTCTGGTTGACGGTCGGGCCGATGACGGTGAAGTCCAGGCGGTTCTCAGAGCCGATATTGCCGTACAGAATCTCACCTGCATGCAGCGCCAGCGTATAGTTCGACACAGGCAGGCCATCGGCAGAACGTTGTGCGTTCAGTTTCGCCATCGATACCTCCAATTCGCCGACGGCAGCCAGTGCCGCACGCGCGTCCGCATCGATCTCGCCCACATCGAACATGGCCATTAGCCCGTCGCCCATGAACTTGAGAATGCTTCCATCGCATTTGTGGACCACGTCTATCGCAGCGGCCAGATACTCGTTTAGCATCTCAATAAGGGCATCACCCGGCAGCTCTTCGGACAGGCTGGTGAACCCCTCAAGGTCAAAGTTCCAGATCACTGCGTCGATTTGCTGAAGCGACCCGCGCCTGATCTCGCCGGACAAGACGCGCCGACCGGCATCGCGTCCCAAATAGACGCGCATCAGGTCCTTTGATATCCGCTGGTTGTTTGCAGATTTCAAAGCCAATCCGAGATGCGGCAGGGCTGTATTGATCAACGCCAGATCGCTGTCCTTGAACCCCTCGGGCGCGTTTGAGGTCCAGGACAACAATACACCGTTCACCGCCTTTTTGGCGTCCTTCGGCTGATTGTGAGTCGGAATGTCAAAGGACACACCCGTCGCGTAATATTCAGTGGCGCCATGTTCGCGCAGTTCATTCAGCAAGGGAAATCGGCTTGGTTCGTTCTGATCCACCAACCGTTCGTGCACAACGCTTTCGCCTTCGTTCAGAACAGCAAACAGAGGGCTAGCACGCCATTGATCGCTGGGTTGTTCAGAGTATTCGAACTTTTGATATTCCCCGCCCTGGCCGTAATACCAGCTATAGCCGGTTCCGCCATAAATCGGGTGCAGGGTCGATTGGGCCGCGTGAAATCGCATCAGCGGAACGCCCAGTTCCACCAGGCGATTGCAGTACTCTTCCAGCAGTTCTTCTTTTTCGACACCCTCAAGCCCGCGCGCCACCAGCCAGTTGATCAGATCGCTTGATTTTGCCGTATCGGCATCCAAGGTCGTCATGTTTTGTCCCATTTTTGTTCTGGGCTTCATCTGGGAATTGCGGCGGTGAATTACCAGTGGTCAATCCATATGCGCCAGACGCCGAAGCATTTTGCGCAACAGTTCCGCTTCGTCCCGCGAAAACAGGCCGGCAAGCTTTGAATCATAGGCCTCGGCCACCAGGCGCAAATCCCTGTAAACCGTCTGACCTGCGGATGTCAGCGTCAATTGTTCAACCCGGCGGTCGGATGTGTCGCGATTACGGGCTAAGTATCGGCGCTGTTCCAATTTCGAAACTGCGCGGCTGACCTTGGTTTTGTGGATTTTGGCGCGCTCACCGATTTCTTTCGCAGTCATCTCGCCGTAATTTCCCAGGTGAAACAAGACGCGCCATTCGGTGCGAAGCATCCCGTAACGGTCCTTATAGACCTGCTGAAACTCCAGCGAACTTTCTTCGGCTGCACGGTTCAGCAGGTACGGCAGGAATTCCTGCAGATCAAAGTCATCTTTTTTGGCAGATTTGTCCTGAGTCATGCTTGTTAGTTACAAAATCAACTATTACTCGACAAGCAGCAATTGGAGGAACACAGGATGAACCATCCGACGGATCCGCACAAAATGACGCAAGCCGGCACATCCGTTGGCACGCATGCGGGTTATATGCCCGGCTTTGGAAACGACTTTGAAACCGAGGCCCTTCCCGGCGCGCTGCCGCAGGGCATGAACAGCCCGCAGCGTTGCAATTACGGCCTTTATGGTGAACAGCTTAGCGGCACGGCCTTTACAGCCAATCCGCCCGAGCGCACGTGGTGCTATCGCATTCGCCCGTCGGTCAAGCATTCGCACCGTTATGAAAAAATCGAACTGCCACATTGGAAATCCGCGCCCTGCGTTGACCCGGACGTGATCAGCCTTGGCCAATACCGCTGGGACGCAGTGCCTCATTCCGATGAGGGGCTGACATGGCTCACCGGTATGCGCACCATGACAACGGCGGGGGATGTGAACACGCAGGTGGGCATGGCCAGCCACATCTATCTGGTCACCGACTCTATGGAGGATGACTATTTCTTCTCGGCCGATTCCGAGATGTTGGTGGTGCCACAGGAAGGTCGCCTGCGGTTCGCGACCGAACTCGGAATCATTGATCTGGAACCCAAGGAAATCGCCATTCTCCCCCGTGGCCTCGTGTACCGTGTCGAGGTGCTGGAAGGCCCGGCGCGCGGATTTGTCTGCGAGAACTACGGCCAGAAGTTCGAATTGCCCGGCCGCGGTCCAATTGGGGCCAATTGCATGGCCAACCCACGCGATTTCAAGGCTCCGGTGGCGGCGTTTGAAGACCGCGAGGTGCCTTCGACCGTGACGGTCAAATGGTGCGGGCAGTTCCATACCACAAAGATCGGCCAAAGCCCGCTGGACGTGGTGGCGTGGCACGGGAACTACGCGCCCTACAAATATGACCTGCGCACCTACTGTCCGGTCGGTGCAATTCTATTCGACCATCCCGATCCGTCGATCTTTACTGTCCTCACCGCGCCCTCAGGGCAACCGGGCACGGCTAACATCGATTTTGTCCTGTTCCGCGAACGCTGGATGGTGGCCGAGGATACGTTCCGCCCGCCCTGGTATCACAAGAACATCATGTCCGAGTTGATGGGCAACATTTACGGCCAGTACGATGCCAAACCGCAGGGGTTTGTTCCGGGCGGCATGAGTCTGCACAACATGATGCTGCCGCATGGCCCGGATCGGGAAGCGTTTGAAAAAGCATCAAACGCGAACCTCGGGCCAGACAAGCTGGACAACACGATGTCCTTCATGTTCGAAACCCGTTTCCCGCAGCATCTGACACCATTTGCAGCCAACGAAGCCCCGTTGCAGGATGATTACATCGACTGCTGGACGTCGCTTGAGAAAAAGTTCGACGGCACGCCGGGCAAAAAGTGACACCCAAAAGAGGTTTGAATACATGCCATTAATGAAATCCTGGGTAGCCTCGGCCAATGAGGCTGATCACCCGTTTCCCCTGAACAACTTGCCATACGGCGTTTTCTCGACCGAAGGAGGTGATCCGCGGTGCGGCGTGGCGATTGGCGACATGATTCTGGACGTCACCGCAGCCGAGGCAGGGGGACTGATCGAACTGGCAGGCGAGCCGCTCTTCGATCTGCCTTTCTGGAACCCGCTGATGGAGGAAGGTCCTGCCGTCTGGGCTGCATTGCGCAACCGCCTGACCGCATTGTTGGCCGAAGGCGCAGAGGAACAGGCGCAGGTTGAACCGTTGCTTATTGCCCAGATCGACGCCGAAATGCACATGCCTTTTGCGGTCAGCGAATACACCGATTTCTATGCCGGACGTCACCACGCGCAAAACGTTGGCACCATGTTCCGCGGACCGGAAAATGCCCTTCCGCCGAACTGGTTGCATATCCCCATCGGGTATAACGGCCGGGCTTCTTCCGTTGTCGTGTCGGGCACCGATATCCGTCGGCCTTGGGGTCAGCTCAAGTCGCCCGATCATGACATGCCCGCTTTTCTGCCCAGCCGTCGTTTTGACATCGAGCTTGAGATGGGCGCGATTGTCGGTACACCCTCGGACGGACCCATCTCGGTTCAGGAGGCCGACGACAACATCTTTGGCTATGTTCTGCTGAACGATTGGTCCGCACGCGATATTCAGGCCTGGGAATATCAACCCTTGGGGCCGTTTCAAGCCAAAGCTACAGCCACTTCGATCAGCCCGTGGATTGTGACAAAGGCGGCGCTGGAACCCTTCCGCTGCGACACGCCTGCGCGTGAATTCGAGTTATTGGATCACATCAAGGACTGCGGTCCGATGCTGTATGACATTGATCTTGAGGTCACGATGGAGCCCGACGGCAAGGACGCCACAGTCATTGCTCGGACGAACTACAACGAAATGTACTACTCGGCCGCCCAACAACTGGCGCACCATTCGACCTCAGGCTGCCCGATGAACACGGGCGACCTGCTTGGGTCTGGCACGATTTCCGGTCCAACAAAGCCAGAGCGGGGCTCGCTGTTGGAACTCAGCTGGGGTGGAAAGGAACCGCTGACGCTGGATACCGGTGATACCCGCACTTTTATCGAGGACGGTGATACACTGACCCTGACAGGTGCTGCCAAGGGCAAAGGCTACACCATCGGGTTTGGCGACTGTGTCGGGACCGTGCTGCCCGCCCTAAAAAACCCGTACACCCGATAAGGAGCTTATCATGGCTAAGGCATTCGCGTCCCAGGGGGATATGTCGGAAAAGAAGATCTCTTTCACCGAGGTCGGCGAGGGCCTTTATGCCTTCACCGCCGAAGGCGATCCAAATTCCGGCGTCATCATCGGCGATGACAGCGTGATGATCGTCGAAGCGCAGGCGACTCCGCGCCTGGCCAACAAGGTGATCGAATGTGTGCGGTCCGTCACCGACAAACCGATCACGCATGTTGCGCTGACCCACTACCACGCAGTCCGCGTATTGGGGGCCAGCGCCTTTGGTGCGCAACAGATCCTCATGTCCGACATGGCGCGCGCCATGGTCGTTGAACGCGGGCAAGAGGACTGGGACAGTGAGTTTCAGCGTTTCCCCCGCCTGTTCGAAGGTCATGAAAGCATCCCCGGCCTGACCTGGCCCACCACCACATTCAGCGATACGATGACGGTTTACCTGGGCAATCGCCGGGTCGATCTTATGCATTTGGGCCGCGCACACACCGCAGGTGATATCGTCATTCACGTACCCGATCAGAATGTCATGTTCACCGGTGACATCGTCGAATATCACTCGGCCTGCTATTGCGGCGACGGGCATTTCAGCGATTGGGGTGATACGCTAGATGAAATCAAGTGGTTCGACGTCGATGCCATCGCACCGGGTCGCGGAGACGCCCTGGTCGGCAAGGACATGGTCAATGCAGCGATCGAAAACACCCGTGACTTTGTCGAAAGCACCTATCGGCCCGCCGCAAAGGTTGCAGCCCGTGGCGGATCTCTGAAAGAGGCATGGGACGCGGTGCGCGCCGAATGCGATCCGAAATTCGCAGATTATGCGATCTATGAACACTGCCTGCCCTTCAATGTCGCCCGCGCCTATGACGAAGCGCGCGGCGTCGGCACGCCACGCATCTGGACCGCGCAGCGCGATCTTGAGATGTGGGAGGCCCTGCAAGGCTGAAGAAGTCGGGCAAACTTGATCCAGATCGTTTTGCGCAGAGGAAATAGGTGGAATCATGGACCGAGGCCTTCCAGCGCACCCGTGCCAGAGGGCAGGACCTTGCGCGCCCACGGCGCCTGAGTATCGGGGGAGAACCCATGAACAAGATCTTCGAAGTCCCGCTCTATGCCTATCAACGCAGCCCGGACCAAGACGCGGCAAGCTCAGTAAGACACAAGGTTATCGTAATCGGAGCCGGTCCAGTTGGATTGGCCGCAGCCATTGACCTGGCCCAGAAAGGGGTCCCTGTCGTCGTGCTGGACGACAATGACAAGGTTAGCTTTGGTAGCCGCGCGATCTGCTTTTCACAGCGCTCTCTGGAAATCGCCGACCGTCTGGGCGCCGGGGGTGAGTTGGTCGATAAAGGCGTGCTGTGGGATGCCGGCAAAGTCTTTTTTGACAACCGTCAGGTCTATGAGTTTCACCTGCAACCCGACGCGGGCTATGCGCACCCCGCCTTCATCAATCTGCAACAATACTATTTTGAAAAAGCGCTTGTTGAACGGGTACGGGAATTGCAGGCCGATGGCGCGCCGATTGAAATTCGCGGCCAGAACAAGGTCGAAGCCGTCGGTACGCACAACGATCACGTCAAGCTTGAAGTCGAAACTCCCGAAGGCCCCTATAACGTTGAGGCGGATTGGCTGATTGCCTGTGACGGTGCAAACTCGCCTACCCGCCGCATGCTCGGCCTGGATTTCGAAGGCCGCGTATTCGAAGACAACTTTCTGATCGCTGACGTGGTGATGCAGGCGGACTTCCCGACCGAACGCTGGTTCTGGTTCGACCCGCCGTTCAATCGCGGACAGTCTGCCCTACTGCACAAACAACCCGACAACGTGTGGCGGATCGACCTGCAACTGGGCAGGGACATCGACCCCGAGCATGAAAAACAACCTGAAAACGTGATCCCCCGGCTCAAGGCGATGCTGGGCGAAGAGATCAATTTCGAACTTGAATGGGTCTCGATCTACACGTTCCAATGCCGTCGGATGGAGCGGTTCCGTCATGGTCGCGTTTTGTTTGCGGGCGACAGCGCTCATCAGGTCAGCCCCTTTGGCGCGCGCGGGGCCAACTCTGGTCTGCAGGACACAGACAACCTGTGCTGGAAACTAAAGATGGTTATAGACGGCGAAGCCCCCGAGCTTTTGCTGGAAAGCTATAACCGCGAACGGGTCGAAGCCGCGGATGAGAACATTCGCATGTCCACCCTATCGACGGAATTTATCACGCCCAAATCCGATATGTCGCGTCTTTTGCGGGATGCGGTTTTGGACCTCAGCGAGCACTACGCATTTGCGCGCCCGCTGGTCAATTCCGGCCGGTTGAGCACACCATGCGCATATTCCGGATCATCGCTAAGTTCTGCGGATGCTCTGACCGGGCCAGAGATCACGCGCCCCGGTTCCGCCTGCCCGGACGCGCCTTTGGGCGAGGAATTTCTGCTGCCCAAGTTGGCCGGGAAATTCACTTTGTTGACTATAGATGCGGACGCTCCTGACAGTCTAGAAGAAGGCGGCGTTACGGCCACGCGACTGGCTCTCTCGGTCAAGGATGACCTGACTTTGGAGTTGAAGCGCAGGTATCTGGGCGATGCCCCGGGTGCGGTTTATCTGATCCGACCTGACCAGCACGTCGCCGCGCGCCGCGACACGTTCGAAGAAAACGCATTCCGGCAGGCGATCCGCCGGGCAACAGGTAAGGAGTGAGCGAAATGACCAATCTGATCCTTTCCCCCAATCTGGAAAATGCCGACGGTTTCTATGCCGATCTGGTGGCGGCGCATGATGGGCTGGTCAAAGCCGACAGTGACGCCCTGAATGCACGTCTGGTTCTGGTCCTGGCCAATCACATTGGGAACGCAAATGTATTGTCTAGCGCCCTGATAGCCGCCACGCTGAAGGACACCTGACGAACTGAGGAGATCGATGATGAGCGGCGTGGTGCTGTATGACTTTTGGCGGTCTTCGGCCAGTTACAGGGTGCGCATCGCACTGAACCTGGCTGGGATCAGCTATCGCGCCGCTTCAATTGATCTGGCAGCGGGCGAACAAAGGTCCGGCAACCACTTGGCGCGTAATCCACAAGGGTTGGTCCCCGTGCTCGAGATTGACGGGCTGCGGTTGACGCAATCTCTGGCTATTATCGACTATCTTGACCAAACGCGCGGCCTTGGACTGTTGCCTCCGGAACCGGCGGCCCGGGCACATGCGCTGGCTTTGGCGCAATCCATCGCGGTCGATGTGCATCCGGTCTGCAATTTGTCCGTCGCGCAGTATGCGGCCGCGCTGAGTGATGGTGCTGACGGGATGCCCGGCACCTGGATGCGCCATTTCATTCGCCCCGGCCTACTGGCTTTTGAGGCGCTTCTCGAGGGCTTCGAACAAGCGCCCTATTGCACCGGGGCCAAGCCCGGACTGGCCGATGTTTGCCTGGTCCCGCAAATGTATAATGCGCGCCGTTGGGACGTGGATTTATCGGACTTGCCGCGCAGTCTAAGCGCCGAGATCGCTTGTGCCGAACATCCCGCCTTTGCCGCAGCCCACCCAGATATCCACGCACCCTCTTGACCTGGCGCACAGAGCCTGTGTGACGGCGCAAGTGGCAATACCATTTGCAGCGCCGTACCTTGTTCGAAACGTATGCAAGAGGTCCCAATGCCAGAGATCACCGGCTATCACGCCCATGTCTATTACGACGCAAATACGCAAGCCATTGCCCGGCAGGTCTGTGAAGAGGTCGCCGGCCTGTTTCCTGTTCAAATGGGGCGCATGCATGCCAAAAATGTAGGCCCCCACCCGCGATGGAGCTGCCAGCTGGGCTTTGGCCCGGACGCGTTCGATCAAGTCATGCCGTGGCTAATGCTGAACCGACAGGGCCTGACCATCTTCACCCACCCCGAAACCGGCGACCATCTGGCGGATCATCGGGACCGGGCCATCTGGATGGGTGAAATGCTGGATCTTGATCTGTCGATCTTTGACAAGGTGGGCGCTTAAGTCAGCGCCTTTGCCTGATCCCGCAATTTGAACTTTTGGATCTTGCCAGTCGAGGTCTTGGGTAAAGGTCCAAACACCACCGTTTTGGGGGCCTTAAAATGGGCCATGTTTTCCCGACAGAAGCCGATGATATCCGCGTCGCTCGCCTGTGCGTTAGGCTTTAGTTCAACGAACGCACAGGGTGTTTCACCCCACTTGTCGTCCGGGCGCGCGACCACGGCTGCCTCCATAACGGCCGGGTGTTTGTAAAGGATATCCTCAACCTCAACCGACGAAATATTCTCGCCACCTGAAATGATGATGTCCTTGGACCGGTCCTTGAGCGCGATGTAGCCGTCCGGATGCATCACCCCCAGATCACCCGAGGCAAACCATCCGCCTCGGAACGCCTTATCTGTGGCTTCGGCGTTCTTGAGGTAGCCTTTCATGACGACGTTGCCCTGCATGAAAATCTCACCCATCGTCTCGCCATCTGCGGGCACAGGTTCCAGCGTGTCCGGGTCGGCAACCATAAGCCCGGACAGGGCGGAGTAGCGGACACCCTGACGGACCTTAAGAGCGGCGCGTTCCTTGGCCTCTTTACCGTTCCATTCATCTTTCCACGCGCAGACAACGGAGGGGCCATAAGTTTCGGTCAAACCATATACATGAGTGACCTCGACACCCATGTTTTCCATGCTTTCGATCACAGCGGCGGGCGGCGGCGCGCCAGCGGTCATCACCTTGATCTCATGATCGAAGTCCTTGAGGTGATCGGGCGCGTTGGCCAGCATGTTCAGCACGATCGGCGCGCCACAGAAGTGGGTCACCTTCTCATCCCGAAACGCCGCGTAAATCGGTTCGTCCCGCACGGCCCGCAGACAGACCGAAACACCCGCATTCGCGGCCATCGCCCAAGGAAAGCACCAGCCGTTGCAATGGAACATCGGCAGGGTCCACAGATAGACCGAGTGCTTTGGCATATTCCAGTCCAGCAGGTCCGACTGCGCGTTCAGCGCGGCCCCTCGGTGGTGATACACGACGCCCTTAGGATTGCCTGTTGTCCCCGAGGTATAGTTCAACGTGATCGCGTCCCACTCATCTTTGGGTAAGGACCAGTTGAATTCAGGGTCGCCCTCGGCCAGTAAGGCGTCATAGGTCAGGCCGCCGAGCTTCTCACCACCGTCAAAGCTCGGGTCCTCGATATCGACGATCAGTACATCGTGATCCACCTGTTTCAGCGCCTCTTTGACCACGCCTGAGAACTCGGGATCGACCAGAAGGACTTTGGATTCCGCGTGATTCAGAATGAAGGCAATGATCGGTGCGTCCAATCGAGTGTTGATGGCATTCAGAACAGCACCTGCCATCGGCACGCCAAAATGCGCCTCATACATTTCCGGTATGTTGGCCGCGATAATTGAAACCGTGTCGCCCGGGCTGATTCCACGGGCCGACAATGCGCCTGCCAAACGACGACAGCGGGCATAGGTTTCAGCCCATGTATAGCGACGCGCGCCGTAAACCACGGAAGGATAATCCGGGTAAATGTGCGCTGTCCGCTCGATAAAACTCAGCGGTGACAACGGTGTATAGTTTGCCCGACATTTGTCCAAATGACGCTCATAGATGCTGGCTTGTGTCATTTGCTGACCCTCCCTCTGCGGTTCCGGCGAATTGAGCACAAAGTCGTTCCTCTGACAAACCCGTAAAAATACGGCGTGGCCATGGACTGGAATTACGGGATGGTGCAATCTGGCCCTATCTCCGACAGAGCTTTCGCGGTGATCTGAGCCATCGAAAACACAAAGCCGGGACGGCCCTTTTCGCCGCCCGCGCCCCAGCCATTCTGAAAGGACATGTCATGGACGGCACGTTCAACGAAAACGATCTCTCGCACGTGGTCGAAGCCGACCGCGCCCATATCTGGCACCACCTGCTGCAGCATAAGCCATTGGAAAGCAACGATCCGAAGATCATTGTCGAAGGCAAAGGCATGCGTGTCTGGGACCAGAACGGCAAAGAGCATCTGGATGCCGTGTCCGGTGGCGTCTGGACCGTTAACGTCGGCTATGGCCGCGAATCGATCTGTAAGGCGGTTCACGACCAGCTGATGAAGCTGTGCTATTTCGCCAATACCGCAGGGTCTATCCCCGGTTCGATCTTTGCTGAAAAGCTGATCAGCAAAATGCCGGGAATGAGCCGCGTTTATTACACCAACTCCGGTTCCGAAGCGAACGAGAAGGCGTTCAAGATGGTTCGCCAGATCGCGCACAAGCGCTATGGCGGCAAAAAAACCAAGATCCTGTACCGTGACCGCGACTATCACGGCTCGACCCTGGCAACCATGTCTGCAGGCGGTCAGGACGAGCGTACGGCGCAGTACGGTCCGTTCGCACCAGACTTTGTCCGCGTTCCGCATTGCATGGAATACCGCAAGCACGAGCTGGGCTTGGAAGAGCTGTCCGGCGAGGCATTCGGCAAAGCAGCCGCGGACGCCATCGAAGAGGTGATCCTGCGCGAAGGCCCCGAAACCGTTGGTGCGCTGTGCCTTGAGCCTGTGACCGCCGGTGGTGGCGTGATTGAAGCGCCCGAAGGTTACTGGGAACGCGTGCAGGAAATCTGCAAAAAGTACGACATCCTGCTGCATATCGACGAAGTCGTCTGCGGCGTCGGTCGTACCGGCACCTGGTTCGGCTATCAGCAATACGGCATCAAGCCTGACTTCGTGACCATGGCCAAAGGCGTTGCCTCGGGCTATGCGGCGATTGCCGTGATGGTTACCACCGAAGAAGTCTTTGACATGTTCAAAGACGACATGTCGGACCCGCTGAGCTATTTCCGCGACATCTCGACTTTTGGTGGCTGCACCGCCGGTCCAGCTGCGGCAATCGAAAACATGCGCATCATCGAAGACGAGAACCTGCTGCAGAACTGCATTGATATGGGCGACCGGATGTTGGGCAACCTGCAAGCGCTGATGGAAAAGCATGAAGTCATCGGCGACGTACGCGGCAAGGGCCTGTTCCTGGGTGCCGAACTGGTTTCCGATCGGGCCACCAAAGAGCCAATGGATGAGAAAAGGGTTCAGGCGGTCGTTGCCGACTGTATGGCGCAGGGCGTCATCATCGGGGCCACCAACCGTTCGATCCCCAGTCGCAACAACACGCTGTGCTTCTCGCCTGCACTGATTGCAACCGCAGACGACATCGACCAGATCACTGATGCGGTCGACGGCGCACTGGGTCGTGTATTCGGCTGAACCTAACTGGAATATATCTGCCATCACTCATGCAATCACGGCAGATGAACTTAGACCGGCGCGACCACCGCGCCGGTTTTTTTGTGTTTACACACGCGGGTTTGTCAAATGCGCCAACTCAAGTACCCTGTGGTTATCACACCCCATGCAGGAGAAGTGTCCAATGGTACTCAAGCTCATCCGAAGCCTCGCCGCCGTGGCCATCCTTGCGGTCGCCACCCCTTCCAGCGCCGATGAAGGCAGCGGCTTTCCCCAGATCGTCGGCACCTGGCACGGCACCTATCTGGTGGGCTTTGCAAAATCGAACCCGAACCACGCAAAGGGCTTGCTGAAGACCGAGATGGAGCTGGAGATCACCAAGCTGGACGGCAACCTGATCACCGCCACCAATCGCTGGCGTCGGATCGGCGACACCGATTGGATCGTAGAAGAGGCTATGGGCACCTTTTCGTTGGACGAGCCCACCCGCTTTGTTCTGGCCGAGGCCGGGATATCGGGGGACGATGTGTCAGCCGGGATATTCAACGGAGTCTATCTGGATGACGTGATCATGGTCACCTATGCCGGGCCGGGAACGGGCGTGTCCTTTGCGGCGTAGTTGGTGAAGAAGAACGACAGCAACTAATGCGTGCCGAGAGTTAGTGCGGTCCAGAAAACCTAAAATGCAAAGACCCATGTCGCCTAAGTCCGCTGTGCGGACAAAGCAGCCAAGCACAGTTACCGATTCATCCGAGCTTTGTCACTGTGTAGTAAGAAAATGTCTAAGCAAACGAGGCTGCAAAACAGTTGTCATCATCTTTCCCAAAGTGGCTGGCATTCAGCAGCAAAAGGGAAAACGCCTTCTTCCCAAGGCCCTTTTGGGTTTTCATCCCGAACAATTAGGCCTGGTCTGGCAAAAATTCGCATGTGGACCCCACTGCCGTCATCAAAGAAGTAGTAGATGGCGTCCCACTCTCCATCAAGTCTGCTGAACCTTTCATAAGCGCCTTCCCCAATACGCATAAGCCTCTGCGGTCTCTCGTCGGCATATCGTCTTACGGCGATGTCACCATAGAAATCCCAAATTTGGAGGCCGAGGTTAGACATACGTTCGCAGGATAAACCAGTCATATCTACCGGTTTAGATTGTGCAGAGGTTCCTGCGACCCATACGATTGATAAAAAGACCAAATGAAGTGCAGTTTTCATAACGTGCAGGCTAGACGTTACCTCTTGAAAATGAAAGTCATTATGACTGCTTTGGGCTCGAAGCGGACTATCTAATCACGAACAAAAAAAGGCCGCCCCAAACGGGACGGCCCTTCATTCACTGTCTCTGCTAAGAGAGGATCAGGCAGCCAGAGCGGCCTGAGCTTTGGCGACGATCGTGCCGAACGCTTCCGGTTCGTGCACGGCCAGGTCGGCCAGAACTTTACGATCCACTTCGATACCGGCCAGGGTCAGGCCGTTGATGAAGCGGGAATATGTCAGTGCTTCGTCATGCGAACGGACAGCAGCGTTGATACGCTGGATCCACAGTGCGCGGAAGTTGCGCTTGCGGTTTTTACGGTCGCGGGTTGCATACTGGTTCGCCTTGTCGACGGCCTGACGGGCAACCTTGAAGGTGCTCTTGCGGCGGCCATAGTAACCTTTGGCGGCCTTGATAACCTTCTTGTGACGGGCGTGAGTTACGGTTCCACCTTTAACGCGGGACATCTCTTAATCTCCTCTTAGCGGTCGTAGGGCATGTAGCCCTTGACGATCTTGGCGTCGGGGGCGGACAGGGTGGTGTTGCCACGGGCGTCGCGGATGAATTTCTTGGTCCGCTTGATCATGCCGTGACGTTTGCCGGCCTGGCCAGCAAGGACCTTACCGGTCGCAGTCACCTTAAAGCGCTTTTTGGCGCTCGACTTTGTCTTCATCTTAGGCATTTCCGTCTCCTTTCGGGGTTCGGTTTCAGACGCGACTCGGCATGCCATCTCGGCCGGTCACGCGATCAGAAGCGCCGTTTACGCAAGTTCGACCATACTGGCAAGGGGGTTTGGACCAGAATCTGCGCTTTTTGCAGCCTGATCAGGCACCGGGGCGACAAAGGCCGCCCCGGTGGTTTGATTTAGTGTTCGAATTTGCGGATTTCGCCAGTCTTCAGTCGGCTCGCATAGCTGGCCAGTTCTTCACGCACCACTTTCATCAGGAAATAGAGCGCAAAGACGTTCACGACCGCCATCGCAAAGATCGCCGCATCCGAGAAGTCGATGACAGGGCCAAGATTGGCCGCCGCGCCGATAACAACGAAGATGCAGAAGATGACCTTGAACACCAACTCCTTGGCGTGGCCTTCCCCGAACAGATAAGTCCAGGCCTTTAGGCCATAGTAGGACCAGCTGATCATGGTTGAGAAGGCAAACAACACAACCGCTATCGCCAGAACGTATGGGAACCAGCTGAACGCGCTGCCAAAGGCGGCAGAGGTCAGGCTGACGCCCGAGTTGCCATCAACAGTTGCAATGGCATTACCCGCTTCGTTCAGCATGTAGTTGCCGGTTTCCGGATCGACGATCAGCTGCTGGGTGATGATGATCACCAGCGCAGTCATCGTACAGATCACAACCGTATCGATGAACGGCTCAAGCAACGAGACGAACCCTTCGGTGATCGGCTCTTTGGTCCGCACCGCCGAGTGTGCGATCGCTGCAGAACCCACGCCCGCTTCGTTCGAGAACGCAGCACGACGGAAGCCTTGGATCAGCGCCCCGACCATACCACCAGCGACGCCGAGGCCGGTGAAGGCACCTGCGAAAATCTGGCCGAACGCCCAGCCGATTTGATCAGCATTCATGATGATGATCACCAACGCAGCAGCCACATACAGGATGCCCATGAATGGAACGACCTTTTCGGTCACCCGTGCGATGGATTTCAGTCCACCCACAATGACAAGGAACACGATGATTGCAAAGACAACCCCTGTGATCCATCCAGGATAGTCGCCCGTGATGCCCGCGATCTGTTGGTGCGCCTGATTGGCCTGGAACATATTGCCTCCGCCCAGCGCGCCCAGAATACAGAAGATCGAGAACAGGACGGCCAGGATCTTGCCTCCAGGCAGGCCCAGTTCGTCAAAGCCCTTGGACATATAGTACATCGGGCCACCGGAAACGGTGCCATCCTCGTATTCGTTGCGGTATTTCACGCCCAACGTACATTCGGTGAATTTCGACGCCATGCCCAGAAGGCCCGCGACAATCATCCAGAAGGTGGCACCCGGTCCGCCAATGCCGACAGCAACCGCCACACCGGCGATGTTGCCTAGGCCAACCGTACCCGACAGCGCCGTGGCCAGAGCCTGAAAGTGGCTGACCTCACCCGCATCGTTGGGGTCGGAGTAGTCACCTTTGACAAGGCTGATCGCATGGCCAAAGAACCTGAGCTGCACAAAGGCAAAGTACAGCGTGAAAACAGTCGCCGCGACGACCAACCAACCCACGATCCACGGGAAACTGGTTCCCGGAAACGGCGCAAAGATAAAGCTGACAAATGGCCCGGTGAAATCGGCAAATGCCTGATTGATCTTGTCGTCCAGTCCAGGCGCGTCTTGCGCCATTGCCGGTGCGGCGATCAAGGCGGCAATTACAGCCAGCCAGAGATGTTTCAACATAGTCATTCTCATCCCTCCCGTCAGTTCACAACAGTGACTGGCACATCGGCGTGCATGACCAGATTTTGGGTCGAGCTGCCAAACAAGCGTTTCTTGAACCCATCGGCCGAGGCGCGCCCGACGATGATCTGCGAACCGCCATTCTCGACGGTGATTGCGTTCAGAGTTTCAGCCACGTCGCCATGACGCACGATGCCCTGCACTGTGTAACCATCTGCGGTCAGGGCTTCGACAGCCGGGGTAACAATCCGGTTCGTCGCAAGTTCGATTTCTTCTTCTCGCCGCTTGTGCCGCAATGCGTTCTCTTCAGGGGTTTGAAAAGTAAATGGGGACCATTCGATGACATAAACAACCAGCAATTCACACGTACCAATTCGGCCAGCCAGATCTTTGGCAAAGGCGATGGCGTGTTCTCCGGTTTCTGTCCCGTCCAGTCCAATGACAATTTTCGTTGTCATAACGTTCCTCCAATAATTTTGGTTATTCCGGGACCCGTGCCCCCGGCAGGGCAGCCGGAACCTGGAACTTATTAAGTGGACCGCCCATGCGCCCGAGTATCCCGGAAAAACCCTCAAAAACAGAGAGTTATCTTCCAAACACACCCGTTATTTCGGCATGTCATTGAAATTTATATACTTTTTCCGCCTAAAATTTAGGCGTATCGGTTTGATACCAGCCTTTCAAGGCCCTGCATCGCAACTGTCACCCGGGATCAGTGTTGTAGATCAGCCGTTCATCGCAAGGCGCGATACGCAAAATATTGGTCGTTCCCGGGACGTTGAAAGGCACACCGGCAGTCACTACGATCTGATCGGCTTCGGATGCGAACCCACCGGCACGGGCCGCACGGGCCGCGTTGACCACAGCGCCTTTGAACCGCTCAAGCTCGGGCGTCATCACGCAATGACAGCCCCAGCTCAGACACAGACGTCGCGCGGTTCCGGTGGCTGGCGTCATCGCGATGATCGGAACGCCTGGACGTTCGCGGGCGGTCAGCAGCGCGGTGGTGCCGCTTTGGGTAAAACAGCAAATCGCCTTGATATCTGTTTTTTCTGCAATCTCACGCGCGGCGGCAACGATACCATCGGCAATAGTGGTCCCCTTTGCCGTCCGGGACGCTGCGATAATCTGCGTGTAGGTCGGGTCCGCTTCGACCTCGATCGCAACCTTGTTCATGGTTTGCACGGCCTCGATTGGGTACGTACCCGCAGCGGATTCCGCGCTGAGCATGATCGCATCCGTGCCTTCGTAGATTGCTGTCGCCACGTCCGAAACTTCGGCCCGGGTTGGCATCGGGCTTTCGATCATGCTTTCCAGCATCTGAGTGGCCACGATCACAGGCTTAGCCGCCCCACGGCATTTGCGCACCAATCGCTTCTGGATCGGCGGCACCGCCGACACAGGAAGCTCAACACCCAGATCGCCGCGCGCGACCATAATCCCGTCAGAGGCATCCAGAATGTCGTCGAATGCCTCGACCGCTGCAGGCTTTTCGATCTTGGACAGGATCGAGGCGCGACCGTCGGCCAGCGCGCGCGCTTCAAACACATCCTTGGCACGCTGCACAAAGCTCAGTGCCAGCCAATCCACACCCAGTTGGCAGACAAATTCCAGGTCGTCGCGATCCTTGGCAGACAGAGCTGCCAGTGGCAGCACCACATCAGGAACGTTCACACCTTTGCGGTTCGAGATCGTACCGCCGACCTCAACGGTGCAATTGGCAAAATCCTGGCCACAGTCCTGCACGGTCAGACGGATTTTGCCGTCGTTGACCAGAAGCCGCGCACCCTGCTCCAACGCGGCAAAAATCTCGGGATGCGGCAGGCAAACGCGGTTGATATCTCCGGGCGCAGGGTCCAGATCCAGACGGAAGGCCGCGCCTTCTTCAAGTTCTTCTGCGTCGTTGGCGAACACCCCGACACGCAACTTGGGTCCTTGAAGGTCGGCCAGAATTGCGATTGGCCGGTCCAAGTCTTTTTCGATCTGTCGGATGATCCGGTGGCGTTCGCGGATCTCATCATGGCTGCCGTGGCTCATATTCAGGCGGAAGACGTCTGCGCCTGCCTCGTACAGCGCGCGGATCATGTCATAGTCATTTGACGCCGGTCCCAGCGTCGCCACGATTTTCACATTTCTCAGGCGTCGCATTGGTCTGGCTCTCCTAACGTCTTCTCTTGATTCTGCGCAAATGTTACCGCAAACATTGCTCAGCCTGCTTATTGCGCAATTCCCTTTTCAAAGCAACTGCCCTACACCTGCGACAAACTAGATGACAGGCTTATGACGTATTCCCCGTTTTTTATCCACGGCGCGGATCGGCCCTCGCGTTGGCTGATCACATGCGACCACGCATCCAACTTGGTTCCGCCCGACATCCAAGGTGGCGACCTTGGCCTGCCTCGTGAGGATATGGAACGCCACATCGCTTATGATGTAGGTGCCTACGAGGTTTCAAAGCATCTGGGTGAGCTTTTGAATGCGCCCGTAATCGCAGCCAATTTTTCCCGCCTCGTGATTGATCCGAACCGCGGCGAAGATGATCCGACCTTGCTGATGAAGCTCTATGACGGGTCGATCATTCCCGGCAACCGGCACGCCGATGCGGCAGAACGAGAGCGGCGTTTGAACATGTGCTATCGCCCGTATCATGACGCGCTGGCGCAAATGGCCGCGTTGCCGCATGCGGTAATCGTGTCAATGCACTCGTTCACGCGGCAACTAAGGGGTCGTGATCCCCGCCCTTGGCACATTGGCGTTCTGCATACTCCGGACGAACGTTTCTCGGGCCCGTTGATCAGCCGTCTAGAGGCCGAGGGTGACCTTTGCGTCGGCGTTAATGAACCCTATACCGGCGTGCTGCCCGGTGATGCCATTGACAAACACTGTACCAGTTTTGGTCGCCCCAACGCACTGATCGAGCTGCGCAATGATCTGATTGCCGAACACGCAGGACAGCGAGAATGGGCCGAGCGGCTAGCCCCTATCCTGCAGGACGCGCTGGACCAAAGCGGCTTGTGACAAAAGCCCTCACTTCATTGTGAGAGCCAACCCCAGACCCCATATTATAGGGGTAAAGGAGGCCACTATGACTCAGGAATTTCTGACGTCCGTCTTTGGCTGGATGGCCGTGCTCAACATCGCGGTTCTGCTGTTCACCACAATGATGATATTGCTGTTGCAGGACTGGATCGCTGGCATTCACGGCAAAATGTTCCAGATGGAGCGCCCCGCAGTGAAACGGGCTTACTTCCGGTACCTGGCAAATTATAAGATCCTGACGCTGATCTTCTGCATCACCCCATGGCTGGCTTTGAAACTGGCCTGATACGCTGATTGTTGAATCATCGCCCCCGGGCCGCTAGGTCACATACAGCACGCATTCCTGTCATCCGGAGCCAGACCATGGACAAGCAAACCGAAATCGAACTTCAGGCCGCCGCATTCCGTCGCTTGCAACAGCATCTGATGGAGGATCGCACCGATGTGCAGAACATCGATATGATGAATCTCGCCGGGTTCTGCCGCAACTGCCTGTCGCGGTGGTATCAGGAAGCAGCCAACGAAAAAGGTATTCAGATGGGCAAGGACGAAGCCCGTCAAATTTTCTACGGCATGACCATGGATGAGTGGAAAGCCAAATACCAGACCGACGCCAGCCCGGAAAAACAGGCCGCCTTCAAAGTCGCGTTCGAAGAGAATGTAACGAACAAGGGCTGACGCCCAAACCGAAAGAGGCCCGCCAATCTGGCGGGCCTTTTCTTTAGATTGCGACCTTGCGGCTTTCGTCCAAATAGATTTCCCGCAAACGCTTGGCGATTGGTCCCGGTGTACCGTCGCCCAGCGCAACCCCGTCAATCTCGACCACGGGCATGACAAACGCACTGGCAGAAGTGGTGAAAGCCTCATCCGCTTCCTTCGCCTCATCAATGGTGAACAGGCGTTCTTCCACTTCCATCTGCGCTTCGGCGGCCATGCGCAGGACGGCCTTGCGGGTGATGCCGTGCAGAATGTCATTCGACAGTGGGCGGGTGACGATCTTGCCGTCCTTGACGTAGTAGGCGTTGTTGCTGGTGCCTTCGGTCACATAACCGTCCTCTATCAACCACGCATCGTCACAGCCAGCCTTCTTGGCCATCATCTTACCCATGGACGGGTACAGCAGCTGAACGGTCTTGATGTCGCGGCGGCCCCAGCGGATGTCTTCGATCGAGATGATCTTAGCACCCTTCTTGGCGGCTGGGCTATCGGCCAGGCCAGGCTTGTTCTGGGTGAACAGCACGAGGCTCGGCTTGGTGTCCACAGAAGGGAATACAAAATCGCGATCGCCATCCGATCCACGGCTGACCTGCAGGTAGATAAGCCCTTCTTCGATGCCGTTCAGCTCTACCAACTTGCGATGAATTTCAAGCAGCTCATCCTTGGTGCAGGGCTCAGCCATCTCCAGCTCATCCAGAGACCGCTTCAGACGCACGGCGTGACCTTCGAAATCGATCAGCTTGCCATCCAAAACGCTGGTAACCTCGTAGACAGCGTCTGCGAACAGAAAACCACGGTCAAAGATCGACACTTTGGCCTCGGTCTCGGGCAGGTATTCGCCATTTACAAAAACGGTGCGGGTCATGTCTTGTCTCCTCAGCCCCAGAGGTCCGCTTTGGGCGGGTGCACTCCGGCATCATCAAAAATCAGCGGGTTGTCGCGGTCTTCGGCCAGCAGAAGCGGGCCGTCAAGGTCTGTCACCATCACACCCTGTGCCAACAGTGTCGCAGGTGCCATAGCCAAAGAGCTGCCAACCATGCAGCCGACCATCACGCGATAGCCTTCAGCCAGCGCCTGCTGGCGCAGGGCCAGCGCCTCGGTCAGGCCGCCCGTTTTATCCAGTTTGATGTTGACCACATCGTACTTGCCCTTGAGGCCCTGAAGGCTTGTGCGATCATGACAGGACTCATCAGCACACACTGGCACGGGGCGCTCCATTCCAATCAGGGCGTCATCTTCCCCGGCGGGCAAAGGCTGCTCGACCAGGGCTACACCCAAACGCACCAGATGCGGGGCAAGGTCGGCGTAAACCGCAGCTGACCAGCCTTCGTTGGCGTCCACGATGATCGTGGCATCTGGTGCACCTGAGCGCACAGCCTCCAGCCGGGGCATGTCATCCGGTGTGCCCAATTTGATCTTCAGCAAGGGCCGATGCGCATTGGCTGCGGCCTGCGCCTGCATTTTTTTCGGCGTGTCCAGCGACAGCGTATACGCTGTGATTTCTGGCCCCGGAACCGGCAGCCCGGCCAGATCCCAGGCCCGCTTTCCTGCGCGCTTGGCCTCAAGGTCCCAAAGGGCGCAATCAACCGCATTCCGCGCCGCCCCGGCAGGTAAAAAGTCCATTAGGCTGTCGCGGGTAAACTCGGCAGGCAAAGCTGCGATCTCGGCCTCGACCGAGTCCAGCGTTTCATCATACCTGGCATAGGGCACGCATTCGCCCCACCCCTGATGGGTACCGTCAGAAATCCGAACCGTCAGCACCTTGGCCTCGGTCCGAGACCCGCGCGAGATCGTAAAGACCTGCGCCAGCCGAAACACGTCACGAGAGACTTCTACCTGCACGCGCCAGCTCCTTCATCTTTTTCAAAATACTTTCGCCGAAGGCGGACAAGCCCGCCTCCGACGCGCCGCTTAGATCACAGTGCGGCCAGCGCATCCACCAGCTTGCCCGAACCAAAGCGGAACGGGTCAGTCGCGGGCAGGCCCATATCGGCCTCAACCTTGGCCAGATATGCGGTGGCGTCCTCTTCGGACATGTGCTGCGTGTTGACCGAAATACCAACGACCTGGCAATCCGGGTTGGCAACCTTGGCCAGACCCAATGCCGTGTCGCGCAGCGCTTCCAGGGTCGGCAACTGATAGGTCGGCAGACCACGCATATGGTCGCGGGTCGGCTCGTGGCTCAGGATCAGCGCATCCGGCTGGCCGCCGTGGATCAGCGCCATGGTCACACCGGAATAAGACACGTGGAACAGCGACCCCTGCCCTTCGATCAGATCCCAGTGATCGTCATCGTTGTCAGGCGTCAGCCATTCGACCGAACCGGCCATGAAATCGGCAATGACCGCATCCAGCGGCACACCGTCCCCGGTGATCAGAATGCCTGTCTGACCGGTTGCGCGGAAGGTCGACTTCATGCCGCGCTCGCGCATCTCGGCATCCATCGCCATCGCCGTGTACATTTTGCCGACAGAGCAATCGGTGCCAACAGCCAGACAGCGCTTGCCCTTGCGCTTGATGCCGTTTGCAATCGGGTATTCCACCGAAGGTACGCGAACATCGTGCAGCTTGCGGCCGGTGGCTTCAGCAACAGCCACCAGATCGGGTTCGTCGCAAAGCAGGTTGTGCAGGCCAGAGGCGAGGTCAAAGCCTTCCTCCAACGCCATGACCAGAACCTTTTTCCATTCCTGGCTGATCACGCCACCACGGTTGGCAACGCCGATAACCAGCGTCTTGGCGCCGGCTTCTTTCGCCTCGGTCAGGGACATGTCGGTCAGGCCCAGATCGGCCTTGCAACCTTCCATACGGTACTGGCCAACGGCATTCTCAGGACGCCAGTCCTTGATGCCGATTGCAACTTTGGCCGCCAATTGGTCGGGCGCATCGCCCAAAAACAGCAGGTACGGTGTCTCGATCATCGCGGTTTACTCCTTTGATTCTGGCGCAATCTAGGGGACGATTTCCACGAGTGTTTCGCGTTTTCGTCTGACAACGCCCCGTCAGGTGGGAAATTTTTGCGCCTTCTTCCTAAATGGCGCACTAATCTTTCAAGTTTCCAAAGCGATTAAACTTTAATCACTGTTTTGACCCTGTATTGCGGCAATTGCTGCGATTGCATTGCCGCACCTGCACAAAGATGCTTGCTATGGCTTGCGCAATTTAATACCCCATGAGGCAAGAAAATCGTAATTTCCTTTCTCGCACGAGGTCCAGATGAGCTTTCGCATCCAACCCGCCGCCCCCGCGCGCCCCAACCGTTGCCAGTTGTTCGGACCGGGATCAAACACCAAGCTGTTCCCGAAAATGGCCGCGTCGGCCGCAGACGTAATCAACCTCGACCTTGAGGACTCGGTCGCGCCGTCGGACAAGGACGCCGCGCGCGCAAATGTGATCGAAGCGCTGAACACCGTCGATTGGGGCAACAAATACATGTCCGTGCGCATCAACGGACTGGACACACCCTATTGGTACCGCGATGTGGTGGACTTGCTGGAACAAGCCGGCGACCGGCTGGATCAGATCATGATCCCCAAGGTCGGCTGCGCGGCAGATGTCTACGCCGTAGACGCGCTGGTCACCGCCATCGAGCGCGCCAAGGGCCGTACAAAGCCCGTCAGCTTTGAGGTCATCATCGAATCCGCAGCTGGCGTTGCCCATGTCGAAGAAATCGCGGCCTCGTCTCCGCGCATGCAAGCGATGAGCCTGGGTGCAGCAGATTTTGCAGCCTCGATGGGGATGCAGACCACCGGTATCGGCGGCACGCAGGAAAACTATTACATGCTGCGCGAAGGTGAAAAACACTGGTCCGACCCGTGGCATTGGGCGCAGGCTGCCATTGTTGCTGCATGCCGGACACATGGCGTTCTGCCCGTGGACGGACCCTTTGGCGACTTCTCAGACGACGAAGGTTACATCGCGCAAGCGAAACGTTCGGCTACCTTGGGTATGGTCGGAAAATGGGCGATCCACCCCAAGCAGATCGCGTTGGCCAACCAGGTCTTCACCCCGTCGGATGAAGCCGTGTCCGAGGCACGCGAAATCCTGGCTGCGATGGAGCAGGCCAAAGCCAATGGCGAAGGCGCAACCGTTTACAAGGGCCGTCTGGTCGACATCGCCTCGATCAAACAGGCCGAGGTGATCGTGGCGCAGGCCGAATTGATTGCCGCGAACTGATATAATTGAATAAGGCGTCCTTAGGGGCGCCTTATTTGGGCCTAACGGCCAAAGACGTCGTTAGGCGTCCATGTAAAACGCTCACCTTTCTTTCCTGACTTCATCATCAGGCAAGATGTACCGAGCTTCTGAAAATAGATTATCTTCAGCGGATACCAGCCCGCCTTCGGCACCTCTACTTCAGTTCGTTGATTGGCCTCACACCCCTGAATACTATTGACTTTGCCGATCTGCTGCCCGCCGACCCAGGCATCGATTCCATCGTTTGACCATGTCTCCAACTCGTAAACGCCCGGTGAGTCAAAGCGCATGTAACCGGTGATTTCTGCAGCGACATTATAGTGGTGGTCGAATGTCAAAACATCCTCGCCCTCGTTTGTATCCCTATAATCCAAACCGATCAGCGGCTGCCCCGGCTGGGCCTTAGGCAATAACTGCTTGGCATGAGTGAGATTGCGGATTTTGCGCTGAGTACCAGTTCCCACATATTTTACATTCAATCCCGCTTTTGGACTGGGTTGCGGACTGGCGGGCTGTAATTTGAGCGGCGCGGCCACTGCTGAACTGGCGATAAACGCCGCAGCTGCTATCAGCGCTCCAATGCGAACAAATTTCATTATCTTCTCCCTGTGTGTGGCCTGTTGGGGTTGTTCCCCTTCGATCAGGTCCTTGAGAAGACACTAGGCTGTGAAAATTCACCCGGCAAGCCGGTTGAAGATAACAATTCAAACGTCAGGCGCGCATATCTTTGGGTGAATCCATCACCACATAAGACGTGATCGACGTCACATGCGGCAGTGTTCCCAGAACTTCGGTGTGGAATGTCTTGTACGAAGGTAAGTCCGCGCATTCCACGCGCAACAGGTATTCGATGGTCCCCGTGATATTGTGGCATTCGACCACTTCCGGCACACGTTGAAGGGCGCGTTCGAACCCTTCCTGGGCAGCTTTGGTATGTTCACCCAGCCCAACGCCGATATAGGCGACGAATCCGACACCAATCTCGGATGGATTCAAGACTGCGCGGTAGCCCGAGATTACACCCGAACGCTCCAGCTCCTGCACGCGGCGCAGGCAGGCAGAAGGAGACAACCCTACCCGGTCCGCCAGATCCAGATTACTGATGCGGCCGTCTTGCGAAAGTTCTCGCAATATTTGCTGATTTATGTGGTCAATTTTCGCCATTGATTGTGATATTAACGAGATCGCGCATTAAAACGCAATTTCATTTGTTCGGTTTGCAGCAATTATCCAACTTATGACCTACGATATCCTTCTGGCCCTGATCGCCTTTGCTTTTGTCTCGTCCATTACACCTGGACCCAACAACCTGATGCTGATGGCGTCTGGGGCCAATTTCGGATTTCGAAAGAGCATCCCGCACATGCTGGGGATCGGGCTTGGGTTTACCTTCATGGTGCTATTGGTCGGCACCGGGCTGGTGCAGCTATTCGACAGATATCCGATCAGCTACACGGTGCTGAAATTCGCCTCTGTTGCATATCTTCTGTTCCTTGCTTGGAAAATCGCACATGCCGCCCCGGCGAAGGGGCAAAACACGACAGGCACGCCGATGACGTTCCTGCAGGCAGCAGCCTTTCAGTGGGTCAACCCAAAGGCCTGGGCCATGGCCCTGACAGCCACAACCGCCTACACACCTGATCAGACCCTTCAGGCGATCATTGTGGTGGCCCTTGTTTTCGGGGCAGTCAACCTGCCCTCGGTCAGCACATGGACCGTTCTGGGACAGCAAATGGCGCGCATCCTGACAAACCCGCGCCGGTTGATGGTTTTTAACTGGACAATGGCGGCTCTGCTCGTCGGCTCGCTCTACCCGGTTCTATACCCGAACTGAGCAAATTCAGCGGCAGGTCTTCAGCCTGATTATCGTGAACGTGGGCCAACACTCGCAAAACGCGGTCTTCATAACGGGTCGTCATCAGCATCCTTTCTATTTGCCCCCCCTACGGATGCATATGCCGCAGCCACAAATCTCGCTGAATTCACATCGGATAACACACGTAAGAATGTTACACTGGGCGTATTACTCTCGAGATCAATAGATTATTCAACATGGTAAATGAGGACTGATATGAACAATCCATCTCGCCCGCTCCACCAAATCCTGTTTGCCGCCATCCTTGCCGCAATGCCGGCTATTGCGCAGGCCGATGACGTCCAGACACAATCCATTATTTCTGAACGTGTCAGCCAGCATAACCCGGCGCCCGAAGCCTATATCAAGGATCGCCCAATCCTGGGCTGGCAGCTGAACAGCGATGACTTCGACGCCATCCCCGAGGCGATCCGCGACAACCTCGGTTCGGTTGATGGCACCAGTTACGATCAGGCTTACCTGACCGAGAATACCGGCTCGATCATTGCGCTGCAGTTCCGCAAGGATGGCCCGGACTTCTACATCATCGGAAAGAGCACGTTTGACGAGGCCTACGAGCTGGTTTCCCTGGACGATGTTGCCGCCAAGAATACGCGCCTGATCGAACGGCTGGACATGACCCCTGAGGTCAAGGCGATGTTCGAAGATCAGGCGCCCGGCATTGTCGGCGCGCTCAAGACAACACCGGTTGATATGCTGCGCCTGTCTGATCTGGGATATGCAAAAAACGATGCTCTGACCATTCAGGCCCCATGGGGCGAGCAGACCAAACCCGAAGGCGCGGACGCATTTCTGGTCTGGGACAGCGGCGAGAACCAGTACTACATGGTGAACGCTGACGAAAACGGCCTACCGTCCAGCTACGTACCTGTGAAGTGACCCATACCGACGCAGTCCTTGATCTGGGCCCGCTTTACCTTGTGTTGCATTCCTCTGACAGCAAGTTCATATAGCATGGAACTTCCGCGTTGAGAGGCGTCATGACCCAGTATCTGGATTTCGAAAAACCCCTGGCCGAGATCGAAGGCAAGGCCGAGGAACTGCGCGCGCTGGCCCGTGCCAACGAAGAGATGGACGTGGCCGAAGAAGCCGCTGCGCTGGACGCCAAGGCTGCCAAGCTGCTGGACGAGCTTTACGGTGACCTCACTCCGTGGCGGAAATGTCAGGTCGCGCGTCACCCCGAACGCCCCCATTGCCAGGATTACGTGGCAGAGTTGTTTACCGAATTCACGCCGCTGGCAGGTGATCGCAACTTTGCCGACGATCTGGCTGTGATTGGTGGTCTGGCCCGTTTCGATGATCAGCCTGTCATGGTGATCGGACACGAAAAAGGCTCGGATACCAAATCGCGGATTGAACGAAATTTCGGCATGGCCCGACCCGAGGGGTATCGCAAGGCCGTGCGCCTGATGGAAATGGCCGGACGTTTCGGTTTGCCCGTCATCACCCTGATCGACACGGCCGGCGCATATCCGGGCAAAGGTGCCGAAGAACGCGGTCAGTCCGAGGCCATCGCACGGTCGACCGAGATGTGCCTGAAGATCGGCGTGCCTTTGGTGTCTGTGATCATCGGCGAAGGTGGTTCCGGCGGTGCGGTGGCATTTGCCACGGCAAACCGCGTCGCGATGCTGGAGCATTCGGTTTATTCGGTGATCTCGCCCGAAGGCTGCGCGTCGATCCTGTGGAAAGATTCGGAGAAAATGCGTGAGGCCGCCGAAGCCCTGCGCTTGACCGCACAGGACCTGCAAAAGCTGGGCGTCTGTGATCACATCATCACCGAACCCAAAGGCGGCGCACATCGCGACCGCGCCGCAACGGTCGACTCTGTACGTGGCGCCATTGCTGCCATGCTGAAAGAGCTGGATGGCAAGGATGCGGCAGCCCTGATCAAGGACCGCCGCCAAAAGTTCCTGGATATCGGGTCTAAAGGGTTGGCGGCATAAACCGTCAGCCGCCGAGCTGGCGCAACAAAGCCGCTGAAGGCTCCCCGGTTACGGCGAAACCACTGGCGCGTTGATACGCGCTGATGGCAGATTTCGTGTTGTTGCCGATAACCCCATCCGCGCCCTGCGTGTCGTACCCTGCGGATGTCAGACGGCGCTGCAGCTCTTTTCGATCCTCCAGCGTCAACCCGGTCGCATCTGGACCGAACGAAGCCTGAAACGGCGCACCACCGGCGATCCGGTCAGACAAATGCCCAACGCCGATCGCGTAGCTGTCCGAGTTATTATAACGCTTGATCACCTGGAAATTGCGGAACACCGCAATACGCGGCCCCGGCGTTTGCGGCTGTAACACCGCGACCGGTGTCCCCGAAACAGTGCCAGCTTCGCCGCCCCATGGCTGTCCGCGCACCCAGCCAGCCCGCGCCAGATAGGCAGCGGTCGAGGCCAAAGAATCCGTGGGGTCCTCGGACCAGATGTCCCGACGGCCATCACCGGTGAAATCCACCGCATAGGCCAGATAAGACGTCGGGATGAACTGTGTGTGCCCCATCGCCCCGGCCCAACTGCCGGTCATGTTCGCGGGCGTCGTGTCACCCTCTTGAATGATCTTCAGGGCAGCAATCAGTTGTTTTTCAAAAAACGCGCCGCGACGACCGTCATAAGCCAGGGTCGACACTGCCGACACCACCGGCACGTCCCCCCGGCGAGATCCATAACGGCTTTCCAGGCCCCAGACGGCAACGATAACCTCTTTATCGACGCCGTACTTTGCCTCGATCTCTGACAGGGTTCCTGCATGGCGCACCAGCATCTGCTTGCCGGTTGCTATCCTTTCATCGGAAGCTGCAATCGCCAGATAATCCTCAAGCGAGCGTTTGAATTCGACCTGATTGCGATCTCGTTCGATCACGCCCGGCAGGTACCCCGCCCCCTGAAAGGCCCGATTGATGGTGGTCTGAGAAATACCTTGCGAGGCCGCGCGGGACTTAAAGCCGGCAACCCAGGCGTCATAGCCTGCGTTGGGGACGGCCTGCATCCGCGTTGCCGGGGCGCTAGTTGGCGTGCCACCGGAACAGGCGGCCAAAAACGTTGACCCAAGTCCAACTGAAAATAGGCGTCGATTGATCATGTCTGAAATCTGCTCTTGTTGTGATTTGGGTCAGAGTATCGCAGACCAAGTGCGCAAGCTAGTTCTGCGGTGCTTGGAAACGGCAACCCGATCACTTCGGCGACAAGCCGCTTAACTTACCAGCATCCGCAGCCCTTGCGTCACATCAGACCGTACAGCCAGCCTCAATCCGGGCTCATCCCCCGCCTTCAACGCCGCGATGATCAGCTTGTGATAATGCGGCGGCTCTGTCCGCCGCAACCGCCCATAGAGCGCCCGCATTGTTGGCCCTAGTTGAAGCCATACCGTTTCCACAATGGCCAGCATCGCCGGAGCCTGAGCACGCAGATACAGCGTGCGATGGAATTCCAGGTTCGACCGGATGTAACCGACGGCATCCCGTTTCGTGACCATTTCCGCGACGGTCATGTTGATACTCTGCAATCGGTCGATCAGGGCCATATGTGCACGGGGCAATGCGCGACTGGCCAGTTCGACTTCTAGCAGTGCACGCAGGGCTGCCAGCTCTTCGATACGGTCATTGGTCAGCTCGGGCGTGGACACCCGACCCGAAGAAGACAGGAACAGCGCCCCTTCGGCCACCAGTCGCCGCACCGCTTCGCGCGCAGGCGTCATTGAGACATCAAATTCCTTGCCGATGCCGCGCAGGGTCAACGCCTGCCCGGGCGCTATGTCGCCGTGCATAATACGTGAGCGCAGGGCTCGATAGACCAGATCATGAGCTGCGGGTTGGGTGTCGGTTGGGCGAGCGCTTAACATAACCCCATGTGATCACAAATTGCCGCGCGGTCAACTCGTCGCGCTATCAAATCTATACTGGTGAAGCTGCGCCCCGTTGTCGCGCAGCCAGCGCCTTTGGGCTTTGCAGTTTCCAAACAGGCGCTCGACCTGCGCCCAGAACGCGGGGGAATGGTTCATCTCGGCCAGATGCGCGACCTCATGTGCGGCGACATAATGCAGAATGTCCGATGGCGCGAGGATCAGGCGCCACGAAAACATCAGACCACCAGCTGAACTGCACGATCCCCAACGAGACCGCGTATCGCGCAAGGTCAGGCTGGAATAAGGTCGGCCCAACATTGCCGCATAATCGTCGCAGGCCTCGGTCAGGCGATCCCGCGCCAGTTCCTTTAGGAACCGTGCCAATCGCCGGGCTTCGGCCCCTTTGGGGATTGCAACCTCTGCGTCCCGCAGCAGAACGCGTCGGCCCTCTGCCGGTACGATTCGCCTCTCTTTGCCTTCAATGGGGATTGATTGCCCGAATCCCACGGCCAATGGGTTGGGTCTGTCCTCAAGATGCTCACGGATCCAGTTTTCCTTGACCTTGGCGAAATTCAGCGCCTCGGATTCTGCGACACCTTTAGGGTAGGTCAGCGTAACCCGCCCGTCCAATTGAGAAATTCGCAAGCTGATACGCCGCGCCCTGGCCGATTTGCGCAACGTTAGCGGCACCGGCGGTTTTCCGGGCAATGCGTGGTCCCCCATGTGCCTGTTTCTCCTGCTCAAAGGCTTTGACAGTGCCCGCTGCATGTGGCACGTGACCTGAATCATTACTACGACTCACCTGATATCAAGGGGATCTGAAATGCCCAAGGAAGAATGGGGTGTAAAACGCGTTTGCCCGACCACCGGTAAGCGGTTTTACGACCTGAACAAGAACCCGATCGTCAGCCCCTACACCGGCGAGATCGTGGAGCTTGAAACCGGCAAGAGCCGGATGATCGCCGCAGATGCGGAAGATGCAGCGTCGGCAAAAGCACGCGAAAATGCGTCGGAAGAAGATCTGGTTCTGGACGATGACGACAGTGTCGACGTCGAACTGGACGATGATCTGCTGGATGATGATGACGACAGCAGTGACGACGTTTCGCTGGACGAAATCACCGATATGCCAGCAGAAGAAGAAAGCTAAAACCGGTCCGGGGCGGCCCTTGCGCCGCCTCAAACCACCCCCGGATGCGAGGCAGAATCTTTTCCGCATAATCCATTTTTGGACTTGCGCTCATTGCCGTCGTCTCATAAACGTCCGTCCACCGCTACAGCGGTACCTGGAAGGGGCCTTAGCTCAGTTGGGAGAGCGCTTGCATGGCATGCAAGAGGTCAGGGGTTCGACTCCCCTAGGCTCCACCATTTTTCTCCTCAGTTCGAATTCACTCGCAGTCACACGGCTTTGTAAATAAGGCTTTTGACGTGCCAGTCTTTCTCACCCCCAAGAAAACTTGGGCTCTGCCAGAATACCCATTGTGGGGGTCTGTGTGGGGTTCGCCAGTGAGAAAGTATGCAAGATGACCAAACTTACAGACAAACAAATCAAGGCTGCGAAACCCGGCTACAAGAAGATCAAGCTGGCAGATGGCGGTGGCCTGACGCTGATCGTTCACCCGAAAGGCGGCAGGACATGGGTCTGGCGCTATAGGGTCGATGGTAAGCAGCGTGAGATGAGCTTGGGCTCCTATCCCTCCGTCGGCCTCAAGGACGCGCGCCAGCGCGTCGAGGCGCAGAGGAACTTGCTTGACACCAATATCAACCCCGACGTGGCGGAGATGCGCGCAGGGGTACAGGCTCGGTCAGGTCTGACGGACACCACCTTCGCCGGTGTCGCACGCGCATGGCTGGCAGAGGAGCGTCCACACTGGGCAGAGAAGACTTATGTCCGCGCCCGCAACCGGATCGAAAAGGATGCCATCCCTCTGTTGGGGGCTGTAGTGGTCGCGGATATCACGGCAGTCGATATCAAGGCCGTTGCGCTCAAGATCGCGGATCGTGGATCGCATGAGACTGCACGCCGGGTCATTCGCATCCTGCGGCAAGTTCTAGGCTATGCGGAGGCCGAAGGCTTGATCTCTGTCGTGCCGGGAGCAAACGTGATCGACAGGTTCAAGCCCCAGCCGAAGAAACACCACCCAGCCATCGTTGAGCCAGAACGTCTGGCGCTGTTTCTGCAGGCGCTGGACGCTTGGCCGCATCACACTTTGGGCAAACCTCTGGTGCAGATTATCGCACATACAGGTCAGAGGGCCGGTGAGGTGCGCAAAATGCGATGGGCGGACATCAACATGGGCGAGCGGGTCTGGAACAACCCTGTCACCAAGACAGGTATCACGCTCGCCATACCCCTGACGGAGGCGGTGATCAAAATCCTCAACGAGATGTACAAGCTCAATGGCCACCGCGAGTACGTATTCGCCAGCGAGAACGGACCTGTTTCTGAACCGGCCACAATGAACATGATCCGCAGGATCGGGTTTGATGGAGAGACCGACGCACATGGCCTGCGGGCAACGCTGCGCACATTGGTGACCGAGCATCTCGGGTTCGACGAGAAACTGGCAGAGGCACAGTTATCCCACGCATCGAAGGAACAGCATGGCCGCGCATATGACCGCACATCGTTCCTCGCCCAGCGCCGCGTTATGATGGAAGCTTATTCGCAGTTTCTGGTTCAGCTTCAGGAGGGCGGTGCTATCGTGGTGCCGTTGATTGCGGGGGCAAAGTTGTGAGTGACACGGTATTAAAAGATTTCGACTGGTTGCGTGGACGTTTAAACGAGCGCGTGAAATCTGGCGAATGGTCCTACGTTCTCGACTTGCATGACATTCTGGATGTTTTGCGCGAGCAGGAAGAAATAGTGTCACCAGCGCTGGACAAGCACCTGAGAGATCGCACAACTGCAATGCACAAAGCGAATGCTGGCAATGCTGCGAAAGACCCGATGGAAATCGGTTTTCAAGGCGGCGTTGCGGGTGGCGTCATGTACCTGATCGATCAGCAAGGCTATAACGTGGAAAAAGCGCGAACTCTGATTGCAAATGTAATGCAGATTGATCGTGACGATGTAGTCAAGTGGCATAAAGCCACGCTGAAAGCTCCAGATATCAGTGATCAGAACTACCGCCTCAATCTGAACTTTGCCGCGCAGGAAATGATCCGGAAACTCACTGAAAGAGTGTCTCGAATACACAACCAAATGACGGTTGAAGACGTCATTCTTGGGGTGTTCTCACCCACCTGATCAGGGGGGTAAATTAGAACGTTTGTTCTTACCCCCCTGCTTTCATTATCTGAATTGCCAGTATCTTTTTGTAGGAGGCTAGCAATGTCAGATCACATCGAAGTGCCCGTTCCACACCGTCTTTATGATCAGCGGTATCTGGCGGCGCTGCTCGGTCTCAGCGACGACGAGTTCTATCTGTTGGACCACTGGCGCGAGTACCATCTCGGCCCGAAATTCATGAACCTTCCCACGGGACAAATCCGGTATCTCGGCAGCGACATCACCAATTGGATAGAAGCTGGTGGCGATCACGATCCCCGTGACATCATTCGTAGCTACGAAGGCCTTGAGGCCAAGAAGGCAGAGAAGCTGGGCCAGGAAATGATGGAGAAAGGTTTTTTCAAGCGGTCACGGGCTGCAATTGAAAAAGCCAATGGCGAAGAACCTCAGACGCAGGCGTCCGCATGAGTGTCGCCCGTATGCCTATCCACCCCGACAGCTTCCCGAAAACAGGGAACGTCACACTGAAACAGCTTTCCACCCACAGCGGTGCGTTGGGCATGTTCCCCGGATCGCCAAGCACGTGGTTGCGTATGGTGGACAGCGGCGATGCGCCGGAACCCATCCAGATTGGTCGCCAGCATTTTTGGCGCGCTGAACATGTCCGCGCAATTGCGGCGGGTATCGACTGGCGGCTTGTGAAGATCGACACGCCCGATCTGGCAGCGGAATAGGAATGGAGAAACCCCGCCGCACGGAGAGCGCAACGGGGCCAGTGATGATTGTTGCTCTCCCTAGACCAAGGAAAGGAACAAAGTATGCAGGCAAAATCTGCAGCATACCGGACCGAAACACAGCGGTGGCGGTCATGAGGGGACCAATGAAAAATTTGACCGAGCGTCTCCGCATCGTCGAGGAATCACACGCGGACAAAATCCTCGCCGCCATTGGTGCCAAACCACAAACTGGAAAAAAGCATCAGCGCTGCCCGTTTCCTGACCATGAAGATAAGAACCCTTCATTTCGCTACGATGCAGACGCTAATCGTATTTTTTGCACGTGCCTGCCCGAAAAAGGGGTTTCGCTGACCGATGCGCTAATGAAGGTACGAGGCCTTGCCGACTTCAACGCTGCTGTACGCGAGATTGAAGCCGTAACTGGCGAAAAGGTTTTTGAAGGACGGCGGAAGCAGAAGCAATCGGAACCGGGAGAACAGGCGGCCTCGGAGAACCGTGAAGAAACTGATGAACAAGCCGTGCAGCGAGAAGCGGAGGAAAGAGCACGCTCCGGCGCGGCATCTGATGAAAAGGCTGCTAAGATCGCATGGGTGCAGGAGCAGGTTGCGAAGACACGTCCTTTAGCCGGCTCACCCGGCGAAGAATACTTGCGCAACATCCGTGGATTGGTTGGGATCGATCTTGAACACGACGCTTTGCGATATGCTCCAGATTTCCAATGCAAACCGGGTGGTAAGAAAAACCCGGCTCTAGTGGCGGTGGCTACGGATGACGATGGAAATATTGTTGGCATGCAGGGCACAATCCTGAACCGCAATGGGCAACCGATACGCGACGAGAACGGCAAGAAGACCAAACTGAGCGCAGGCTACATCGGGGATGGTTCAGTTCGGATCAAAAACAAACTGGGTACAGGCACAATTGCGATCGCCGAAGGTATCGAAACCGGATTAACCCGATTGTTTGCTGGGCCAGCAGAGATCAGGGTGTGCCTCGGGTCCATCCGCCCCGAAACGATAGGAGCAAACGCCGGTCGGATTGAGATCATTGCCGACAGCGACAAAGCGCAGGACTGCCGCCAGATCGCGCGTGAATTGGCGGCAGAAAACCCAAATGCACGGGTCCATGTCGTCACAGTACCGTCAAACCTTGGTGAAAAGGCCGATTTGAACGATCTGCTCCAGGATATGGGACGTCGGGCTGTTGCCGCCGCCGTGGATGATGCCGACCGCATCCACGCGCGGCAGCGAAGGTCCAACGTTGAGCAGCTGCTCCGCGGTAGCGACGAAGAGATTGCCGATCGTGTGCTGGAAAACCTAGAAGATCTCTTTGGTCGCATTGTCATCACTGAGGGCACAGTTTGGATTTACGATGGCAAGCTTTGGACTGCTCTCAACGACAATCGGCTTACGCGTGCCATCGCGCGCTTTGACGGTGCCACTTACCCTACGCCGTCCAACGGCATTGGCGAGGTCAAGATCACGTCCAGTAAGGCGCAGAGTGTCAAGTCGCTTCTCATGTCCAAACGCGATGACAATGGGTTTTTTGAAGGTGCGCCTGTTGGCATCACCTGTGAAAGCGGGTTCGTTTTGTTCGAACAAGACGTTGCAACAGGTGAATATGTCCCACGGCTCGAACCACATGCTCGCAAGCACCGGGCTCGGCATGCCGTACGTGGTGTATGGCCAGTGCAGGATGCTGAGAAGCGACTTTTGGGAAGCGACGTGATGAAGCTGCTCACGGGTTTGTTCTCAGCTAAAACGACTTTGAGGCGGCTGCAGCACGAGGCTCCAAACCTTGAGTTCGACTTGGACAGGGCTGAACAAGACAAAAGCGCGCGGATTGAGCTGATCCTGCAGACAGCCGCCGCAGCGGCACTTGGTATCGGCACGCAAATGAAACACCCGCAGGCCCTTATTTGGATTGGGCCGGGCGGCGCAGGAAAAAGTACCACGCGCAAGGTCATCTCATCATTGATCGCAGCGGATGCACTTCAGTCGGTGCCGCCAGCCAAGATGGGACAAGACTACTTCGTCTCAGTTTTGCGCGGGTGCGCGCTGAACGTTGCGGAGGAGACGTCGGATCGTGATCTTTCAGGCGACGCGCTAAAAAAGGTCATCACCGGGGACATCTGTCATGCCCGGCTGCCATACGGCATACCGTTCTATTTCAGTCCCAAGGCGCAGCATGTGTTCATCTGCAATGAGCTGCCCGCATTTAGCGGGGGGATCGACAGCGGCGTTGAGCGCCGCTTCAAGGTTCTGGTCTTCGACAAAGCGTATTCTGAAGAGCAGGCCGACGAGGGATTGGCAGATCGCATAATCGAATACGAGGCGGATCTTCTACTACATCTTGTCGTGGTTGCGGCTGCGGAACTTTTGACCACGCGGCGCATGGCGGATCCCATGACATCACGCATCGCCAAGGAGGCGTGGATGAGGGATGCGGACCGAGTTCGTGCGTGGGCGGCAGAAAGACTATCCATCAGGGCAAACAAGGTCGTCACCGTTGCAGACCTATATCTGGATTTTCGCCAATGGTGCGCTGCCGAAGGTGTTCCAGAAGGCCGCATCCCCGCACGTAACAGTTTCGCGCGACGCTTGCGTCAAGTAGAGCCCCGTCTCGTTCCAGGACCCAATAGCAAAGGCGCTCGGTTCGAAAATGCTATCCTCAAGACGGTCTGATTTAAGTGGGACAGCTTGTAAAGAGGCCAAACGAGCTAGGCCGGCCAGTTCTTTATGGGCGGACAAGTAATCAAACCTCCCAACTTCCCCGTCGGGCGTTTGGTTGGGAGGTTGGGAGGTTTTATGTCTCGTCCGTCGGTATATGTTCTGTTGCGCACATCAAGCATAATGCTGCTTTTCAACGTCCGACGTTCATTGCAGCGCCGCGGTGCGACCCCGCGAGAACCTCCGAGTTTCGTCCAGTGCCTGACGCATTGCTGCCAAACCAGCCCGTTCGACATACTGGTCCATCGGGTCGAGTTCATCCCAAGTGCGAGATGTGGCAGCAGGCCAGAACTGCGGATGACTGTGCCGCATTTGGCTGAGCCGCCATTCATGGTGGCAGAGTTGCGGTGTCATAGCTTCAGGATCGCTCAGGAAACGCGCAGCGACACCACAGCAGGCCTGCCACTGCCGGTCATGCACAATCGGGCTTTCCTCGCCGCTCGTTGCTGTTTGGGCTTCACAGTAGGCCATAGCGATCAAGACGATGTGCCTTGCTGCGGCAGCTTCAAGTTGGATATCTTGCTCCATGTGATTTCTCCTATTCATCATGTTGATGCGCATCCCGTTGGCTGTTGCCACCGGCGACCACCCCAAGGCGGGGTTGGTGATCACAATTTTCGTGACGCTCTGGATGCTGTTGGTTTCGCCCTGCCTTAGGCTCATCAGTGGATCGGCGCTAGACCCAGACCATTCGCACCGGTCGCAAGCATGTCTCGGGCGGTCCATACCCCGGCGGTCTTCCGCGACTTACGGGCAAGGCTCGGCAGACGAGCGTTATCATGTTTGGGGGAATTGCGGGCTGTCCGCCCGCGATTGGTATGTAATCGCTAAGTCTGTCAGCTTCAAGGAGCGGGCGGCGTAGCGCGGACAAAACAAAAAAGCGGCTACGTCGTTTAAAAAGAACAACGCCTGCTTCGCGCTCAAAATCAGCCGCTCATGCCAAGTGCAGCGAACGACCGCTTCGAGCCCAAAGTTTCCAGTGGTGCTCAGGGCGCGATGGTCTGCGATGCGCAGAAACCGGACTTAACATAGTTAAACGAACGGCCCAAAGCAGACCTCCAACATTGCTCAGTAATGCTGCGGCGTAGCCCATTGAGGCAGACGTCCGCCTCCGACCCGACAGGAACAAATGAACGAATAAATGACGTCGATGGCTCCAGCCAACTTCAACACTATCAATCTGCGTTTGCCTCGTTGGCGCCAACTTTCTCTGCTTTCGGTACCCAGCCAAGCTCTTCAAGTGGCGCAAGCAGTTCTTCGGCAAGTTCGGCGTTTTGATAAATGCCGTAGAACATGACGTCGAGTGGCGCGTTGGGCCAACTGCGTTCGAGCTCTTGCAGTTTTCTGGAAGCCTCCGAACTCCGCCCCAGTTTCTGCAAAGCAGCGGCCTGATAGGCCAATGACGGCGCGCTTACCGGGTCGCCAAAGGCGGTAGCGGCCTCAAAGCCTTCCAGCGTCTTTTCATAATTTCCAAGGTGGTAGTTGGCCGCGCCGAAAATGTTGCGGCTCGCAAATCGCTGATTGCTCCGACCCTTAAGGTACGAACGGTCCGCCGCTTCTATCGCATCGTCGAACCGCCCTGAGAAAAGTGAGACCGCCCCGTGAAAATCCAATATGTGCCCGTCCTGCGCAGACATTTCTTTGGCTCGAGATGAAAGGTGGTATGCGGTGTCATAGTCGCCCTTAGCTACCTCAACCCATGCTTTGGCAGATTGAACCCAAGGCTCGGTCGGACCAAAGGTGACGGCCTTTTGTACCATCGCTTCCGCCTGTGTAGCGAACTCGTCCCTGATGGGTCCACGTGGTGACAGTATAGCCAATGTCGCAAGGGTCTGGGCTGCACCTGCATATCCGCCGAAGTAGTTTGGGTCGGTTTCTATGACATGCTGAAAAACGCTGTTGATTAGTTCCTGTCGTGGTCGATCAAAGATAGGAAAGATCATGCCACGTGCCTGTTCGGCAAAGTTCACAGCCTGTAAAGATGCTGCGGATTTTTCCATGACAGCCTGTCGCGTCAGCTGTGCTTGTCTGTCGTCGCTTGCATCCTCAACCGTTGGGTCTGTAACTGGTTGTTTGAAGGTTGAGTGGGCAATCATGCCGCCCAAAGCGCCGCCGATAACGAAAACCGATGCCATCAAAAGGAATGATGTCCGTCGCGGCATGGGTGTCTTGGATATCGGTAAATCTACATGCTCAAACCTCGGACAATATCCGCCACTGTCCAAGTGTATCCGTACGGGATCACGACGGCCCTCAGTCTCGTAGTACATCGCCAAGTTCTGACGTAATTGGCGAGCATGGACCCGGACGATATTCTCGGGGTCGCTGCCTTCCTGCGGCGCGCGCTCGTAGACATCCTGCGCAATTGTCTTGCCCCGTATGGCATCTCCACGCCCGGCGAGTGCTTCTTCAACGATGTAAGTTAGGAAGCTGCTCAGACGCTCGCTTTGTGAAAACATCTCGTTGTTCAACACGCGATCCAATGCCGAGCGCACGTCTGCGTCGGCGACAGTTCTGGCTTTTTCGATTGAATGCGTCTGATCCAAATTTGGTCCCTGCAACAGAACAATAGGTCAACTCACTATACGTGAATCACCCCTGAATCACAGTGAATACATTACATTAAGTGAATTTCTTTCTGATCATGAACCCACTGAATTCACTCGGCAAACCATACGCCGAGCGAACGATGCCTCATCAATGGATTGGAGGAGCCGTATTCATGAAACGAAGAAAAGCAGTTTTGAGACTTTCCACGGTGTTCGTAGCAGGTCTTGCCTTTGGCGCATGGGTCATTGCGCCCAAAGAAACCGCGAAAGTCGCCGAGGAGGTGGCAGAGCAAATCCTGTTTCCATCTGCGGCTCACGCCCAAGAAGCAGCACCAACTTTTTCCCCCGTGAAGGCTTTGGTTGAACGGGATGTGTACTACCCAGGTACAGAAGACCTTGGGGAGGATGAGATGCGGGTGACCGCCTGTGGCACCGGAATGCCGAATGCGCGCCCGGCACAGGCAGCAGCCTGCTTCCTCGTTGAACTTGGCAATGGTGACAAGTTCATTTTTGACATCGGAACTGGTTCAGCTGAGCGCCTGAGCGGGTTAGCCATCCCCTATGACTACCTCGACAAGGTGTTCATTGGACACCTGCACGCGGATCACATCGGCGATCTGGATGCTCTTTGGGTCGGTGGCGTCATCGGCAACCGTCAAAGGCCTCTGCGCGTCTGGGGGCCGAGCGGCCCATCTCCTGAACTTGGAACCGCACACGCGGTCGAGGGTATGAAGCAGATGATGACGTGGGACTCCGCGTCGCGACTTGGCAATGTGAACACCCTTGGCCTTGAAATCGAGATGAACGAATTCGACTACAAGCTCGAAAACGAGATCATCTACGATGAGAATGACGTGATCATCCGCACAATGCCTGCGGTGCACGCGCTGGATGGTTCCGTCAGCTATACGCTGGAATGGAACGACCTGGTGTTCGCCTTTACCAGCGATACGTACCCTAACAAGTGGTACATCGAGTATACCAAGGGTGCAGACATCTCGATCCACGAAAGCTTTTTGCCCCCGGAGCTTTTGGTGACCAAGCAGAAATGGCCGGTGGAGGATGCCCTGAACGTGGGAACTCAGGTACACACCGAGCCTTCCATGATGGGCAAAGTGATGTCGATGACCGAGCCGCGTATGGCTGTGGCGTATCACTTCTTCAACGACTTCGACACCTCGTCGATTGTTGAAGAGCAAATACGCAAGACTTATGACGGCCCATTGTCATTGGCCACCGACTACATGGTCTGGAACATCACGAAAGACGATATCCGGGTTCGTATGGCCGTGGTCAACGAAGACGTCTGGCCATTGCCCTCAGTGACCGAGAAATTGCCAGCCAATCCGGAAGACAAAGTCGGGTTTAGCGATTTCATCACACAAGGGCGCGAAGTGTTCACCCCATTGATCGAGGAAATCTACACCGAAACCAACGAGATGTTCGGCACGGACATTCCGCTGCCTGACTGAGGATGGCTCAGATGAGACTTAAACTGGATTGGGCCGCCTTTGCGGCGGCCCCCGCCCGCCTCTTACAACGCGCGTCGGTGATCACGGGAACGTTAGTGCTATGCGTTGGGGCGGTGCAGGCGGACTATCTCAATACAAATGGCGCTGAAAGCGCTCCCAACTTCGCCGAGATTCGGGTTTTCGAAGATCGCGTCCGGGTGTTATTGGAAATTGACCTAAAGGACTATGCCGCCTTCCTTCCGACCGAAGTCGAGGACGCAGCGGATTCGTTGAACCCCGGTCTGCTTGCAGAAAATCCGATGTCTGCACTTGTTGTGAAGATCGGCGAGACAGCCTTAGAACCAACCGTTGAAACGGTGGGGCTCAGGCTACGAAAAGACCGCCCGATGCCAATTCGCACTGCTGGCATGCCGGAACCACCGATACCAGCCCCTCGTACATCTGAAGTCATATACGCTGAGCTTGAATACCCGTTTGCTGGCCGGCCCGAACGCATCTCCTTCGCGCCCCCCAAAAATGACAATGGCACGACCCTGGTTACGATGGGCTTCCTGTCATGGCACGGCGAAACCGCAATCAATGACTATCGCTATCTTTCGTCCACCGAGACGCTGGCTTTGGACTGGGATGACCCTTGGTACACCGCATTCGAGAACAGGGTGATTGCCCGCCATGGTTCTGCGCCAATTACGTCTTTCATATCAGTTGAACCAAAGGAGGTCCGGCACGAGATCGTCTTTCGCCAGCGTGATCTCGAAGCGTGGACTGAACTTAGTTTGGGCAACGCACAAAGCCTGAGCGCTACGGAACTTGCAAGTATCAAAGAGGCTGCGGCGCAGGTGTTGGCAAGCAGCAATCCTTTGGTTGTCGATGGTGTGCGCCGTCATCCTGTAAGTATTCGGGTGGAACAGGTCGAATTGAACTTGCAAGGTTTAAAGGTTCTGGATGCTCAACAGATCACAGAACGAAACACCGCTATGTTCGGTGCTGTGCTGAGCTATCCGCACGATGATCTGCCAAATAAGCTGAGCCTGACATGGGAGCTATTCTGTCCGCCATCAGCACCCATGGAACAGACTAGGTTGATTGCGTAGCGGAGGATTTCAGGCTCATCGTAACCATCAGA